>DASWUV010000079.1:0-16368 GCA_036401495.1 Pseudonocardia sp. | reverse complement strand
GACACTCGGGCACGAGGAGCGCCTCGATGACGTCCTCAGCGGCTACCGCGCTGACGTCGACCTCGACGTGATCCACGGGTGGTGGGCGCTGCGAAGCCTGCGGGGGGTCCGCTGGCTGATCGAACACGGCTTCGACCCGTTCTTGCCAGGCTGCGAAGTCGACGTCCTGCGGTCTCGGATGTGAGGCGGCTGCGCGAACAGCCCGACACCCAACCCGACCCACCTGAGGCGTGCAGCCGAAGCGTTACTCGCTGGGCAGAGTGCCTGGTTCGCGCTGCCTGCCCCACAGGAAGTAAGGCGTAGCCGTCGCGGACGCCCACCGATTCGCCGGACGCGAGTGGGTGGAACCAGCCGAACTGAACGATCAGGACTGGATCGTCGGACCGGACACCGCCGACGCGCCGGAATTCGGCGCCTGGCCCGGTCTCGACACGCCTCGCATCGCCTTCACGGTCCGGAACTGGACCACGCGTCTCGGTCTCGTCGCGGCCGATCTCGGCATTGCGCTGGTGCCGCGCTACGCCGCCGCCATGATGCCGCGAGGGGTCACGTGGGTTCGGATCCGCGACGGCCAGGCCGGACTACAGCGTTCGATGTGGGCGGTGACCGCACCCGATCCGAACGCACAGGCGTCGGGCATGGTCAAGGCCCTGCTGGCCGAGGTCGAGTAGCTGCCAGAACTGGCCCTGAGCCGAACGACCAGGAACGGTGGGCTCGGCCGACGACCACTCGCGGCCTGGTCGGTGACGTCGTCGCCAGCCGTACGGCGTCCGCGCGATGGCACTCAGGCGATGGTCACGCTTTCCGAGACGTCAGGCGGCAAGCACCTGCTCGCGCAGGATGTCGGCGTGCCCGCAGTGATGCGCCAGCTCGCGAAGGACCTGTAGCTGCACCCAGCGCAGCGTGCGCGGGCCGGCCCGATGGCCGGTGACGACGGCGTCCAACGGGAGGTGGGCGATCGCCGCTCGGGCCGTCGCACAGGCCTGCCGGTGGGCTGCCCTGACGGAGGCAATCGTGTCGTCGTCGGCGAGCCGAAAGGACTCATCTGGGCTCTGCACCAAGCCCAGAACCTGACGCGACGTGCCGCCGACGCACTCCTCGAACCACACGCGCTGCATCCACGTAACGTGCTTGAGCAGCCCGAGTAGCGTGGTTGCGGACGGGACAAGCCTGCGGCGAGCTTGCTCCTCGGTAAGGCCCTCAAGGGTCATCTCGAGGGCGCTGCGGTATGCCTCGACGAACGCGTCGAGCTGGGTGCGTTCGTCGTTCAGCAGCACCTCGAACGGTGTCATCGAGTCTCCGGTCATGCAGCGGGTTGGGGCGCGGCCGGCGCCTGCGCGGCCTGCTTGTTTCGTGTCGGCATCTTGGCGCAGGCGGTGGCGATCTGATCACTACGCCGGACTCCGTGCTGTTCTCGCTCGGCGCGGTTCCGCAAGCTCATCGGACCTCCTCGTTCGAGCTGCGGGCATTCCCGCTGTCAGCTGCGGATTCGCGCGCAGCCCACCGTTGTGACCATTCCCCGAGTGGACGCAACAGCTCCAAGAGCTCGCGGCCGTCGGGGGTGAGGCGGTAGCCCCGGTCTCCTCGCTCGACGATCCCGGCGGCGGTGAGGTCGCGCAGCCGGTCGCGCAGCACGCTTGACGACACATCGTCGCAGCGGTGCGCGAGGTCGCGGAACGTGGCGTCGCCTTCAAGGAGTTCCCAGACGACCCGCAGCGCCCATCGCCGTCCGACGAGGTCGAACAGCGCCATGATCGGACGTCCGGTGGTCGAGCCGCGGACCGGATGACCGGGGATCGGAGTGCTGGCCATGGGAAAAGTATTGCTTCTGAAAGCGAGGCATGCCATCTTTCACCCCGTGCCTCTGATTCCGAAGCATCCGCGGATCGCCCCCGCGGTACCGCCCTTCGACGACGACACCGCGCGGCGCCCGCCAACATCGGGCCGCCGATTGCGCTCTCCGGCGTGTTCGTCCGCCGTCCCGACCGCGCCCAGGCGATCGCGGTCTGGTGGCGCCGCTACCTGTCCCGGCGCGCCGCGCCGCCACTACGGCACCGCGAGCCGGCGATCGATCACACAACCGCACTCTGTGGCGCGGGCTACGAATGGGGCATCCACATACAAAAGATTCGACAACCTCGAAAGGTGGCAACTGCCGATGTACCGACGGACCGTGGTCTACGACGAGCCTGCCGACAAAGAGGCCTTTGACCGCCGCTACACCGACGAGCACATCCCGCTGGTCAAGGCCGTGCCCGGGCTGAGCAGCTTCCAGCTCAGTCACCCGCAGGGCGGCACGCCGTACCTCGTCGCTGAGCTGTTCTGGCCAGATGAAGACGCCTTCAAGGCCTCGGCCGCGACCCCCGAGATGGACGAAGCCCGCAAGCACGCGGAGGGCTGCGGCACGACGTTCACCGCCTACAACGGCGACGTCGCCGCCGTCTGACCGATCGCCCTGGTCCGTTCTCGGCTCGTCCGAGACCAACCCGTCAGTCCGATGCACTCATCCCAACACTGGAGGTTCGATGCCCAAGGGCTACTGGGTCAGCGTCTACCGCACCATTTCAGACCCTGAGAAGTTGGCTGCTTACAACAAGCTGGCCGGTCCGGCTGTCAAGGCCGGGGGCGGTCGGACATTCGTCCGTGGCGGCCAGGTCGTGGCGTATGACGAAGGAATCGCCGAGCGCACCGTCCTGATCGAGTTCGACAGCTTCGAGCAAGCCGTCGCGGCGCGCGAGAGTGCGGCCTACCAGGATGCACTGGTCGCCCTTTCCGACGGCGTCGAGCGCGACTTCCGCATCGTCGAAGGCATCGACTGACCGAGGTCCGGTCGGATCTTCACTGAGGATCCGCCATCTTGGTTGCCGATGAGCGAGACGACGACCGTAGCGAACCGGTACGGAACGCTGGGCCCGGCGGCACTGGAGAACCTGCAGATCAGCGGCGGCGCCGAGTTCTGGAACCCACAGGGTCGCGAGATCGGTCAGCCGCGGATCGCGGTGGTTTCGCGGACGAACTGGCGGTGGCCGATCAGCTTGTAGGCCAAACGAGCTGGGGCCGGCACGACCTGCATGAACCTCTGCCGTTCCGCGTCATCGGTTTCCTCGGTGATGTGGCCGAGGATGACCAGCCGCCGTGTGACCGGAATTGCGCTCATGCCGTGCTTGCCGAGCACGTCCCACTCACTTTGCGTCAACGTCACCGAGACGACCGGAAGCAGTTTCTGCTCCTCCTCAGCGAGGTGATCGATCAGCGTCGGCATCGTGGCGTCGATGAGGGCCGCAATCCGCTCGCCTGCGGCGGCATCCGCGGTGGCTGTCCACGCCGGCAGCTCAGCGTCGATGGCCGCGACGGCGTCGTTGACCTGCGCGTGCTGCGCATCCATCCGGTCCATCAGCTCCGGGTCGAGCACAGCTCGCTCACGCAGTATGGGAAAGAGCAGTTCGTCCTCGCCGGTGTGGTGCGTGTGGAGGAACTGCAACATCTCCCGAGCGTGCGCGCCGATGACCTTGGATCGTGCACGGTCATTGGCCGCGGAGCGGAACAGCTCGGGGAGCTGACCGAACTCGCGCCGCAAGACGCGGTGGATCAGAACCATCTCGTGGGTGTCGATGCCGGGTCCGGAGATGCTCATCACGACTCCTCGACGGTGGTGGCGTTCTGGACGGCTTCGAGTGCCGTGGTTGCCGGCCGACCGATGAGCTTCACCAGGTCCTCGCTAGCGGTAAACAACTCTCCGCGAGCCAGGCCGGCATCGGCGTCGGCGACGGCGGCAGCCATGTCCGGGGGCAGCCCCGCAGCGGTCAGCGCACCTGTGTAGTCGGCGACCGACATGTCCTGGTAGGCGATGTGGGTGCCGAGGACCTCGCTGATCGTGGCGGCGAGTTCGGTCAGGGTGAACGGCGTTCCGCCGAGCTCGTAGGTCGCCCCGAGGTGCCCATCCTGCGTCAGCACCGCGGCGGCGGCGGCCGCGTAGTCGTGTCGGCTGGCGGCGCTGACGAGACCGTCGTGCGCGCTGCCCATCAATGCGTGGTATTGCCTGATCATCGGAAGCTGGTCGGTGTAGTTCTCCAAGTACCATCCGTTGCGCAGGATGACGAACGCGGTACCGCTGCCACGCAGGTAGTCCTCGGTGCGGCGATGTTCGTCGGCGAGCGTCATTTGCGCGGTCGAGGCGTTGACGATGCTGGTGTACACGATCCGGGACACACCAGCTCGGACCGCCGCGTCGATGGCGTTGCGAGCATTGTCGAACCGCTCCCCGACTGTCGTCGTAGAGACCAGCATCATTGCGTCGGCCCCCACGAAAGCATCGTCGAGGGTGATCGGGTCGGCGAAGTCCGCGCGCCGCACCGGGACCCCGTTCTGTGCGAGGTCAGTGAGTTTGTCGACGTCTCGGCCGGTGGCCACGATCTGTTCCGGCGGCGTTCCGGCAGCGAGGAGTTGGTCGACGATGAGCCGGCCGAGGTGACCTGACGCTCCGGTGATGACAGTGGACATGGTGTTTCCCTTCGATAATAGGGGTGCGGTGTAGCTGAATTGCGGCGTGCGTGCAGATCGTCGGCGCCTCGAATTCAACGAGAGGATTTCGGAGGCACAATGGCCGTGTTAGTTCCAGCCGCCGTCGGCTTCGATGGTGGTGCCGGTGATATAAGACGCATCTGACGAGAGCAGAAACGCCACCACGGCGGCGATTTCGTCAGGTTGGGCCAACCGACCGAGTGCGCTCATCGAGCGGATGAGCGCGTCAGAAGGTACGTCGGCGAGTGCAGGGTGGGTGTAGTTGGGGGCGTAGCCTGCCATGCGGGTGGCGGTGGCGCCGGGGGCGACCGCGTTGATGGCGATGTTCCGCTCGGCCAGTTCGGGAGCCAGATTACGCACCATGGCCGAGATAGCGCCTTTGCTTGCCGCGTACAGGGCGTGTTGAGCGACCGCCAGGCGCACACTGACCGAGGAGCTGAGCACGATCCGGCCGCCGTCGGTCATTGCGGTTACCGCCGCCTGGGTGACGAACAGTTGTCCGGCCACGTTGGTCTGAAAGAGGCGATCGAAGTCGGCCTGGGTGATGGTTTCCAGCGCTCCGAAGTGCTCAACCCCGGCGTTGCTGACCAACAGATCCAGGCCACCGAACTCCGATACCACCGCGCCGACCAGCTCGTGGGTCTGCGCCGCGTCACTGACGTCGGCCGGGAAAGCCGACGCGGCACACCCGTTGTCGTGGAGTTCGCCGACGAGTGCATCGGCGGCGGCCTGATCGGATCGATAGTTCACCGCGACTGTGGCTCCCTGGGAGGCGAGCCGCCGCACGATCGCAGCGCCGATTCCGCGGCTGCCTCCGGTGACCAGGACTCGCTTGCCCGCCAGGCTTGGTGTCGATGTCATGGCGCTGCCTACGTTCTCTCTCTGTGTTCTCTGGACATGCAGGGTCCTTGGGGCCGGCGCGACGACTCTCAGACGTTCGACACACCGACGCTCTGCGTGACGGCACCATCTCCCCTCTCACCTGAGGTTCCGTCGATCGTAACGATTATTTACGAACGTAGTCATGCGACAGCGCCGATGTCAACTGCAACAGGCGAAGCCGCCGCGGGCCGGATGGCCGGTGCCGACCGCTGCGAGCGCAGCAGTTGCACATCCGCCGTCGCGCGGCCAGGTCGGCAGCGATCCGGCTCGGCAGCGTTGACGTAGGGTGTGAACACCGTGGGATCAGGTGGGCGATGGAGCCGAGGGCGGCATGGACGACGAGCAACGGGTTGATCTAGGGGTGTCGTTGTTCATCTCGTACCGGCACACCGAGGACAGGATTTTCCGGGCGCTCCGCGATGCCGGGTTCGACGACTGGACCCTCGTCCAGTGCCGGGTGTTCCAACGCATCGGCCCGGACGGTTCCCGCCTTACGGACCTCGCTGACCAGGCGCAAATGACCAAACAGAGCACTGGCGTGCTGGTCGATCAACTGGAACGCCTGGGCTATGTCCGCCGGGTCCCCGACCCCACGGACGGCCGTGCCCGGTTGATCGTGATCAAGCAACGTGGCCAGCGGGCGGTCGAGGTAGCCAAGGCGACACTCGACGAGATCTACTCGGAGTGGAAGGCGTACCTGGGCACCCGCAACTTCAACTTGTTGCACCAGATCCTGGATCAACTCCGCGAGATCACCGACCCCTACGCGCGGTAAACCCCACCGCTCCCTAGGCTTCCGCCGGACTCCCCTTCACCTCGAGCCGCCAGGTCTAGCAGACGCCAACGGCCTTCGACTCGACCTCGACTTAGGCCGTTATACTGACGAACTCGTACGAAATCGTGACGACCTCCGCGGTGGACAGGTGCGGCGAAGAGACGCGCAAACTCCACTTCGGCCTCGGCGAGCCCACACGATGCGCGGGGATCACTCATCTCGACGCCGGATCTTCACTACTCGGGCGAGGCCTGGCTCGTCCGGGTCGTCCGTGATCTCTCGATGGTCGAGCCAGCAGCCGATCACATGGCTCAGCTCGCCCGGGTGGCTGAAGTTCATCGCGTGCGCCGCACCGTCGATCACCGCGACCGTCAGGTGGGGTGGGGCCAGGCGGCCGATCTCCCGTACCCGCCGCTGCGGCGGCATGAGCGGGTCGCGGGTGCCGATCACGGCGAGCGTGCGCACCGGTGTCCGCAGGATGCGTTCGAGCGAGGGGAACCGCACGAGCTCGCCGAACAGCTGCAGGGCGTTCACGGGGCCGAAGTGCAGATAGTCACGCAGCACGACCGGAGCCATGCCCGGCCTCTCGCGCCCGACATCGCGGGCGAGTTGCACGAGGGCCCGGGCGAGCGGCTGGTTGTGCATCCCGCCCGCGGGTGAGGCCAGCACAATCCCGGCCACGCGCTCGGGTGCGCTGTGCGCAACCTCCAGGCACACCGGGCCGCCCATGGAGTTGCCGACAAGGACCACCCGTTCGAGACCCAGCGCGTTGAGAACTTCGAGGAGCACCCAGGCCAGCGACGGGATGCCGAGGGCATGCCCCCAGGCGGCGCTTTGTCCATAGCCGGGCAGGTCAGGCACCACCGTCGTCGCCCGGTGGGCGAGCGCCCTGGCGGTCGGCAGCAGGTAGCTGCCGGAGACCGCGAAGCCGTGCACGTGCACCAGCGGGATCGACCCGGGAATCTCGGGACCCATCCGGACGAAGACCGGACGCCCATGGACCTCGATCCACAGCTCGTGCCAACCCGCCTCGGCCACGACGCCATTGTGTTGCAGAACACAGCACGCTGCACCCCCGGGTGGTCAGCGCACGTGTCACACAGGAAGAAGGGTATTGAATCGGGGGTGCGACGAGTACGGGTTTTGACCCGTTCGCGGGCGGCATCGTGCGCCGAGGCTCAGGGTTGCACGCCGAGGGTCACCGTGGCCGTCTGAGATCTGCCGTCGCGGATATAGTCGAGCTTGACGGTCTCGCCCGGTTTCTTGCTCAGGGTAACGGCGGCCAGGTCTTGGGTGCTGGTGGCCGGTTGTCCGTCGATCGCTGTGATGACATCGCCTGCCCGGAGTCCGGTCGTGGCCGCAGGCCCGCCGGGCACCACCGAGGTGACGAAGATGCCGCCCTGCTGTCCGTTCGCCGTGGCTACGGCGGGTGGAAGTGTCGCGGCGACGAGGCCGAAGTAGGAATGCGTCACTGTGCCGGTCGCGATGATCTCGTCGGAGATCGATTTCGCCAGATCGACGGGGATGGCGAACCCCAGCCCGATGCTGCCCGAGCTGCCCCCTCCGCCCACGCCAGGCTCCGGGATGGATGCGCCCGCCGCGGGCACGCCGACCAGCTGCGCGGCGCAGTTAACCAGCGCGCCGCCGCTGTTGCCGGGATTGATGGCCGCATCGGTCTGCAGCGCCGAGACCAGCAGCGCGGTCTGCCCGTTGTCGCCGGGGACCTCAACGGTGCGGTCGAGGGCGCTGACGATGCCCGAGGTGACCGTGTTGGACAGGCCCAGCGGGGCGCCGAGCGCCACGACGGGTTGGCCCACCACGACGTCCTTGGAGGAGCCGAACGGGATCACCGGCAGCGGGGGCTGCCCATCGATCTTGATGACGGCGAGGTCGGCCTTGGGATCGCGGCCGGTTATGGTCGCCGGGGCGCTGTGGCCGTCGCTGAACACAACGCTGACGTGGCCACCGTTGGCGGCCACCGAGATAACGTGGTTGTTGGTGAGGATGTAGCCATCGCCTCGGATGATCTCACCCGATCCGGTGCCTCCGCTCTGACCGTTGCTGGCCGAGATGGTCACCACCGTCGGCAGGGTCTTGTCGGCGACATCGGTGGCCGAGCACACGCTCGCACCGGCAGGCGCCGCGGCCGTGCTTGCCGCCGCCGGAGAGTTTCCGCGCGTCACCACCGCCACCAGGGCGCCGCCGACGATCCCGCCCAGAACCACCGCAAGCGCCAGGCCAGCCCAGAATCGCCACCGCCCCGCCTGATCCGGACTGCTCGGGACCGGCTCCCCCGTCGTACCGGAATCCTTGCTCAGGGTGTCCATCAGCCACCGTCAGCGGTCGCGGGGACGCCGGCGTAAGTGGCGTCGCGTTCGATGTCCTCGACATCTGCGCTCAGTTGCTTTTCCTCGATCTTTTCGGCCCGCCGCATCTCCCGCTCGATCTTCGCGCCCATGTCCGACACGCCCACCACGACCAGTCCGGCCTGGCCGGAGTCGAGGTGCTCACCCAGCTCTTTGAGATCGTGCCTGGACATGCCGGCCGCCGCGTGTCCGGCCACCGCCCCGAGCACCGCCCCACCGGCGGTAGTGGCTGCGAGCAGCCCGCCGCCGATCGCGGCGAAGGGGAACAGGACAACCACCAGGCCGGTGGCCAGCCCGAAGCCGCCACCCAGCACACCGCCCACCCGGGTCGGAGTCTCATGCTTACGGACAATCTTGACCTTGTTGTCCGCGCGCCGCCGGATCACCGCGGCGTCATAGGCATCGATTAGCCCCGCCTTGTAATGCAGGTCCTTGACCAGGTCGTAGTCGGCCTCGGCGCCCTCGACGTCCGGATAAACCCCGACGTAGACCATGAATGTGTCGATTGCCATCACTGCCCTCCCGACCGAGGTTACGTTTCATCCCATTGCAGCGGATCGAGTCGCAAACACACCACCCTTTGCGGGCGAGATCGACCCACGTCGACCGGAGCAAGACACCCGCGACCACGCCGTCCTGATCTGGCCGTGATCACCCGGACCTCGACCCGGCCGGTGCGCGACATGACGATCATCACGGCCCGGGTCGAAGCCCGGCAGGTGCTGGGCGAAGCCCAGTTCACCGGTCCGCTCGGTGCCGAACACCGCGCCGATGATCGTGCACCCTGCCCCATCAAGGAGGTCGCCCGCTTGCGGATCGAGGGTCGACCGACGCCTGCACGTGGATGACCGCTATGACGGACCGGTGCGCAGCACGGTGTTGATCACAAGGTTGGCGCCCGCCGTGGATCCGACCGCCACGACGGTCCGGTGGCGGCTGGCCGCCTCCGGAAGACCAGCAGGTCTTGCGAGCCGTCGCCCTTGAGGCTCGCCACAGCGTCGTTGGCGCCCTGGTTCTGCCAGGAATCCCAGTCCGAAATCGGGTGGAACTGCATGAGGGCCACCGGCTATCCACCGAGCGCAAACGCCACGAGGTCCTTAAGCTCGAAGCCGGGATCGTCGGGCGTCCAGTTCGGGTCCAGGTTGAGCAGGGAATCGTTGTCGCCGAACAGCATTCCCAGGAAGACCTCGGCGACGATCCGGCCGCCGACCGGACCGAGCTGCGGCGTCTGGTTCGACTTGACCTCGGTGACCGGCAGCGGCACCTCCAGCTTGTGGTGAGCGGCCTCGGCCAGGATGTAGGTCCAGAGCGGGCAGTTCTCCCGAAAGGGTTCGAGGCCTTCGACCTCGTCGATCGAGCCGAGTACGTCCCCGTCTCCCGGGGCGTCAACAGCCTTTCCGATGATGATCTCCGAGTCGCTCAACGGATGCACGCCCATTGCCCGCGCGACGGCTTGGCCGGTGGGCAGGTCCAACTCGAGTCCCCGCAGCAGGTTGCGCTGCGCCAGCGACGGTGGCGGGTCGCCCGCCACGCTCGGTGGCAGGCCGGCCAGGGGTTCGACGAGCGAGGTGTCGATCCGGTAGGCGAACTGCAACCGCCGGTGGGTCGCTTCGTCGTCGGGGTTGTCGGTGCCGTCCGAGCGCGTGTCGAGGTCGATGAACCGGCCCCAGTCGATACCCCAGAATGGGTTCATCGCCCGGAAGCCTGTGAGGCCCTCCGGCAATCCCTTGTCCGGGACGGGGAAGATCGGCAGCAGGATGTTGTCATTGAGCCGGTACCCGGGGCGGATCATGCTGTGCCCCAGCCGGTAGGCGGCCACCGAGAACTCGACCGGCATGAACGGGCGGTGCCGCCAGTGGAAGAACTTCAGCTTGCCACGGTCGTACTGGCCGTCGGTCGTGAGGTCTTCGAGCACGTCGGCGTTGATGATGCGCGGCAGGAAGTCGTTGAGGATCACGTACTGATAGTGGAACCGGACCAGTCGCTGGATCTCCTGGAAGTTCAAGCTATGGTTCTCATCCACCATCCGGTTGTGGAACCGCAAAAACAGGGCCTGGAACTGGGACACGACGCTGTTCTCGTCGTTGCGCGGGTCGCCGATCAGCGCCCGCTGGGGATCGGCGTTATTGCGCGGTAGGTCGGGGGCGCCGTTGAGCAGGGCGTCGCCCAGCAGGAACTTTGGGCCGTTGTTGTAAAGGTAGGGCTGGTCGTTCGGGCCGCGGCCGTAGACGTTGTCCAGATCCAGCGCAGGCGTGCGGAAGTCCGTCAAACCATCCGGGTCGCCGTGCCGAGTCAGCGTACTCACCGGGTCGAACGTGATGTCGTGATCCACGAATTGTCCGAAATATGTGTAGAGCGCGGGGATGCCGCTCTCCTCGGCGTCCGCGCCGTCCTTGGGCGGATCAAGAGTCGAGGTCATCTTTTCCCCGAGCGTCATCAGGGCAGCCCGGCTGGCCTGCTCGGTCGCGCCGTACCGCCCCGGAGGCAGCAAACGGAACATCCGCCCGAACCGCCCCTGGAAAAGTTGGGATGACGGCGTGGACAACAGTCCGCGCGGCGGACTCCCGTGGGGCATGACGTTGTGTACCTGGCCGTCCAACGGCAGCGGCACAGCATCCTCAAGCGGAGTTGCGGTCATCGACGACTCCTGATCTTCGGACGAATAGGAAACTCTCGGGAACGGGCGCCGCCTCCCTTGTACGAGTCGAGGTCCTCAGCGCCGGCCAAAGCGAGACGAAGAGCCGTCACGAATGCACTTAATACCGATCATGCAAGAAGTTCACCCGGACGGCCCACGATGTGGAGAGCGGGTTCACCTAGCACGTTTGGTAGCGCTGGGACCGCATAAGTGCCCGAGTTCCTGGTGCGCGACCAAGCTGGTCAGTTCACGGCCTCATTCCACAAGGTGCTTGCCGATGCAGGCATCGAGGTGGTCAAGATCCCGCCGCGGTGCCAGCCGGCGAACTGCTTCGCTGAACGCCTCGTGCTGACGTTCCTGTCCCTGAGCCGGTTTACGGCAGGATCTGGCGCTGAGCGATCCTGGATGGCCTGATCAACTCTAGAGTTGCGCGCTTCACCATCAACGACCGCCGCCTGTGTAGCTGACTCGGTGCTGGCCGAGAATTACATCCTGGCAATGAGGTTGGGCCGCTGCCGTATTTTCTCGGCGTCCGGCGTCTCCTGGCTCAGGGGCATACCCGCCACCGACTCATTCCGGGAGATTGATCATGGTGACAGGCTTCCTTCCGATTCCCGACTGGATTCCCGCCGCAGCGGAGGGCATGGGCGTCGCGACCGCCGACCTGGCGGGCGACGGGTCGGTGGACTGCGTGGTCCTGGCGGTTGACGCGCCACCGGGGCAGAACCGTGGGGTTTATCGGGTCGGGCATGGTCTCGTAGCGGACGGGTCGCTTCCTGGCGGGTGGACGCCCTGGCGAGACGTGCCGGACTGGTTCATGTTCGACAACCAGGGCGCGGCCGTTGCGGTCGCCGACGTCACCGGCGACGGGCGCCCGGACCTCGTCGTCCTCGCGATCGACAACCCGGTTGGGGTCAACCGCGGCGTCTATCGGATCGGCCGCGACCTCGACCCGGACGGCCAGGTCACCGGCGGGTGGACGCCGTGGGTCGACGTGCCGAACTGGTTCTCGTGGGACAACCAGGGCGCTGGCGTCGCGCTGGCGGACTTGGACGGGAGCGGCCGCCGCGACATCGTCGTCTTCACAATCGACGATCCCGTCGGGGTGAACCGCGCGATCTACCAGGTCGGTCGCAACCTCGATCCCGGCAGTGGCGTCGCAACCGGCTGGACCGGGTGGGTGGATGCCCCGGCCTGGTTCTCCTGGGAGAACCAGGGCGGCAGCGTTGCACTCGTGGACCGCGACGGCGGCCACGACTTGCTCGTCTTCGCAATCGACAACTCGCCCGAGCGTAACCAGGCGTTTTACCGAGTCCTGCCGGGCCTCCGCGCGGACGGCACCGGCGCCGGGGACTGGGGTCCTTACGTCGGGATTGCCAACTGGTTCTCCTGGGAGAACCGGTTCGGCGGGGCCGTCGTCGCGCCGATCGGCGGTACGCCGCAGCTGGTGTTGGGCATGGTCGACGCACCGGTCGGCACGACGGCAGGCTACATCCGGGTACTGCCCTACGCGGAGACACCGCCGGTCCACGGGCAGTGGGCGCCCGGCGGCACGTCAGGGGTGCTCGCCATCCATGCAGCAGTCCTGCCTACCGGCCAGGTGCTGTTCTTTTCTGGTTCGGGCAACAACCAGGTCCGTGCGGCGGCGCCAGACTTCGGCGATGTCAATCACCAGCTGTACACCAGCGCGGTCTGGGACCCGGACACCCACCAGCTCACTTTCCCTGACACGATCGACGGGCTCGACCACCACCCGTTCGACTTCTTCTGCGGTGGCGACACCTTCCTTCCTGACGGCACGCTGCTGTCGGCCGGCGGGAACCAGGCCTACGTCGCGAAGGGCCGCCGGGACGCCGTCGTATTCGACGCCGCAAAGGAGGAGTGGACACACCGCGCGCCCATGCGGGCCGGGCGCTGGTATCCGACCCTGCTGCCGTTGGGCGACGGGCGCGTGCTCGCCGTCAGCGGTCTGGACGAGAACGCGAACCTGAACCAGATGTTCGAGATCTACTCGCCCGATAAGGACGCGTGGGAGCAGTTGCCGACCCCGAACCAGAATCTGTTCTTCGGGATGCCGCTCTACGCGCACCTGTTTCTCATGCGTGACGGTCGAGTGTTCTTCGACGGAGGCCGGATGGACGACCCCAACCCGCAAGGACCGGTCGTGATGGACCTGACGACTCGGCCGCTGACAATTGCCGGGGTGTTCGGGCTCGGCGATCCAGAAAGCCGCGACCAGTCCGCCAGTGTCCTGCTCCCGCCTGCACAAGACCAGCAGGTCATGGTCATCGGCGGAGGCCCGGGCGACGACTCGAACGGCACCGGTTCGACAGCGATCGTCGACCTGGGGAACCTCGACGCCGGCTTTCGTGCCGGCGAGCCCATGAGCTTGCCACGCATGCACCTGAACGCCGTGCTGCTGCCCGACCGGACCGTGTTCGTCAGCGGCGGCTCCATGGCCCGCGAACAGCGGGTCGCTGCGCGCCTTCAGTCGGAAATCTACGACCCGTCAGACGGCACCTGGCGCAGCGCCGCATCCGCAAGCGTCGTGCGGATGTACCACTCGGTCGCCCTGCTGCTCCCCGATGGGCGGGTCGTGGCGGCAGGCGGCAATCCCCCGCCCTACGGAAACCACGTGCAATGGGGCCAAGATGGGACGAACGAGGAGATGCGGGTGGAGATCTACAGCCCGCCCTACCTGTTCGCCGGGCCACGGCCGGTGATCAGCGCGGTGCAGGACGAGGTCGCTTACGACCAGCCCTTCGCGATCACCACACCAGCACCGGACACGATCCGGTCCGCCTGTCTCATCCGGCCCGGGGTCACAACGCACGCCTTCGACAACTCCCAGCGCCTGGTGGACCTCCCCATCGCAGGCCGTAGCGCGACCATCTTAAATGTCACCGCGCCTGCCACGTCCGAACTGGCGCCCCCGGGGTGGTACATGCTGTTCATCGTCGACGAGTCCGGCGTCCCCTCCGTCGCCATGTGGCAGCACTTGCATGCATAACTTTGGACATCACGGAATGACCTTTGATCGTGAACGGCGGGGCTGATCGGCTTGCCCACCGTGCCTGATCCCCCTGCGTACACGTCCGGCCGATGAACGCGGTCGGCACACGGGCCAAGTTCGTGGTGGAACAACTCATTTTCCGGTTGCGGACCAAGGAGCGACCTCGAGCGTCGCCCCCAGCTCAGCGGGGCGATGTGACCGTCCGCGGCGGGCTCGCGGACTCGTTATCGCAGACCTTGACGCTGCCACATCTCATAGTTCCCACACTCTGCTGTGATCGCGGCCGAGGCTTGGGCCGCGGCGACGAAGTCGTCGACCACCGTCGAGGTGCGCGATGCCGCGACGGCGAGACACACCTGGTCGGGCGCCACATCCGAGACAGGTACGTAGCTGATGTTCGGGTGCGAATAGAAGACGGTCGCCGAACGCGCGAGGAACGAGATGCCGCGGCCGGCCGCAACGTGCTCGAGCGTCTCGTCCACTCCGCGCACCAGGTACCCGGCGTTGGGATGCGGACGTCGTGTGGGCTGCGTGCTCGAGTCGGAATCCCACAGCAGAGGCTCGCCTGCCAGGTCGGCCTCGGTGATTTGTTCTTTACCGGCCAATCGGTGGCCGGTGGGCAGGACCGCTACCCGTGGCTCGGTGTACATCGGGATCACGCGCAGCCCGGTCTCATCGATGGGCAGCCGTACGTAGCCGATGTCGATGCGGCCGTCGAGCAACTGCGCGGCCTGGTCGTCTCCTTCGATCCGTTGCACGTCCACGATCACGTCTGGGTGCCGGTCGGCAAATTGCTGGATCGCCGGTGCGACCGCGACGCCGGCCCGGAAGCCGACCATGAGCCGGCGGCCGCCTCGGGCGGCGAGGGTCACCCGACGGCGGGCCGCGTCGGCCGAAGCCAGCAACGGGCCGGCATCGGCCAGTAGCTGCTCGCCGGCGTCGGTCAAGGTCACTCCGTGGCTGTCCCTCGTCAGCAGCGGGGCGCCGAGATCATGCTCGAGTGCGCGGATCTGCCTGCTGAGCACCGGCTGAGCGATGTGGAGGTCGTCGGCGGCCCGGCCAAAGTGCAGACGCTCGGCCACGGCGACGAAGTAGCGCAGTTTACGCAGGTCCAGATCCACGAAGCCCCCTCGTACGGCGATGCCCCCAGGGTATCGCCGTCATTGAAAGAGGTCTTGGACTCCCACACGGGCCGATGGCAACGTCGGATGGTGAACGCCCTGCACCGCGGGTCGGACGCGGTGCAAACGGGCCTCTCACCCCACTACAGAAAGCAGAGAAACCCATGGGCAGCATCAGCATCATCGGCCTCGGGGGCATGGCCCGCGCTCTGGCCGAGCGGGCGCTCGCCTGCGGCCACGTCGTCGAGATCATCGGCCGCGACCAGGCCAAGGCCGAGGAGCTCGCCGCTGCGCTCGGAAGCCGCGCCACAGCTGGGATCTTCGGCGCCACCCCGGCCGGAGACATCGTCATCCTCGCTGTGCCACATGCGGGCGGCGTACCGGTGGTCGAACGGTACGGGGACGCGTTGGCCGGCAAGGCCGTCGTCGACATCTCCAACACGTTCGTCGGCCCCGATGACACCAGGCTGGTCACCCCGGAGGGCACCTCCGGCGCGCAACAGATCGCCGAGGCCCTGCCGGCGAGCGCGCACGTGGTCAAGGCGTTCAACACCGTCTTCGGTCACGTCCTGGCCCAGGGCGGCCGGCTCGATGTCTTCTTCGCGGGCGACGACGCGGCGACCAAGGCGAGTGTGGCGGCGTTCATCGAAAGTCTCGGCCTGCGGCCGCGGGATGTCGGCGGCCTGGAGATGGCGCACTGGCTGGAAGGAGTGGGCCTGCTGATGATGGGCCTGGCCCGCAGCGGCGCAGGGTTCAACATCGCCCTCGGCGCCGAACTCCTCGGCTGACTGCGCCCGCTGCCACTTCTTCCGCGCCATCACAGCAGCCGGTCGACGGCGCGGGGAGAACGGCAACTCCGTCAACCCTGACAAGGAGCATTGATGCACGTCTTCGTCACCGGCGGAACCGGCCATTCCGGTTCGTTCATCATCCCCGAGCTCATCGCAGCAGGCCACGAGGTCACGGGCCTGGCCCGGTCGGACATGGTGGAGCTGCGGCTCGACGCCGTTTTCACCTCCCGCAAGAGCGGGCGGCAACTGCCGATGAGAGTC
>DASWUV010000078.1:0-1819 GCA_036401495.1 Pseudonocardia sp. | reverse complement strand
CGTGGTGAGCTCCCCGCCTGCGGTTGCGCCCACCGCACCGCCGTCGTCGTCCGCCACCGCGCCGCCTGCTGCAGCCACGGCGCCACCACCCGCCGCGGCCGCACCTGCAGCTGCAGGGCCACCACCAGCCGCAGCACCTGGCCCAGCCGCGGCCGCACCTGCAGCTGCAGCGCCACCACCAGCCGCAGCACCTGCCCCAGGCGCGGCCGTACCTCCCGCGGCAGCCGGACCACCAGCGCCTGCCGCACCACCGCTCGCGGGCGCACCGCCGCCCGCCGACCCGGCCGCGCCCGTCCCGAGCCCGGCAAAGGCGCCCGCCGGCGCGGCCCCGCCGAGCAGCACGGTCGCCGCACCTGCCTCGCCCGTCGACCCCGCTTCCGCCCCTGCGGCCTGAGGCCGGTCAGCGGCCGACAGCCGCCGCGATGTGGGCCCGCAGGGCGGCATGCCCGGCGCGCAGCCCACCCCGCTCGGCCGTGACCTCAACCAGCCGCAGTCCGGGACTCCCGAGGTGCGCGGCCACGTCGGACGCCTCAGCGCGCACGTGCGCAACCCCTATAGCCGCGCACAGCGCCGCGAGATCGACACGGTGCGGAGTCCCGAAGACCCGCTCGAACGCCGCGGAGTGCTCGTGCGCGCCCTGTTCCAGCAGGTTGAAGATCCCGCCGCCGTTGTCGTTGAGCACGACGAAGGTGAGGTCGGGGCGCGGCTCGTCGGGGCCGATCACCAGGCCGGTTGTGTCGTGCAGGAGGGTCAGGTCGCCGAGCAGTGCCACGGTCGGCCCGTCGTGCGCGAGCGCCGCACCGATCGCGGTGGAGACCGTGCCGTCGATCCCCGCGACTCCCCGGTTGGACCGCACAACGAGCCCCCCGCGGGGTGCGGCGGCCAGCGCGACGTCGCGCACCGGGTTCGACGAGCCGAGCACGAGCTGGGCACCGTTCGGCAAAGCGGCGACGAGCGCCCTGGCCAGCCGGAGCCCGGCAGGCGCCCGCCCCACAGACGCTTGCCCATCCAGCGCCCCGGCCCCCTCGTCGAGAGCCTCGTCGAGAGCCGCCGCGGCGACCTTGTCCGCGTCCGCCCAGCGGCGCAGCCACTCGGGGTCGGGCCGCAGCGACGGCAGCGCGCCGATCGCGCGCACCGAGCCCGCGACGTCCGTCCACGGCATGCCACGGTCGTCGGCCAGTGCGTAGACGGCGACGCCGGGGTCGCCCAACAGCCGGGCAGCCGCCCGGTGCAGCGTCGGTCGGCCCGCCACCACGACCTGCTCAGGCGCCAGGTCCGGACGCCCGAGCAGCCAGGGACCGGTGCGGACCGCGCCGGACCAGGACGCCGACGACGGCTCCGCGATCACCGGCACGCCGACGTCGAGCGCAGGCGACCCCGGTCCGGCGATCACCACGGTCGGCGCGGCCGGGTCCAAGGGCAGCGGCGACGCAGAGGGCGGCGGGGCCCCGGCCGACGAGGTCGCTACGTCCGCATGACCCGGCCGCCAAGTGGTCCACGGAGCGCCACCGTCGCGACCGGTGGGCCACGTCGCGTCGTCGGGGATGAGCGGCTCCTTGAACGGCAGGTTGAGGTGCACGGGCCCCGGCGGTGTGCCGCAGGCGGCGGCCACCGCGCGGTCGACCGCGACCCGCACCTGGGCCTGCGTGCCCCCGACGGCAGGCGCGAGCCGCACCGCCGTGCCGAACATCCCGACCTGGTCGATGGTCTGACTGGCGCCGGTGCCCACCAGCTCGGCGGGCCGGTCGGCGGTCAGCGCGAGCAACGGCACCCCCGCGTAGGCGGCCTCCAGTACGGCGGGGAACAGGTTCGCCGCTGC
>DASWUV010000077.1:0-21613 GCA_036401495.1 Pseudonocardia sp. | reverse complement strand
TCAGCGTCGGGGCGGGGTCGAGCGGCAGCGGCTTGCGGTGGCCACGCCCGACGGCCAGGGGCGGCGGCGTGCTGATCTCGTGGTGCACCACGCCGTTGGTAGGCGCCGTGGCGACGCCGTAGGGATAGGGGCTCGCCGACGGGAGGGGCGCACCGACCGCCGCCGGGCGCGGCCTGCGGACGACGCGGGCCCGTGGCCGCGCGATGCGGTCGAGAGCCGTCAGCTCACGGCGGAGCACGTCCCGAGCCTCCCGCAGCTGCCAGGGGTCGGTGAGGACGACGCGGCAGGGCGTGTCCCACACGGCGAACTCGGCGCTGATGGTGACCGTTCGCGAGCTGGTGTGCAGCAAGACCGTCATGGGGAGCCTCCGGTCGATGGCCCGATCTTCATGCGCGCGCCACGATCGCAGAGCAAAGCTGTGAGGAGGCTGAGCCGCCGGGCCTGCGCTGGGCCGGTCGCGCGCCCCCGAAAACCGCTCGTCTCCGGTCAGTACATCTAGACGAGCAGGGCGACGACCGGCACCGCGACGAGCCCCAACGCCACAAGCCGGACCAGCACGCGCACCCCCAACGGCAGCGGCGCGAGCGGGTCGGTGATGCGGGCGAGCCTTCGGTCCAGGGCCGAGGTGAAGGAGCTCAGCGCAGCGGCAGGCGCGGAGCCGCCCATCGCCACGAGTGCGTTCGAGAGCTGGTCTGCGCTCGCCCGCCGCACGGCGACGTCGTCGGCCCGCATCTCGATCAGCGTGGCCACCGCGAGCTGCGCGCACACCATGCCGCGGATGAACGGCGCCGTCGCGCCCCACGCCACGAACGGCAGCACCACCAGGTCGTGGCGCTCGCGCAGGTGGGTGCGCTCGTGCGCGAGCACCGCCCACACCTGCCCGACGTCGAGGCAGTCCAGGACACCCGCCGACACGACCAGCCGCGACCGCAGCCCCGGCAGGCAGTAGGCGACCGGAACGGGGTGGTCCAGCACCCGCGCACCCGGAACGGCGGGCCACGGCGTGCCCAGCAGGTCGAGCAGGTCGCGGTGGCGGGCGCGGACCCGCAGCGTCCGCACCGCCACGGCCGCGAGCACGCTGAGCAGGCGCACGACCAGCGCCACGGTCAGCACCAACGCCACGACGTGCGGCACGCCGAGTCCCGCGGGCGACCGACCGGCGGCCACCGCGTCGACGACGGCGGCCGCGGCGGGCACGGGGGGGCCGAGCGGGGCGAGCCCGTAGATCAAGCCTGCGCCGACCAGCGCGAGGCCCCCGGCGAGCCCGATGGACTGCCACAGCAGCAGCGCGGTGACCGGGTCGCGCTCGGGCCACCGGGACGTGGCGAGCCACCGGCTGGCGGGCTCGGCGAGGATCACGCCGAGCCCCAGCAGGCCGAGCGCGACCAGCTCCACAGCGGTCGGCTGATCAGTCGAGCAGATCGCGCAACGCGGCCCGCTCGTCGTCGGGGATGAAGCCGAGGAAACGGGCCAGCGCGGCGCCGCGGTCCGGTGCGGCGTCGAGCGCGTCGTGCATCAGCTCGGCGACGTGGTCCTCCCGGCTCGCCACCGAGCGGTACCGGTGGGCCCGGCCGCTGCGCTCCCGCGTCACGAGACCCTTGCGCTCCAGTCGACCCAGCACGGTCAGCACGGTAGTGGTGGCCAGCTCACGTCCGGCGAGCGCATCCTGGACCGTCCGCGCTGTGACGGCGCCCTCCGCGGTCCACAGCGCCTCCATCACGGCGCGTTCCAGCTCACCCAACGTCGGCACACCCGCATTCTACCCGAAGTAGAAGCGTTTGGCCGTGTCGCTAATGGACCTGGACCTCGTCGCCGACCTGGAGGTAGTTGAAGAAGGCCACGGCGTCGTCGTGGACGAGCTTCACGCAGCCCGCGGAGTACGTGTTCTGCGGGCCCTCGTGGAACGCCACTCCCCCGTCGGCGAAGAAGACGGAGTACGGCATCTGGGTCAGGTACTGGCGGCTGGTGTACTGCTCGGCCTTCCACTGCACGTGGAACGTCCCGATCGGCGTGGGATCGTCCTGGTCGCCGGTCATGATCTGCACCGGGCCACGGCTCACGACACCCTTGTTGATCAGCCAGGCCTCCCGGTCCGCGACGTCGACGCAGGCGCTGGCCGCGGACGTGCACGGCGTGCCGTCGACGGAGGTCGGCGCCGAGACCTTGGCCGACACCCGGACAGCAGGCGCACTCGCCCGCGACGCCGCAGCCGCAGGCCCGGGGGCCACAGCTCCGCCCTTCTGCGCCGTCTGGCTCCCACCTGACGTCGTCGAAGCGGCATCGCTGGGCCCCGCACCTGCTCCCCCGAGCACAGAGTCGTTCAGCAGCGCAGCGGTGTCGGGGACAGGGGCACCAGAGACAGGGGCACCAGGGGCAGCTGCGTCGGGGACGGCTGCGGGCAGGGCCGCAGGCAACACCCCCAGGTCCGAGGGCGCAGCGCCAGGGGACTCGCCGCCTGCGCCCGTCAGCATCACCGCCGCCAGGGCGACCAACGCCGCGGCAGCGGTCGCGGCGAGCACAGCGACTCGCGCGCGCCCACCGTGCGGACGAGGTCGAGGTCGAGCATGAGATCCCACGTTCAGGTCCCTTTCGGCGATACTGCAGAGAGCAACGAGCCAGAACCGCCGACGTGACGATGTGATCGATTCACCCGCTGCCGTCGCCTCCCCTTACAGTTCGGCGCATGACCGAGGCTGGCGAGCTGCGCATGGGCACGACGGCCGGACGGTGGGTCCTGCTGACGACCGTGCTCGGCTCCGGGATCGTGATGATCGACGGCACGGTCGTCAACGTGGCGTTGGCGCGGATCGGGCACGAGCTCGACGCGGGGTTCAGTGATCTGCAGTGGACCGTGAACGCGTACACGCTCGCGCTCGCGTCGCTCATCCTGCTCGGCGGGTCGCTGGGTGACCACCTCGGCCGCAAGCGGATCTTCCTGATCGGCGTGGTGTGGTTCGCGCTGGCCTCGCTCGTCTGCGGGCTGGCCCCGAACGTGCACGTGCTCATCGCCGCGCGGGCCCTGCAGGGCATCGGCGGCGCGCTGCTGACTCCGGGCAGCCTCGCCCTGATCTCGGCCTCGTTCCACGGGCCCGACCGCTCCGCCGCGGTCGGCGCATGGTCGGGCCTCGGGGGGATCGCGGGTGCGATCGGCCCGTTCCTCGGCGGATGGCTGATCGGGTGGTCGTGGCGAGCGGTGTTCCTGATCAACATTCCGCTGGCCGTGCTGGTCGTCGTGGTCGCGCTCCGGCACGTCCCGGAGAGCCGTGACGTCGAGTCGGCTCCAGGGCTCGACATCTCCGGCGCGTTGCTCGGCGCGCTCGGGCTCGGCCTGCTGACCTGGGGTCTGACCCTGCTCGGCGCGAACGGCGCAGGTCTGCTCAGTGTGGGCACCACGGTCGCTGGTGTGCTCGCCTTGGTGGCGTTCGTGCTCGTCGAGCGTCGTTCGCCGCACCCGCTCGTACCGCCTGCGCTGTTCCGCAACCCGATCTTCAGCGCGGCCAACGCCGCCACCCTGCTGATCTACGGCGCGCTCAGTGTCGTGTTCGTCCTGTTGGTCCTGCAACTGCAGACCGTCGCCGGGTTCAGCCCATTGGCCGCGGGCACCTCGCTGCTGCCGCTGACGGTGATCATGCTGTTGTTCTCGGCGAGGGTCGGCGCGCTGTCGGGGCGGATCGGGCCGCGGCTGCCGATGACCGTGGGGACGCTCGTGTCGGCCTGCGGGCTGCTGCTCCTGCTGCGGGTCGGCGCGGATGCGTCGTGGATCACCGACGTCCTGCCCGCGATGGTGGTCTTCGGGGTGGGCATGACGCTGACGGTCTCCCCGCTCACCGCCACCGTCCTGGACGCGGCGCCTGACCGCTTCGCCGGGTCGGCGTCCGGCGTCAACAACGCCGTGGCCCGGGCCGCGGGGCTGCTGGCCGTGGCGATCATCCCGGGGCTTGCGGGCATCGCGGGCGAGAACTACACCGACCCGGTCGTCCTCGACCGCGGGTTCCACATCGCGATCATGATCTCCGCAGGGCTGCTCGTCGCGGCCTCGGTGGTGTCGTTCGTCCTGATCCGGCGCCCCCGGCCTGCGCCTGCGGCCGAGCGCGTCCGGGTCGAGAACTGTTTCCGCTGCGAGCTGGCCGCGCCAGCGGCGCAACCGGTGGTCGACCGGCGTCCTGCCGCGGGTGCGGGCGGCGTCAGGTGAGCTTGAGCGCTCCCGCCAGCTCTCTCATCGCGGGTACCGGGTCGACCCCGGGCTCGGTGAGGACCTGCGCGCAGACGTGGTCGGCTCCCGCGTCCAGGTGCTCGGTCAGCCGCGCGGCCACGGCCGCGGGGTCCCCGTGCGCGACCAGCGCGTCGACCAGCCGGTCGCTGCCGTCGTCGGCGAGGTCGGCGTCGGTGTAGCCCAGCGACCGCAGGTTGCTGGTGTAGTTGCGCAGCCGCAGGTACGGCGAGGCGACCTTGGCGCGGCCCAGCGCACGGGCGCGGTCGGCGTCGGTGTCCAGCACCACCTTGTGCTCCGGCGCGATCAGCACACCGGGCCCGACCTGCTCACGAGCCGCGCGGGTGTGCTCAGGGGTGGTGAGGTAGGGGTGCGCACCCGCTGTGCGCTCGGCGGCCACCGCCAATACCTTCGGCCCCAGCGCGGCCAGGGCCCGGCCTTCCTTCGGCACCCGCCCGGCGTCCAGGTCGTCGAGATAGGCCACGATCGTGGCGTAGGGGCTGCGGTACTCCGTGGTCGCCTCGGGATGGCCGATGCCGACGCCGAGCAGGAACCGCCCCGGATAGGCGTCGGCGATCCGGTGGTAGGAGGCCGCGACCTCGGTGGCGGCGCTCGCCCACATGTTGACGATGCCGGTGGCCACCGCGATGTGCTCGGTGCCCGCCAACAGGGCCTCGACGTCGCGCAGATCGGCGGGCGGCGAGCCGCCCACCCAGATCGCCCCGTAGCCAAGCGCCTCGATCTGCGCCGCCAAGTCCGGGGTCAGCTCGTGCCCGCTGCGCCAGATGCCGTACCTGCCGAGTTCGACCGTCATGACGACGGCAACCCTGAGGGCCGCGATCCCATTCCGCTCGCGTGTCGCGCGAGTGTCGGAGGTCCTCCGTAGGGTCGGCGGCGTGGACCCGAACTCCCGCGCCGCGCCGCTGCGCATGCGCCCACGCGTGCTGGTGGCTGCCGATCCCCTGCGTCCGCGGGCAGCGCCGCCCGGCACGGAGGCCGTGGTCGTCGGGGGCGGGATCGCGGGGGTGTCCGCCGCGGTGGTGCTGGCCGAGCGCGGCGTCGGCGTGACGCTGCTGGAGGCGGCGCCCACCCTCGGCGGGCGGCTGGGCGCGTGGCCGCACACGCTGCCCGACGGCACCGAGCAGGTCGTCGAGCACGGGTTCCACGCCTTCTTCCGGCACTACTACACCTGGCGGGCGATCCTGCGGCGGATCGACCCGCTGCTGGCGTTCCTGCGGCCGGTCGGCGGCTATCCGGTGATCTCCCGGCAGTGGCCGCCCGAGGACCTCACCGGCCTGCCCGGCGCGCCGCCGTTGAACCTGTTGGCCCTGTTCGCCCGCTCCCCCAGCCTCGGTCTGCGCGATCTGCTGGGCTCGGACCGGACGCTGGCAGGCCAACTGTTGGCCTACGACCGACAGGCCACGACGGCCGCGTTCGACGAGGTGCCCGCCGAGCGGTTCCTGCGCGAGCTGGGCATGTCCGACCGCGCACAGGCGATGTTGTTCGAGGCGTTTGCGCGTTCGTTCTTCGCCGACCCCGCGGCGCTGTCGGCCGCCGAGCTGATCGCGATGTTCCACTACTACTTCCTCGGCAACCCCGAGGGCATCGGCTTCGACGCGCCCGACACCGACTACCTGACCTGCATCTGGGCCCCGCTGCAGGCCTACCTCGAGAAGCAGGGCGCCACCGTCGGCAAGGGCACGCCCGCCCGCGCCCTCACGCGGGCGGCGCAGCAGTGGCGCATCGAGGTCGACGACGGGCCCGCGCTGACCACCCGCCACCTCGTGCTCGCGCTCGACCCCGGCGCCCTCCGGTCCCTGGTCGCCGCCTCACCGCAGGTCGCCGACGTCGCCCCCGAGCTGGCCCGCCGCGTCGCGGCGGGTGCGGTGGCGCCCCCGTTCGCCGTCGCCCGGCTGTGGCTCGACCGCGACGTCGCCCCCTCCCGCCCGACGTTCAACGCGGTGAGCCGCGAGGCCACGCTCGACTCGGTCACCGTCTACTCGCGGCTGGAACGGCCTTCGGCCGAGTGGGCCGCCCGCACCGGGGGCTCGGTGCTCGAACTGCACTCCTACGCCTGCTCCGCGCCGGACGTGGGCGCGGCCACCGCCCGCATGCGCGCAGAGCTGGCGGCGCTGTGGCCCGAGACGGCCGCTGCGCGGGTCGTGCACCGTCAGGAGCGGATGGAGGCCACGGCCCCCACGTTCCCGCCCGGCGCGGCAGGCACGCGCGTGCGGGTCAGCGGCGACGGTCCGGGCATCCGGGTGGCGGGTGACCACGTCGACCCGCCGTTCCTGTGCGGGCTCATGGAGCGGGCCGCCCTGACCGGCGTGCTCGCAGCCAACGACGTGCTGGACGAGGTGGGGGCGGCACCCGAACCCGCGCTCGGGGTGCCGCAGCGTGGGCTGCTCGCGGGGTGGACACCGCCCGTTCGTCGCCGCGACCGCGTAGCAGGCGAGGCCGATACCGTCTCGTCATGACCGCTCTCCGGCCCCAGCGTCGCGCCCGTGCCATCGCCATGACCCCCGATGAGGTCGACGAATTCCTGACCGAGCAGCGCACCTGCCGCGTCGCCACCGTCGGCGCGACGGGCCCGCACGCGACCCCGCTCTGGTACGCGTGGCTGGACGGCGCGCTGTGGCTGACGTCGCTGTCACGCAGCCAGCGCTGGAAGGACCTGCAGGTCGACCCGCGGATCGCCGTGGTCATCGACGCGGGCGACGCGTACGACGAGCTGCGCGGAGTGGAGCTGCGCGGCCGCGTCGAGGTGGTGGGCGAGGTGCCCCGCACCGGTGAGCCGGTGGCCGAGCTCGAAGCGCCGGAGCAGGCGTTCGCCGACCGGTACAGCAGTGGCACGATCGTGCGCGACGGACGCCACGGCTGGCTGCGCCTGGTCCCCGACAAGATCACCAGCTGGGACTTCCGCAAGATCGGCGAGGCCAGGTCCTGATGCCCCACGCCCGGGACGCTAGAGCTCGATGCGGGAACCCATGATCACCGTGCGGTCCACGGGCAGCTTGAAGTAGGCCGCGGGCGTGGCCGCGTTGTGCGACAGCCCGATGAACATCCGCTTGCGCCAGCCGCTCATGCCCGGCCCGCTGCCGCGCTCGATCGTCATCTTGGACAGGAAGTACAACGCCGTGTCCGGGTCGATGTCGAGCTCCGTCGACAGCGCGCAGGCCTGTCGCAGCACCTCGGGGACGTCCTGGTCGTCCTGGAACCCGAACCGGGCGGACAGGTGCAGGATCCCGTCGTGGTCGTTGCCGAGGTCGTCGATCGCGAGACGCTCGCCGAGCGGCACGTGCGGCACGTTCTCGGACAGAATCGACACGATGACGACCCGCTCGTGCAGAACGTGGTTGAAGCTCACGTTGGCCCGCAACGCCAGCGGCGCGGTGACCTTCGTCGGGTGCGGGAAAACGGCGGTACCCGGCACCCGTGGGATCTGCTCCTCGTCCAGCTTCCCGACGAAATCGGGGAGTGACCCCTCGACGTCGATGCGCCGGGCCGTGATGATCTGCCTGCCGCGTTGCCAAGTGGTCATGACGGTCACGACGATCGCCGCGACCAGCAGCGGCAGCCAGCCGCCTTGCGTGATCTTGGTGAGGTTGGCGCCGAGGTAGGTCAGCTCGATGCCGCCGAAGACGACCGCGGCCAGCACGAGCTTCCACATCGCCCAGTGCCACGCGATCGCCGCGTACATGATGAACAGGGTCGTGGTCAGCAGCAGGGTGCCCGTCACCGCGAGCCCGTAGGCGGTGGCCAGCCGGTTCGAGGACCGGAACACCAGCATGAGCACCACCACGCCGCCGAAGAGCAGCCAGTTGACGGCGGGCACGTAGATCTGGCCGCTCGCGACCGTCGAGGTGTGGCGCACGGTCAGGTGCGGCAGATAGCCCAGCCGCACGGCCTGCCGTGACACCGAGAACGCGCCGGAGATGACGGCCTGCGAGGCGATGACGGTCGCGACCGTGGCCAGTACCACCAGCGGGAACCGCGCCCAGCCCGGGGCCAACAGGTAGAACGGGTTCGCGATCGCCGAAGGGTCGTCGAGGATCAGCGCCGCCTGGCCGAGGTAGTTGATGATCAGCGCGGGAAAGACGACGGCGAACCACGAGACCCGGATCGGGCGGCGCCCGAAGTGGCCCATGTCCGCGTACAGAGCCTCGGCGCCGGTGATCACCAACACGACCGCGCCCATGGCGACGAACGCGGTGAAGGGGTGGTCGGCGACGAACGAGAAGACGTAGGTGGGCGACAGTCCCAGCAAGACGCCGGGGTGCGCGATGATGTGTGGCAGACCCATGGCGGCGAGCACGACGAACCAGATCACCATGACAGGCCCGAACAGCCGTCCCACCGAATGCGTGCCGAAGCGTTGCGCCGCGAACAGCACGGCGAGGATCACGAGACCGATGGGCAGGACGGCCTCGGCCAGCCCGGGCTGCGCCACCTCCAGGCCCTCGACGGCCGAGAGCACCGAGATGGCGGGCGTGATGAGCGAGTCGCCGTAGAACAGCGACGCCCCCAGCACGCCCAGGGCCAGCGCGAACGCCGCACGGCGCGCGGATGCGCCCGCCACTCCGCGCACCAGTGCGGCGAGCGCCATGATCCCGCCCTCGCCGTCGTTGTCCGCGCGCAGGATGAACGACACGTACTTGACGGACACGACCAGCGTGATGGACCAGAAGATCAGCGAGACCACGCCGTAGACGTCGGAGAGGGTGGGCTTCACCGCGCCGTCGTCGATCGAGAAGACGGTCTGCACCGCGTACAGCGGGCTGGTGCCGATGTCGCCGAAGACGATGCCGAGCGCGCCGAGCGCGAGCCCGTACAGCCCTGAGCTGTGGGCGGCAGGGTGGTCGGGATTGCCGCCCACGGCGGATCGGGGCCGGGCTGTCCGCGCGTCCGGCAAGGCCACCGCCGCCGTATCGGCCGCAGCGGGGGCGGCAGCCTTGGCATCTGTCATGGCGCCAGTGTGCGCCTGCCCAACCGGCGGTGTCGTCGGACGGGCCGGCCCGAATGGGGGGCCTACGGGGTACCGGTGATCAGCGGCCAGAGTCCTTCGGGACCCGCGGCCAGCGCCGCCGCGCCGACCGTCTCCTGCCACTGCGCCTCCGAGCCGTCCTCGTCGCGCCACGCCCAGAGCCGGGTGGTGGCCAGCCGCAGGTCGTGCTCGCGGGTGAACCCGATCGCGCCGTGCACCTGGTGCGCGATGCGGGCGACGACCCCTGCCGCCTCGGACGCGCGCGCCTTGGCCATCGCGATCGGCAGCTCGGCCCCGAGCACCCCGGCGGCGTCGGCGGCGCGGGCGGCGGCCTGCGCAGCGGCCTGCGCGGCGGCGACCTCGGCCGCGGCCAGGGCCAACTGCTGCTGGACGGCCTGGAACCGCCCGATCGGGCGCCCGAACTGCACCCGCTCCTCCGCGTAGCGCACAGCGGAAGCCAGCGCCGACGCCGTGGCGCCCGCGAGCAGCTGAGCCCGGCCGAGCGCGGCCCGCAGCCGCAGCTGGGTGCCGACGTGCTCCTCGATCGAGGAGGCCGTGACCGGGCCGTCGATCGTGACGGTGTCGCGTGGCTCCTCCGCGAGGTTGAAGCCTTCGGTGATCGTCACGTCGGCGGGATCGATCAGCAGCGCGTGGTCGCCCGCGAGCACGACGATCCCGGCGACCGACCGCGCCCACGGCACCCTGTGCAGCACCCCCGCCGCCCTGCGCACGGTGCGGGCGACGTCCAGGTCGCCGGTGGCCAGCGTGAGCGGGCCCGCGGGCAGCGGGATCTCCGCGGCCTGCAGCAGCCAGCCCGCGAGCAGGTCGGTCTCGACCAGCGGGACGCGGGCCGCGTGGGCGCCCGCGGCGGCCAGCACGATCGCCGCGTCGGCGAAGGACCCGTCGCTGCCCCCGACATCGGCGGGCAGGGTGAGGCGGGCCAGTCCGGTCTGTTCGAGGGTGGCCCACAGCGGGGCGTCGAACCCGGTGCCCGCCGCGGCGCCGCCGAACACGTCCTCGGCGAGGTCGACCAGCTCGGTGTTGATCGCGACGGTCATCAGCGCAGCCCCAGTCCGCGCGCGACGATGCCGCGCAGCACCTCGTTGGTTCCGCCGCGCAGGGTGAACCCCGGCGCGTGCAGCACGGCGTCGGCCAGCAGCCGCGCGAAGCCCGGTTCGGCGTGCGGGTCCGGCGGGGTCGCGACGAGCAGCCGCGCCGCATCGATGATCTCGTTCTCGTAGCGGGTGCCGAGGTCCTTGACGAGCGCCGCGGCGAGCTCAGGGGCCGCGCCCGACTCCAGAGCGCCCGCGATGGCCAGCGACATCCGCCGCAGCGTCCACAGCCGGGACACCAGCGCGCCGATCTCCCGGCGGGCGCCCGCGTCCGCGGTGCTGCCCAGCTCACCGACCAGCGCCGCCAGTAGCGGGTAGGTCGAGAGGAACCGCTCCGGCCCGCTGCGCTCGAACGCGAGCTCGCTCGTCACCTGGTGCCATCCGGACCCGATCTCGCCGAGCACCATCGCGTCGGGCACGAACACCCGGTCGAACACGACTTCGTTGAAGTGGTGGGCGCCGGTGAGCAGCGGAATCGGGCGGATCGTCACCCCGGGGGTGTCCAGCTCGACGATGAACTGGGAGAGGCCCGCGTGCCGGTTCGCGTCGTCGCGGGGGGCAGTGCGGGCGAGGGCGAAGAACGCGTGGGCGTGGTGCGCGCCCGACGTCCAGACCTTGGTGCCGGTGAGCTCCCAGCCGCCCGCGACCTGCTCCGCCTTCGTACGGACACTGGCGAGGTCGGAGCCCGAGTCGGGCTCGCTCATCCCGATGCCGAAATACACCTCGCCCGCCGCGATGCCCGGCAGGAAACGGCGGCGCTGCTCTTCGGAGCCGAAGCGCAGCAGGCTGGGGCCGATCTGCCGGTCGGCCACCCAGTGCGCGGCCACCGGGGCGCCCGCGGCCAACAGCTCCTCGGTGACGACATAGCGGTCGAGCGCTGAGGCGCCCTTGCCCCCGTACTCGACGGGGATCGTCATGCCCAGCCAACCGCGGCGGCCGAGCTCCTTGGTGAACCGCTCGTCCCAGCCCGAGAGCCACACGTCCGCCCGTGGAGACCACGCCCCTGCGGCGCGCTCGGCCGCGAGGAACTCGCGAACCTCCGCGCGCAGCCGCACCGCCCGCGGTGGCAGCTCGGCCGGAGGCGGGACCAGCGCGGGCAGCCGCGCGAGCATCGACGTCACGGGCCCATCCTGCGCCATCTTCCGGCTCGCCCACACCCCGCGGGGTCCACACACACCGTCGAGGGTGTGTGCGAGCCGTCGAGGGTGGGCGCGAGCCCCCGTGCGAGCCGCGTGGACGGGCCCGGCATCACGCGAGCGCGGGCATCGGCTCCACGGCGGGGGTGCGCATCCCGAAGGCCGCGACGATCGCGACGAGGGAGAGCGCCGCCGCCACGACGAACGCGGAGTGCACGCCTGCCGCCGTCGCGACCTCCTGTGCGGCTCCCGCGGCGGTGAGCCGCGCCGCACCGACACTCAGCACGCTGACCAGCAGCGCCACCCCTGCCGCCCCGGCGAGCTGCTGGGTGGACCCGAAGATCGCGCTGCCGTAGGAGTACAGCTTCGGCTCCACCGCGCCGAGTCCCGCCGTGAACAGCGGCGTGAAGACGAAGGCGAGACCGACCGACAGCAACACGTGGAAGGCCAGGACGAACCAGGCCGGGGTGGCGACCGCGAAGAACGCGCCCGACCACAGCGCAAGGCTGGTGACGACGGTGCCGGGCACCAGCAGCGCCCGCGCGCCGAAGCGGTCGTAGAGCCGTCCGACGACGGGCCCGAGCAGGCCCATCACCAGGCCGCCCGGCAGCAGGATGAGCCCGGTCGCCAGCGGCGTGAGGTGCAGGACGCCCTGCATGTAGATCGGCAGCAGCGTGAGGGAGCCGAGCAGCGTGGCCATCATCAGCATCATGATCACCGAAGCGGTGGTGAACGTGCGCGAGCGGAACGTGCGCAGGTCGAGCAAGGCGCGGTCGGTGCGCTGCAGGAGGAGCTGGCGCACGACGAACGCGGCGATGCCGAGCCCGCCGAGGACGAAGGGGAGCCAGGCGGCGACGGGCCGCTCGCTCGAGCTCTGCCCGATCGAGCTCAGTCCGTAGACCAGGCCACCGAAGCCGACGACCGACAGCGCGACGGACAGCACGTCGATCGAGGCGTGGGTGGACTCGCCGATGTCGACGATCCGGCGCAGGCCGATCACCAACGTGGTGATCGCGATGGGCAACACCACCAGGAACATCGACCGCCAGCCCAGGAAGGACAGCACCACTCCCGACACCGTCGGCCCGATCGCGGGCGCCACCGAGATGACGATCGAGAGGTTGCCCATGACAGCGCCGCGGCGAGCGGGCGGCACGAGCGTCATCACCGTGGTCATCAGCAGCGGCAGCATGATCGCCGTGCCGCTGGCCTGCACGACGCGGGCGGCGAGCAGCACCCCGAACCCCGGAGCCGCCGCGGCGATCAGGGTGCCGAGGCTGAACAGGCCCATGGCCGCGCCGAACAGCTGCCGCGTCGGGACGCGGCGGATCAGGAACCCGGTGATCGGGATGATCACCGACATCGTCAGCAGGAACCCCGCCGTGAGCCACTGCCCCACGCTCGGGGCCACGCCCAGATCGGTCATCAACACCGGCAGCGCAACGGCCATGATCGTTTCGTTGAGGATCACGACGAACGTGGCGACCAGCAGCACGCTGATCACCGTGCGGTCACGCGGACTGAGCGCCGCCTCGGCGGCGACCGCTGCGCGGGCGCGGCCGTCGATGCTCTCGGTCACGGAAGTCCTCTTCGTCTCGGTTCGAATCCCAGCCTAGGAGGGACGACCGACAGAACGCGTCCCATTAATCGCTCGGTGCGCAACTCGCGGGAGTTTCGGGTCACACCCTGAGGGACCGGCGGGGCTCAGGTGCCTGCGCCGGGCGGCGGCGCCCCTGGTGCAGGCGCGGCAGGCTGTGCGGGGTCGGGCGCGTTATCTCCGCCATCCACAGGCTGGCTCGGGTCGAGCACCACGTTGGGGATCTTGGAGGGATCCGTGCGGTGCACGATCGAGGAGAACAACAGCGTTCCCCCCTGCATCGCGAGCAGCCCGCACAGCACGACGAGCACGAGGACGCTCCCGGCAGTGAGCATGCGGGCCAGCGCGGGCGTGCGGCCCAGTCGCACCTGGCCCGTCTCCACCGTGTACGCCCTTGCTCCGATGAGGAGCAGGAACAGCACGCCTGCCCCCCAGACCCATCCGTCGTGCGCTGGATTGATCACTATGCGCCCGGATCGGGGATCTTGCGGGCGACCCAGTCGAAGCCGTCCTGGTAGGTCAGCGTGTAGTGACCCGTCGCGATGAGCTGCTGCAACGTTCTCAGCGACCAACCGGGCTGCTTGCCGTTGAGGTACACGCCCTCCTTCTCGACCGAGAGGAACGACACCACGACGTCAGGGGCCGACACGTCGAGGCAGTCGACGGGCAGGACGTCGTCGGTGTCGGACTGGCAGCCGTCGGGCACGTCGCCGCGGGGGTGGCTGTCGATGCCGACGACACCCGAAGGGCCGACGCCGCTCAAGGCGACGATGCTCTGGCCCGCAGGCGTGTCCGCGACGGTCTGCCGGTACATCGCCACCTCCAGGGGAAACACGACCTGGAACGAGTCGTTGCCCCCCCGGATGACGACGAGTAGGGCGAACAGCACGACCATGCCCGCTGCCAGGACCCACTCCAGGTCTCGGCGTCTGCGCACCAGCGCCCGCAGCGCGTCCGCGCCGAGGATCGACAGGATCGGCAGGCCGTAGAGGACGATGCGCAGGATCAGCTCGCCGCCGTAGCTCTGCACGGCCGCGAAGAACATCGGCACGACGGCCAGGCCGATCGGCACGAGGTCGCGGCGGCGCTTCCAGTACACCCACGCGCCCGCCATGCCGAGCAGCCAGGTCAGGGCGGGCATCAGGACGCGCAGGTACTTGACGGCGATCTGCCCGAAGTCGCCCGTCAGCCGGTTGGCCACGCCCGCTTGCAGCGCACCCTGGTCGCCGGAGCCGATGATCAGGCCGAGCTGGTTGATCCAGAACTCGCGGCCGGCGATGAGGATGAACACGGCCGACGACACGATCGCGACCACCACGAGTCCGCGGCCACGGAACCGGCCCACGACGGCCAGCAGACCCAGCTGCCCGATGATGGCGAACGGCGTGATCTGGTGCTCCGGCGCCGCCGCCAGCAGGCACAGCGCGGCGCAGAAGTAGATCAGCAGGAGCTGCCGTGGCGGCAACGTGGGGCGGTTGGGCGGCGTCAGCGCCGCCACGAGCCATCGACGCAGCAGTGAGCTGCGTCGGGCGTCCGGATGCGGGAACGGCCACCCCGGCACGCCTGCTGCATCGGTGCGGCGGGTGGCCAGCGGCCCGAGCGCGAACGTCAACACGGTGAGCATCAGCACGATGCCCGTCGCCTGCGGGGAGAAGTAGTCCTGCTCGATCCAGTTGAGCCCGACGAAGAGCCACGCCGCCGCCCACGGGGCCCGGGTACCGCCCAGCATCGAGCGGGCCAGCGCGTAGATGCCGATCGTCCAGACGGCGACGATCGCGGGCGGGAACCAGCGCAGCACCGTGTCGAGTTGGCTTGCGCCGCCCGCGTCGCGGAAGAAGGCCCACTGGGCGAAGAACGCGGGCCAGTAGAAGCGCGCGTCCACCCCGTCGGGCGTGTGGCCGGTGACCGCGATCGCGTCGCTGAAGCCCGCGATCAGCCAGGCCGTGGCGAAGCGCGCGACCGGCTCCACCACCGACGGCATGCCGGTACTGCACAGGATCAGCACACCCGTCGCGGCGCCCAGCATCGGGATGCGGGGACGGGGTGCCTTCAGCTCCATGACGCACGCCGCGACCGCGCAGACGATCGCGGCCCAGCCTGCCGGGCTCAACACCCGACCGAGGCCCCACCCGTCGAGCGCGTAGAGGTTCGTCGTGGCCGCGGCGAGCGGCAACAGGGCAACGGCGAGCAGCGCGAGGGCCGGGGAGAGCCAACGTTCCCGCCACCGACCGGGCTGCTGCGGCCCCGCCCCTGGCAGGCCTGCCGATCGCCGGACCGGGAGCGCGGTGGTGGCGGGCTCGGCGCCGACGGCCGGAACCAGCGCCGTGGCGGGCTCGCCGCCCTCGGCGCGCCCGGCGTCACCCGACGAGCGGGTGTCCGTCGACGTCACGGCGAGACCACCTCCACATCGGCTGGGCGACGACGAGCCGGGGACAAGAGTACGGGCGCGGCCCGGACCGGCTGCACGGCGATGCGCTCGACCACCGAGGGCAGCAGCGATGTCAGCCCGTCGTCGAGACCGTCGGCTCGGCCCCGTGCCGTGGTCTCGGCGGCGTGAGGGCGCACCCTCACTGGGCGACGACCGCGTGGCGCAGCAGGAACGGAACGCTCGCGGTGGTGAGGATGTAGAGGGCGGTGGCGGGCTGCCACACCCCGGTGCTGACCATGATCTGCCCGGCGAGCAGGGTGGTGGCGACCCCGGTGCCGATGGTGAGCAGCCAGACGTGCGCCGCGGGCGCCCGACGCAGGAACCCGGCGGCGGCCCAGCCCGGCCCGAGGATGAGGAACGCGAGCGTCACCGAGAACCGGGCGTCGCCCAGCACCCCGGTCGTGACCTTGAGGATGCTCAGCACGCAGGCGACGAGTCCCGCGACCACCAGCAGGAGGGCGACCACCCGGCGCGCGACGCGGGCACGGGTCAGTACGGCATTGGACGGGACGCTCACTGCACGGCTCCGTTCGTCAACCTCCGACTCCGGTCACTCAGGACGCCTCTTCCTCCAGCGCGAGGCGGATGTGTGAGGTGTCGCGACGCCCCTCCGTCGGCCGCCCGGTGAACCCGGGCCGCCGGACCGGCTGCGTGGAATCGGTCGGCGGAACCACAGGAACGCCGCCGGGCGGGGTCAACGCCCGGGACTGCTCCTCCATCCGCACCCGCTCCGCGCGCTTGCGTGCGGCCCTGCGCTGCTCGGCCGCCAACGTGCGCAGCACCCGGGTGCCGTCGGCGAAGGTCCGCAGGTTGGTCTGCCCGAAGATGCGCTCCCGCTCCATCGACGGCACTTCGGTGATCTTCATACCGGCGGCGGCGACCCGGCAGTTCAGCACCGTCTCGATCTCGAAACCATCGCCCCACACCATCCCGCCCTGCTGGGGCGCGGGCAAGTTGATGTCAGGCAGGTCGAGCACGGGCAGCAGATCGGCCCAAAAGGCGTTGTAGCCGTAGCAGAGGTCGGTGTAGGAGGTGCCGAAGAGCGCGTTCGCCACCCCGTTGAGCCCGGCGTTGCCCGACTTCCGCAGCATGGTGATGTCGTCGCTGCCGCCCCCGCGGACGAAGCGGCTCCCCTTGGCGAAATCGGCACCGGCCACCAACGCCCGCACAAAGGCCGGAATCTCGGCGGGATCGGCGGATCCGTCCGCGTCGAACATGACGATGACGTCACCCGTGGCCTCGGCGAAGCCGCACGCCATCGCGTTGCCCTTGCCTCGGCGGGTCTGGGTGATGACCTTCACCCACGGCAGGACCCGTTGTGCGGTCTCGACCGTGCCGTCGACCGAGTGGCCGTCGACGATGATGATCTCGTGCACAGCAGGCCGTACGGCGGCGATCGCGGGGAGCACGACCTCCAGGTTCCTGGCCTCGTTGCGGGTCGGCACCACCACGGACACCCGCGGGTTGCCGTTGCGCTGCATCGATGTACTCCCCCCCACCGCCGCCAGGCGATGTCTCGCACCTCATGCCAACATGTGCGTGTCCCGTGGCTGACCTGGCGGACAGCGGTCCTCCGTTGGCTTATCTGTGCTTGAGCATTTCGCGTTACGTAGACTACGCGATCTTGAAATAGCCCAGATGGCGGAAGCCGCTAGTCCTATCGGTCACGTCTCACCCTTCTGCCGAAGGCACTCTACGGAGACGACCAAGCAGCCGGCCGTCGCCCCCGATCGCCCGCCCCGCACCGGGATGTGCATTGCTGCGCCGGCTACGATCCGCGAGTGCTGCTTCCCGTCCCGAGCGTCTCCGTATGCATTCCGGTGTACAAGGGAGAACGATTTCTCGGCGAGACGATACGCAGCGTGCTGGACCAGACCTACCGCGACTTCGAGCTGGTGGTGCTGGACAACGCCAGTCCCGACCGGAGCGGCGCCATCGCCCGCTCGTTCGCCGACCGACGAGTGCGCGTCGAGCGCAACTCCACGGTCCTGTCCCAGCCCGACAACTGGAACCGGGCCGTCCAGCTCTGCCGCGCACCGCTGGTCAAACTCGTGTGCGCGGACGACCTCGTCCATCCCCGCTGCCTCGAGATGCAGGTCGCGCCGATGGAGGGGGACCCGGGGCTGGCGCTCGTCGCGGCCCGCAGGCACATGATCGACGAGCAAAGCCGCGTGATCGTGCCGCGGCGGGGGCTTTCCGGGCTCGTCGGCGTGCACAGCGGCGTGGAGGTCGCCCGCCGGGTGGTGCGCAACGGTGCGAACCCGATCGGGGAGCCCGGCGGGGTCCTGTTCCGTCGGGAGAACTTCATGTCCGCGGGCGGATGGCGGGCCGACCGCACCTTCATCATGGATCTCGACCTGTGGATGCGGTTGCTCCAATACGGTGAGTTCCTCGGCCTCCCCGAAACCCTCGCCGCCTTCCGTATCGGTCGCGGGTCGGTCTCGGCGGAGAACGAGCACGCCATCTATCGCGAGCAGCAGCTGCTGATCAACGAGCTCGGCGGCTCCTCCTTGTTCCAGGTGCGCAGCGTCGACCTCGCCGTCAGCCGTTTCTTCGCCCCCGCAGGGCGAGTCAAGCGCCGCATCCTCTTCGCGGTCTCGCGCTCCGCCGCCAAGCGGGCCGAGCACGCCGCCGTCGCCCTCTGACCGCACGGCTACCGCTGCGGCGAACGCTGGGGCGAACGCGGCGGCGACGGGTGCGCAGCCCGGGCCGGGCCGTCCTGCTCGGCCTCCCCGGTCTCCTGTTCGACACGCGGCACGCCGCGCGGCGGGGTCGGCACCGCGCTCTCCCGGTCGGCCGCGCTCGCGGGCGGGGACGTCGCGGCAGGCTGCTCCGCCGACCGCGCTCCCGACGCCGGGACCGAGGGTGCGGGACTGGCGGCCCCGACCGACCCGGAGGCGCCGTCCGCAGCCGGGGCGGGCACGGGCGGGCGGGCGGGCGAATGCGGAGGCTCGCTTGCCGCGTGGGGTGTGCGGGCGGTGGGTGTGCGGGCGGCCGGAACCTCGGCGCGGGCCTGGGCCTGCGCGTCCGCGACGACCCGTGCGATCTCGGGGTCGGGCGAGGTGTCGAACCAGTCCTTGACCGCCTCGTCGTCCTCCTCCGGACGAGACGTCGTCTCCTCGACGGTCGAGGGCTCGAACCGGAACACGCCATCCCCGCCGGGCACGCCGAGCATCTTCGTGAAGCCCTCGAGCGCCTTGCCGAAGTCCGACGGCACGATCCACACCTTGTTCGCGTCGCCCTGCGCCATCTGCGGAAGCGTCTGCAGGTACCGGTAGGCCAGCAGCTCCGGCGTCGGTCGGCCCGACTTGATCGCGGCGAACACCTTCTCGATCGCCTTCGCCTCGCCTTGGGCCTGCAGGTACTGCGCCGCACGCTCGCCCTGCGCGCGCAGGATGCGCGACCGGCGGTCGGCCTCGGCGTTGAGGATCGCCGCCTGCTTCGCACCCTCGGCGGCCAGGATCCGGCTCTGCCTGCTGCCCTCTGCACTGCGGATCGCCGACTCCCGCCTGCCCTCCGCCGCGAGGATCATCGCCCGCTTCTCGCGGTCGGCCTTCATCTGCCGCTCCATCGACTCCTGGATCGAAGCGGGCGGCTCGATCGCCTTGATCTCCACGCGCGCGATGCCGATGCCCCAGCCGCCTGCGACCTTGTCCAGCTCGGCCCGTAGCTGCGAGTTGATCTCGTCGCGGGCCGTGAGGGTCTGCTCAAGGCTCAGGCCGCCGACGACGTTGCGCAGGGTCGTGGTGGTCGTCTGCTCGACGCCGTCGATGTAGTCGGCGATCTCGTAGACCGCGGCCTTCGGGTCGGTGACCTGGTAGTAGACCACGGTGTCGATGTTCACCGTCAGGTTGTCCTTCGTGATCACCGGCTGCGGCGGCAAGGAGCGAACCTGCTCGCGCAGGTCGATCCGCTCGCGGATCCTGTCGACGAACGGCACCAGGAACACCAGGCCGGGATCCTCGACGGCCTTGAACCGCCCGAGCCGCTCGACGACGGCGGCCGTGGCCTGAGGGATGATCTTCACGGCCCGCACGAGGGCCGTCACGACGAGCACCACCAGCACCAACACGACGGTGCCGAGCAGTGTGTTCGCGTCCACCGAAGTCCACTCCCTCGATCTGGCCCGCGGTGACGACGAGTGCCGTCGCCCCGCTGATCGGCATGACCGTGACCGGGGTGCCCGCCTCGACCACGTCACGGTCGACGGGCGGCTGGCCGGAGACTCCGCGTTCCCGCCGGTGGCGCAGCGCGGGCCACATAGGGCCGATCCTGCCAGACTCCGGTGCGTAGCGTGATCAGGCCGTCACGAAGTCGATGAGGTTCTCGACCGCTCCGATCAGCGGCGTTTCCAGATCACGAAAGCTGCGCACGGCTCCCAGCACGCGCCGGGCGCCGTCGGCGGGTTCGCCCCAGCGCAACGCCGCGCACACGCCGGTCTTCCAGTCCGTGCCCCGCGGCACCTGCGGCCACGCCCGGATGCCGACGGTCGAGGGCTTCACCGCCTCCCACACGTCGACGTAGGGATGCCCGGTGACCAGGACGTGCGGGCCTGCCACCTGGTGCGCCGCACGGGTCTCCTTCGTGCCCGTGACGAGGTGGTCGACCAGGATGCCCAGCCGCCGTTCCGGCCCTGGCCCGAACGCGGCGACCGCGGCGGCGAGGTCGTCCATGCCGTGCATCGGCTCGACGACGACGCCCTCCACGCGCAGGTCGTGGCCCCACACACGCTCGACCAACTCGGCGTCGTGCAGGCCCTCGACCCAGATCCGCGCCGCCCGCGCGGTGCGCGCCGTGTGGCCTGCGACCTTCACCGAGCCCGACGCCGACCGCGCAGGCGGCGGCGCTGAGCCCTGGGCCGATCTTTGGGGGGCGACGAGTGTGGCCACGGCCCCCTCGACGAGGAAGGCCGCGGGTCGCAACGGGAAGACCCTGCGCCCGCCGTGGCGGTCCTCCAGCGTCACCTCCCGCACGTCGGCGGCGACGACCGCGCCGCAGAAGCCGCTCGCCGCATCCTCGACGACGAGCCCGGCCTCGGCGGCCACCTCGGGAATCGCCTTGCGGGTGACCCTGCGGGTGCCCTCGGTGGTGAACACGTTGCGGTAGTCCTGCGCTCGCACAAGGGGGTTTGTACCGCCGCGGGCTCCGTCGTCGGGCCTACGACACGCCCTTCCGTCACGACCTGCGGTGACGCACCCGAACAAGGCTCACCCGCACGGCAGGCGTGCCCGAACGCCCCGTCGTGGCTAGCCTTGCGAGGTGCCCTGCCCCTCCGCGACGTTCACCGTGTGGGCCTCGGCGTGGCTTGTCGGAGCCGCGGCGCCCGACGACGTCCTCGACGCGCTCGCGCCGTGGGCCGACGCGCACGACGTCCAAGCGGCCGACGACGCCACCGCGGCCGCCACCGCGCTTCCGCCACCCGGCGCGCCCGTGAGCTCGCTCGCGTTCCTGATGGCCACCCTGCGGCGGGCCGGGCCCCGCGCCCCTGCCCGACTCGTGCTGCCTGCCCCCGGCGACGTCCGCGGCCTGCCCGGCCCCGGCCCGTTCAGCCTGGCGGCCATCCCGGCGGGCGAGGGCGTGCTGTTCGCCGACATCGGGATCGGCGTCGTACCCACGCCCGTCGCCGACGGTGTCGTGCGCTGGAGCGTCTACCGCGTGCCGGAGCCGGGGCCCGCTCCCGAGTTCGTCGCCCTGTCGCACGCCGAGCGTGATTTGCGCGACCAGGTGCGCCAGTCCGCGTCCGTGCTGACCGATCTCGGGGTCGCGCGACACCGGCCCGGTGTGCGCGAGGAGATCGCTGCATCGCTGCGTGCTCGTCCCGCCACGCTCTGGCCCGCGGGCATGCCCGCGCAGGCCCTGCGCGTACTGCAGCACGCCGACGAGGTCGAGGCGATCCTCTCGGCCGCGTCCGTCGACGAACCGGGTGGCGCGCTTTCGGCGTCCGCGGCCACCGCCCGCCGGGACGCCCTGCGCCCCATTGAGATGGCGGTGCGCGTGGCGCGGCGGGCGGCGGTGGCCGAGGCCGTGCGGGTGTTGGCGACGAGCCCGCTGGTGTAGGCGCGGTCGGTCCGCCTCAGCGGGGGCGCCGAGCCCACTGCCGCGCCCAGCCCTGCCGCGCGCGGGCCTCTGTCACGCGTAGGCCGTCG
>DASWUV010000076.1:0-10137 GCA_036401495.1 Pseudonocardia sp. | reverse complement strand
GGATACCCGTCGTGGTCATGTTTCTGTCACCGTCAGGTCAGCGGTCCTAGAGTGCGAGTCATGGCCCGGTACTACGACGTGCATCCGGTCGACCCCCAACGCCGCGTGATCACCCAGGTCGTCGACCTCGTCCGGAACGGCGGGCTGATCGCCTACCCCACCGACTCCTGCTTCGCGCTCGGCTGCGCGCTGGGCAACCGTGAAGGGCTGGCCCGCATCCGGACGATCCGCCACCTCGACGAGGGCCACCACTTCACTCTGGTCTGCCGCGACTTTGCCCAGCTCGGTCAGTTCGTGCACGTGTCGAACGCGATGTTCCGGCTGGTCAAGGCGTCGACGCCAGGCAGCTACACGTTCATACTCCCGGCCACCAAGGAAGTGCCCCGGCAGTTGATGCATCCGCGCAAGAAGACGGTCGGGGTGCGCATCCCCGAGCATGTCGTCGCGCAGGCGCTGCTGACGGAGCTGGGAGAGCCGCTGCTGTCGAGCACACTGCTGCTGCCCGAGCACGAGACGCCGCTCACCCAGGGCTGGGAGATCAAGGAGGAGCTCGACAACGCCGTGGACGCCGTGATCGACTCCGGTGACTGCGGCACCGAGCCGACCACCGTGATCGACCTTTCCGGAGACGAGCCGGAGATCATCCGCAAGGGCGCGGGTGACCCCTCACGCTTTCAGCAGTAGCGGGCGGCGGCCCAGCTGGGCAAGCGTCGTGATCCACGGGTCGTCGCCGTCAACTGTAAGGACCGGGCCGAAGGCGGCGCCGGGCCCTGTCCGCGCCGGACCGGCGGGCACCTGCTGCGCGCCCGCGGCGACGACCGCGAGCATGTCGTCGTCGGGACGGAACGGCTGTTCGAGCGCGGTCGCGACGTCCCAGGTGTGGACGACGGTGTCGAGCAGGTGGAAGCCCAAGACGGTCGCGACCGGGAGCCGGACGTCCGGTCCGAGCTCGACCAGCAGGACGCGCCGGTCGGGCTGCGCCGCACGGAAAGCCGCGTGCACCCGTTCCGCGGACGCGGCCCATGCGCCGGGCTCCGGCGGCTGCGGCGCAAAGGCCGAAGCGGGCGCGTCAGGACCTGAGACGGCGTCGGCGAAACCGTGGTTCTGCCCGATGCAGTGCGCGAGCAGCGCGTGCAGATCCCACCCCGCGCACGGCGTGGGCCGGGCGAGGTCGGCCGAGCCGACCTCGGCGATCACCGCGGTGGCCTGCCGGAGGGCCCGCTCGTGTAACTCGATAAGTTGCATAGGTAGACGATAAGCATCGGTAGACTAATTGTCGAGCGTTATCGTGCGACCGTGGACCGCGACCTCGGCGCGCTGTTGTACGCCCTCACCCGCGCCGTAGCGGCGGCGGAGGAGCCGGTGCTGCGCGCGCACGACGTCGAGATGTGGGAGTACGTCGTCCTGAGCAGGTTGTCGGCGGGCGCCGCGCCGACCCAGGCGATGCTCGCCGCGGCCGTCGGGCGGGACAAGACCCGGCTGATCCCGCTGCTCGACCGGCTCGAGGCCCGCGGCCTGCTGCGCCGCACGCCTGACCCCGACGACCGCCGCAACCGCATCGTCGCGCTGACGCCGGAAGGCCGGGCGCTGTTCGGACGGTGCCGGGACGACATCCGGGCCATGGAGGACGATCTGCTCGCGGGGCTGGCGCCCGACGAGCGGCTGGGCCTGCGGGGGCTGCTCACCCGCGCGGCGGCCGAGCTCGACGTCTGACCGGCCCGGAACTCGTGGTGCCGGTTACGGCATCTGGTCCTGGCCGTGGGTGGACCGATACTGCGCAAGAAGGTCCTGGTCGGACGCCATCCGCTGGGTCGCCAGATCATGCAGGCGGTTGGTGAACGCTTCTTGCCGCTCGGTCGTCGGCGCTTGCTGTGCGCCTTCAGGGGGCAGAGTCGGGCCGTCGGCCGGGGTCCCGAGCATGGCTATCTGCATGTCCAGGCCCGCAGGCACGTAGAAGTTGAGCACCCGTGCCGTCTCGCTCGTCACGACGAACGCGTGCGTGGTCCCCGCCGGGATGCGCACCAGTTGCCCCTTCTTCCCGACCACCACCTGGTCGCCGAGTTGGAGGGTCATCTCCCCTTCCAGAAGGTAGAAGACCTCGTCGCCGTGGTCGTGCACGTGTGGAGGCGGCCCTGCCGAAGCGGGCATCAGTTGCTCCATCAGCGAGTACTGTCCCCGGGTTTGATCCGTCGAGACCAGCGGTGTCCACAGGATCCCCATCTGCCAATACCCCTGCGCGGTATCGACGCTGGTCACCAACTCGGCCAAGTCCGGCGTTGCGTTGCTGCTCACGCTGATCACGCTCCGTTCCGGCGGGACCGCCGATCTGGTGACAGTGGGCTCTCGCAACTGGGCAAGGTACGCCCTTGCGTGCTGCCCGTCCTGCTAGCCGCCGTCGACGACGTCCTGGTCCGGGGCTGTTGCCGCGCGAAGGGGGTTGCCAAACGGTCAGGGCAACCTTCTCGGCAGCCGGGCGTCCTCTCACCGTCATGGTGATCGTTTTCCGGTCGCGCTCCCGGCACGATCATCGTGACGAACCCCCCGAGGAGCCCCCGTGAACCAGCCGCCGTACCCCCCTCCCTACCCGCCGCAGCCGCCCTACCAGCCCTTCGGCCCCCGAAGCCAGCCCGGTGGCTACGGGGCGCCGCCGATGGGGCCGCCGATCGGTCCGCCGCAGCAGCCGTTCGCGCCCCCGCCGCCGCCCCCGCCCCCGCCCCGCAAGAGTTCGGCAGGCAAGATCATCGCGATCATCGCCGCAGTGTTGGTGGTGTTGCTGGCGTTGGGCGGGTTCTTCGTGTGGCGTGCGGTCTCCGGTGTCGTGAACTCCGTCAGCGGGATCGCGGGCGGAGCGGGCGCCAGCTGTGCGGCCGTGTCCACCCAGGATGTCGATGCCGTGCTCGGCGGCGACTGGACGGTGTTCCAGCTCGGCGGCCTCAGCTCGATCGCGGGCCCGACGATGGACTCGCGGGTGCTTCCCGACGCCCCGACGTCGTGCTGGGCGACCCAGGACAAGGACGGCAAGCTGACCCGGATCGCCCGCTACCAGGGCGCGGATGCCGCCGCGAAGTTCGCGCAGGAGAAGCAGAAGGCCAAGGGCACGACCGTCGACCAGGGCAACGGCCTCTCCGTGTCCTCCGACTCCTACCTCGGCAAGGACGTCCAAGCAGGCGACGAGGCGTTCTGCACGACAGGCGACTTCCTGGCCTCCGCGGGCGCACTGGTGCGCCACGGCGACACGCTGGTCTACGTCTCGACGACGGCGGCGGGCGACGGGGCGGCATCCCCTCCAGATGTCGACCTCAACGGGTCCTCGACCACGCAGACGGCGTTCGGCACCGACGACGCCAACTGCGCCCTGGCCGTCAAACTGATCGAGAAAGTGCACTAGCAGCGCACTGACTAGACTGGGAGGCCGTCCCCCAGCTAGGAGTGTGCAGTGAGCCGCGTCGCAGGAGAGGCCGCACGGCGCCGGACGTTCGCGGTGATCAGCCATCCGGACGCGGGCAAGTCGACCCTGACCGAGGCACTCGCGCTGCACGCGTCGGCGATCGACTCGGCAGGCGCGGTGCACGGCAAGGCGGGGCGCAGGGGCGTGACGTCGGACTGGATGGAGATGGAGCAGCGCCGCGGTATCTCCATCACCTCCGCGGTGCTGCAGTTCGCCTACCGGGACCACGTGATCAACCTGCTGGACACGCCGGGCCACGGGGACTTCTCCGAGGACACCTACCGTGTGCTCGCCGCCGTCGACGCGGCGGTGATGCTGCTGGACGCGGCCAAGGGCCTCGAACCCCAGACGCTCAAGCTCTTCGACGTGTGCCGCGCCCGCGGCATCCCGGTGCTCACCTTCGTCAACAAGTGGGACCGGCCCGGCCGCGAGGCGCTCGAACTGCTCGACGAGGTGGAGCAGACGATCGGGCTGCGGCCGATGCCGGTCACGTGGCCGCTGGGGGTGGCGGGGGACCTACGCGGGGTCGTCGAGGTCGCCACCGGCGAGCTGCGCCGCTACACCCGCACGGCGGGCGGGGCCACCCGCGGTGAGGTCCAGCTCGTGCCGGCCGACCAGGCCGCGGCGGAGGAGCCGGAAGCGTGGGCGGGCGCGCAGGAGGAGATCGCGTTGCTCGCCGAGATCGGCGCCGCGTTCGACGAGAAGGACTTCCTCGCGGGCATCGCTACGCCGGTGCTGTTCGGGGCGGCGCTGCAGGGCGTCGGCGTGGGGCGGCTGCTCGACGCGCTGGTCGATCTCGCCCCCGCCCCCGAGGCCCGCGACGACGCCGAGGGCACTCCGCGCCCGTTGGAGACGCCGCTGTCCGGGCTGGTGTTCAAGGTCCAGGCGGGCATGGACCGCTCCCACCGCGACCGCATGGCCTTCGTGCGCATCTGCTCCGGCCGTTTCGAGCGGGGGATGGTCCTCACCCACGCCGCCACGGGCCGCCCGTTCGCCACCAAGTACGCGCAGTCGGTGTTCGGCGCGCAACGCACCACGGTCGAGGAGGCGTTTCCCGGCGACATCGTCGGCCTGGTCAACGCGGGCGCCCTGCGTCCCGGCGACACCCTCTACGAAGCCGACCCGGTGATGTTCCCGGCCATCCCGAGCTTCGCCCCCGAGCACTTCGTCGTGGCCCGCAGCGCCGACGCCGGGCGGTTCAAGCAGTTCCGCCGCGGCATCGACCAGCTCGACTCCGAGGGGGTCGTTCAGGTCCTGCGCTCCGACCTGCGCGGGGACCAGTCCCCGGTGCTCGCCGCCGTCGGGCCGCTGCAGTTCGAGGTGGCCGAAAGCCGGATGGCCGACGAGTTCAACGCCCCGCTGCACCTCGACCACCTGGCCTACTCGGTGGCCAGGCGCACCGACGCCGAGGGCGCCGGGATCCTCGCGAACCAGGCCGAGGTGGAGGTGCTGCAACGGCGCATCGACGGGGCGCTGCTCGCCGTCTTCGTCAACAAGTGGCGCCTGGAGACGATCCGCCGCAAGTTCCCCGACCTGATGCTTGCGGCGCTGCCCGCAGGTTCGGTCGACCACTGAGGGGGACCACCTGTGACCCTCGATGAGCTCAACGCGCTGCCCGCGCCCGCCTGCGAAGCCGCGTTCCAGACGGTCTGCAGCGCCCCCCGCTGGGCGGCGGCCGTCACGGCCGCGCGGCCCTATGCCTCGGTCGACGCCCTGCAGGACGCGGCCGCCACCGCGCTGGCTCCCGGGGACCTGGACCCCGCCGTCGCCGGACACGCGCGCATCGGCGACCGCAGCGCGTCAGGCACCTCCGGCCGCGAGCAGGCCGCCGTCGCCGACGCCGGAGCCGACGTCCACGCCGCGCTCGCCGAGGGGAACGCGGCCTACGAAGCGCGGTTCGGGCACGTGTACCTCGTCTGCGCCAGCGGGCGCAGCGCCGAGGATCTGCTCGCGACCCTGCACGCCCGGCTGACCAACGACGCGCCGACGGAGCGCGCGGTCGCGCTGAGCGAGCTGGCCGCCATCAACCGCATCCGGATCGCGGGCATGGTCTCGTGAGCCTGTCCACCCACGTCCTCGACGCGACGCTGGGCACGCCCGCGGCCGGGGTGCCGGTTCGGCTGACGCGCGGCGGCGAGACGCTCGCCGAAGCCGTCACCGACGCGGACGGGCGCGTGCGCGAGCTCGACGCCTGCGCCGCCGCGGGCGCCTACCGGGTGACCTTCGACACCGGGGTGTACTTCGCCGCCACCGGTCAGCAAGGCTTCTACCCCGAGGTGACGATCACGTTCACGGTCAGCGACCCCGCTGCCCACTACCACGTTCCGTTGCTCCTTTCGCCGTACGCCTACTCGACCTACCGCGGGAGCTGAGAAGTGCCGCTGATGTTCCTCAACGGCACCGCCATGGCAGGCGGCGCCGATCACCACCTGGTCGGCGACGCGCCCCTCGTGGCGGTCACCACCACCGCTCCCCGCTACCGCTTCTACGCGGTCGACGGGCGCTACCCCGCGCTGGACGACGTCGGCGCGGGGGGCGCGGCCGTGCAGGGCGAGGTGTACGACCTGTCCTGGGAGCAGCTGCGCGAGGTGCTGCTGCCCGGCGAGCCGCCCGGCCTCGAGCTGGGGGCGATCGAGCTGGCCGACGGATCGGGCTCGCTCGCGATGATCCTGCGCCGCGGCTACCGCGCCGAGCTCGTGGACATCTCGGCCAAGGCAGGCTGGCGCGCGTACCGGGAGGGCGCGTGATCGTCTTCCGCGCGCCGAGGGCCGTGGTCGAGGGCGCGATACGACCCGCGGCAGTGCTCGTCGACGGCGAGCGCATCGAGGCCGTCCTGCCGCTGGACGCGTCCGCGGTGGGGGAGGAGATCGTGCTGGGCCCCGACGAGGTGCTCATCCCCGGCCTCGTGGACACCCACGTGCACGTCAACGAGCCGGGCCGCACCGAATGGGAGGGCTTCGCCTCGGCCACGCGCGCCGCCGCGGCGGGCGGGGTCACCACGATCGTCGACATGCCGCTCAACTCCCTGCCCCCGACGATCGACGTCGCCGCGCTCGGGATCAAGCGCGCCGCCGCGGAGGGCCAGTGCGCGGTGGACGTCGGGTTCTGGGGCGGGGCGGTGCCGGGCAACCTCGCCGAGATGCACGCGCTGCACGACGCGGGCGTGTTCGGCGTCAAGTGCTTCCTCATCGACTCCGGTGTGCCGGAGTTTCCGCCTCTCCTCGATCCGCTCCTGGCGATGCGGGAGCTGGTCGGGTTCGACGGGCTGCTCATCGCGCACGCCGAGGACGGCGCGCACGTCACCCCCGCGCAGGGCCGCCGCTACGCCGACTTCGTCGCCTCCCGCCCCCGGACGGCCGAAGGCAGTGCGATCGAACTGCTGTTGCGGGGCGCGCGCGAGACAGGTGCCCGGGTGCACGTCGTGCACCTCTCCGCCGCCGACGCGTTGCCGATGCTGGCGCAGGCCCGTGCCGACGGCGTGCGCGTGACCGTCGAGACATGCCCGCACTACCTCGCGCTCACCGCCGAGGAGGTGCCCGACGGCGACACCCGCTTCAAGTGTTGCCCGCCCGTCCGCGAAGCCGCCAACCGCGACGCGCTGTGGCAGGGCCTGGTCGACGGCGTCATCGACATGGTGGTCAGCGACCACTCCCCGTGCACCACCGAGCTGAAGCGGCTCGATGTCGGCGACTTCGGGCTGGCGTGGGGCGGCATCGCGTCGCTGCAGCTCGGCCTGGCCGTCGTGTGGACCGAGGCCCGTCGCCGCGGGCACACGCTGGCCGAGGTCGTGGGTTGGATGGCCCAGCGGCCCGCGGAGCTGGTGGGGATGACCCGCAAGGGCCGCATCGCCGCGGGAGCCGACGCCGACCTCGCGGTCGTCGCACCGGACGCCACCTTCGCGGTCGGCGCGCTGCACCACCGCAACCCCGTCACCCCCTACGCCGGACGCGAGCTGTTCGGCGTCGTGCGCGGAACCTGGCTGCGGGGAGTCGCCGTGGACGCCGACCGGCCGCACGGGAAGCTGCTCACCAGGGGGGCCGCGTGAGCCTGGCAGGCTGCACGCCATGACCGACTTCCGCGAACTGCCCGACCTCGCGCGCCGCGACCTGGGCGGCTCCGTGATCTGGGCGAACGACGAGGGCTTTGCGGCGAAGGAGAACCTGATCACGCCCCGGGCCCCGTTGTTCGACGCAGGCACGTTCGGCCACCACGGCAAGATCTACGACGGCTGGGAGACCCGGCGGCGCCGCGAGCCGGGCGAGGACGTCGCGGTCGTGCGCCTGGGCGTGGCCGGTGTCGTCGCGGGCGTCGTCGTCGACACGTCATGGTTCGTCGGCAACTACCCGCCGGAGGCGTCGGTCGACGGCGCGGCGGGGCCTGAGGGCCCCTGGTTCCCGCTGGTCGAGCGCACCGCGTTGAAGGGGGACACGCAGAACGCGTTCGCCGTGGACTGCGCGCGCCGGGTCACCCACGTCCGGCTGCGCATCCATCCCGACGGCGGGGTCGCGCGGCTGCGCGTCCACGGCGTCGCGTTGCCGGACCCCGCTCTGCTGGACGCCCTGGGCACTGTGGACCTCGCCGCGATCGAGTGCGGCGGAAGGGTGACCGGCTGCTCCAACCTGTTCTACAGCTCGCCCAACAACCTGCTTCTGCCCGGCCCGGCGCGCCTGATGGGGGAGGGGTGGGAGACGGCACGGCGCCGCGACGACGGCAACGACTGGGTGGAGATCACCCTCGGCATGCAGGCCGTGATCGCGGTGGCCGAGCTGGACACGTCGTGGTTCCTCGGCAACGCCCCCGGCTGGGCCGTGCTGCGCGGCCGGGACGGCGGGGGTGCGTGGCGGGAGCTGTTGCCGCGCACCGCGCTGCTGCCGGACAACCGCCATCTCTTCCCGCTCGCCCCGACGCCGGTCACCGCCGTGCGGCTGGACATCCTGCCCGACGGCGGGATGGCCAGGGTTCGCCTGCACGGCACCCCGACCGAGGCCGGGCGCGCCGAGCTGACCACCCGGTGGGCCGCCGCAACGGTGTGACAGCGCACCGCCCCCGCTGCTCGCCGCAGCAGCGTCGCGGTCGAGAAGATCGGGTGCGGCGACCCAGCCGCTAGGCTTCAGCCGAAGTGCTGGTCAAGAGCCCTGATGGAGGCCCCGTGACGGCGAGCAGAGCATCGCTGGAAACGTTGCTGATGGAGCGCACGCTCAGCGACCCCGAGTTGGCGGCCGCCACGGCCACACTGCCGGACCGGCCGATCCTGCCCGACGTGGTCGTCGTGAAGGTCGGAGGGCAGAGCCTGATGGACCGCGGCCGCGAGGCCGTGTACCCGGTGGTCGACGAGCTGGTCGACATCAAGCGCACCCGTCGGCTGTTGATCGGCACCGGCGGGGGCACCCGCGCCCGGCACGCGTACGCCCTCGCCGCCGAGCTGGGCCTGCCGACCGGCGTGCTGAGCGACATCGGTTCGGCCGTGTCCGGCCAGAACGCGCAGATGCTCGGCTACCTGATGGCCCGGTACGGGGTGCCGGTCGTCGGCACCGAGGCGTTCAGCGCGATCGCGCTCTACCTCGGGGAGTCCGGAGCCGCGATCTTCACCGGCATGCCGCCCTACGACATGTGGCAGCGGGTGCCCGCCAGCGGCGTCATTCCGCCCTACCGGACCGACGCGGGCTGCTACCTCGTCGCCGAGACGTACGGGTGCCGTCGGATGATCTTCATCAAGGACGAGGACGGCCTCTACACGGCCAACCCGAAGACCGACCCCGAGGCCACCCTGATCCCGGAGATCACGGTCGAGGAGCTCATCGAGCTGAACCTGCCCGACCTCGTCGTCGAGCGGCCCGTGCTGGAGCTCATGCGCCACGCGCGGAACGTGCGCGAGATCCAGATCGTCAACGGGTTGCGGCCCGGACACATCCGGCGCGCCGTCGAGGGCGAGCACGTCGGCACGATCATCCGTAGTGACAATGATGACACCCGGAGTGAGGCGCGATGACCGCCGCCAAGGACGTCCCCAGCGCGCTGATGCGCCAGACCCTGCTCGACCGCGAGCTGGTCAAGCCGATCGAGCGGCCGGTGATCAGGGTCCTGCCGTGGTTGACCGTCGTGAGCGTCGGCGGCCGCGCGATCATCGACCGCGGCCGCGACGCGATCCTCCCGCTGGTCGACGAGCTGCGCGCGCTCCTGCCCGAGCACCGCATGCTGATCCTCACCGGCGCGGGCGTCCGGGCGCGGCACGTACTGGGCGTCGGTCTCGACCTCGGGATGCCGACCGGCGTGCTGGCGAGCCTCGCGAGCGTCGAGGCGGAGCAGAACGGGCACATGCTCGCGTCGCTGCTGGCGGCCGACGGCGTCTCCTACCTTCCGCACGCGGGCGTCGCGCACCAGTTGGCCGTGCATCTGGCGGCGTCCCGCGCCGTCGTGTCGAGCGCGTTCCCGCCGTACGGCCTGCACGAGTTTCCGCCGCCGGTCGGCAAGATCCCGATGCACCGCTCGGATGCGGGCGCGTTCCTGCTTGCCGACGCGTACGGCGCGCAGCGGTGTGTCTACGTCAAGGACCGGAGTCTCGGCGTGGCGGCCATCGACGCCAAGCAGTTGCGCGAGCGCGGCGACAGCCCGGTGGATCCCCTCGTGCTGGAGCTCATGGGCACCGCCAAGCACGTCCGCGAAATCCAGGTGGTCAACGGGCTGACGCG
>DASWUV010000075.1:0-1752 GCA_036401495.1 Pseudonocardia sp. | reverse complement strand
CTTGCGGCAACAGGCAGCCAGACAGTTGCGACTGACGGAGATCTCTTCGTACCCGACGAGCGCTTCGGATTCCCCGCGCAGCTGGCCGAGCGCACCGCCGCGCTCATCGCGCAGGGGCTTGGGCCGCGACGGGGAGGTCTTCCGCGGTCGGTCGTGTCGAGCACCGGCATTGCCCTTGGCATGGCCGATCAGGCGATGGAGGTGTTCCTCTCCTCGATCGGCAGGCGAAGCGTCCCTTACTCCCCATACACCCGTCAGATCGACGCGCCCGTCGTCCACCACATCATTGGTCGAGTCGCCATGCAGATTCGCGCCGCAGGCAGCATTGCGGATGCTGCGGTGGCCGAGTTCGATCGACTCGATGCCGAAGGTGCAGATCCTAGCGAGCAGGAGAATCTTCAATTCCACACGGACGCGGCATATGTGTGGGACGCTTGTGCGACTGCGATCGAGACATTGTTCCGTGCCTCGGGCGCATCAGCGATAAGCAAGCGCATGCCTTTGCAGTTGATTGCCCGGAATTGTCGTGCTGGCAGCCTGCACGCGGTGAACAACCTGGACACCTGGGTAGAGAACCTTGGACGAGCACTCATAGGCGTCGAGGCCGGTCCTTCATCCATGAGCGTGCTTGAACGCCGTTCATAGGCGCGCCCGAAGTTCGGGACGGATACAGCCCCTGAGGCAACTACCGTGAGTGAAGTCGCAGGCGGTCGCAGGTGCAGGCATGCGCTCAGCACTTCGACCAACGCCCACCAGTCAATGACGAATCGGAGAATGACATGACGAAGACAGGTGTTATGGCTGGGCCGATCGCCGGCCTGAAATACGAAACGCCCACGCACAGCGGTCTGACAAACGAGAGAGGAGAGTTTCCGTATGAGGACGGTGAACGCATCGCGTTTCTGGTCGGAAACACGGCGATCGGGAACGTAACGGGACGACCCCGCGTGACTCTCGCAGACATCGTCGCGCGCGTTGATGGCAATATCAACAAACTCAGAGATCCCGGCGTCACAAACATCGCTCGCCTGGTCTTCTCGCTTGGGCGCAGCGATATCCGGGACAACGGCACAAACATCGCACCCGAAGTCCACGAGATCATCGGCGACCGAAGATTGAACTTCCGTCACGATGCCAACTACGAGGCTATGACAGTACTCGATAAAGTACAGCAGTTCACCCAAGATCAGGTCGTTCTCGAACTCCTTGACGACCTCAATAACGCGGCAGTGTTCACCGATGGCACCCGGCGTGACCTCTGTACCCCCGCGAACGCGCGTAATGAACTCAGGCGAAACGCGATCGGGATCCTCCGCTTCCGTGATGTGAAAATCCCGCTGCAGAACGGCGAGTACGTTCTCGCAGATGTCTTCCGACCTGCGACGCCGGGCAACTATCCGGTGATCGTCAGTTGCGGGCCCTACGGCAAGGCATTCAATCACCACTCCATCGAGACGGCGGACGACCTCGAGAAGCACGAGCAGATGGAAGAGGACTACTTCTTCGGGAACTCAGCCGGCCTCCAGTTCGAGAACCACGAGACGGTCAACACGGCCGTCTGGGTGCCCAACGGCTATGCCGTCGTTCGGGTGGACATGCCGGGGTCGGGCAAGAGCCCGGGACAGCTCGCTCCATGGGGAATCGTCGGTGCCGAAGCGCTGCGCGACTCGATCGAGTGGGCAGGGGAGCAGCCCTGGTCGAACGGAGCTGTCGGTACATGGGGTATGTCGTATCTCGCAATGAGCCAGCATG
>DASWUV010000074.1:0-14138 GCA_036401495.1 Pseudonocardia sp. | reverse complement strand
CGCCGCCCGACCGCGTCGAGGACGTCGTTCGCGCTCCGCGCCATCCCGCCAGCTGTCCGCGCGGGTGATGCCGTCCATCAGCAGATCCAGCAGCCGCTCGGACTGCTCACGCTGGTGCCGGGCGCCTGCGACGAGGGTGACGCCCGCCAGTGCCATGAGGATGTCGGGGGAGGGCACGTCCTCCCTGAGCACGCCCTGGGTGAGCCCGGCCAGGCGGAACTGTTCGACCGCTCCGGTCAGTTGCTCGCGCGTCTGCGAGCTCAGCTCGACGTCGGCGTCCAGGAGGGTCTTGAGCGTGTCGGCCATGCCGTGCTTCGCGGCGAGGTAGTCCAGTACCTCGGACATCCACGCCCGTAAGGCACGGTCGGCGGGCAGCTCGCGCAGGAGGTCCGACGTTCGGGCGGCGAGCCGGGCCGTCTCGTAGCGGTAGGTGGCGTCAACGAGTTGCTCGCGCGTGGGGAAGCGGCGGTACAGGGTCCCGATCCCGACGCCCGCGTCCTTCGCGATCTGTTTCAACGTCGCGGTGGCGCCGTCCCGGGCGAACACCGCGGCGGCCGCGCCAAGCAGCTTGTCCTCGTTCGCCCGAGCGTCGGCGCGGACCGGTCTGGTGGACCGAGCGGGCATGTGTCACTCCTCCGCTGCGTTGCCAAGCGGAGTCAGCTCCACTTATAGTCGGACGAAGCGGAGCTGGCTCCGCCTATGGGGACGGTAGCAGTCGAGGGGCCATTCCCGCCGCGCTCGATCACGGGAAGGCCATCCCACACCATGCAGTACCGCACGTTGGGTAGCACCGGAGTCCACGTCAGCTCGCTCAGCCTGGGCGCGATGATGTTCGGGTCATGGGGAAACCGCGATCACGACGATGCGATCGGCATCATCGGGGCAGCACTCGACGCGGGCGTCAACGTCATCGACACCGCTGACGTCTACTCGGGCGGTGAGTCCGAGCTCATCGTCGGCAAAGCGATCGCCGGACGCCGCGACGACGTCGTACTGGCGACCAAGTTCTCCAGCCCGATGGGCCCCGGCCCCAACGAGCGCGGTGCCTCCCGGCGCTGGATCGTCCGGGCCTGCGAGGCGAGCCTGCGCCGCCTGGGCACCGAGCACATCGACCTGTACCAGGTGCACCGGCCCGATCTCGGCACCGACCTCGACGAGACCCTCGGCGCGCTCTCCGACCTCGTCCACTCGGGCAAGGTCCGCTACGTCGGGTCGTCGACGTTCTCCCCGTCGATGATCGTGCAGGCGCAGTGGACCGCCGAGCGGCGCCTGCGCGAGCGCTTCGTCTGCGAACAGCCGCCGTACTCGCTTTTGACCAGGGGCGTCGAGGCCGACGTGCTGCCGACCTGCGAGACCTACGGGATGGGGGTGCTCGTCTGGAGCCCGCTCAACGGGGGCTGGCTGTCGGGCCGTTGGCGCCGTGACGCGGCCGATCTGTCCAGCCACCGCACCCAGACCATGCCGTTCCGCCCGACCCTCGACCACTACGACTTGGCCATCCCGGGCAACCAGGCCAAGCTCGACGCCGCCACCGAACTTGCCCACATCGCCGACGAAGCAGGCCTGACGCTGATCCAGTTGGCGCTGGCGTTCGTGACCACGCACCCCGCGGTCTCGTCGGCGATCATCGGCCCGCGCACCGCCGAGCACCTGCACGGCCAGCTCAGCGCCGCGGACATCGTCCTGGAACCCGCTGTGCTGGACCGCATCGACAGCGTCGTGGCGCCCGGAACCGACCTCAACCCCGACGACGCGGGCTACAACGTCGCCGTACTGGCCGATCCGAAACGCCGCCGCCGCGCTGCCGTTTGATGCACGCGAGGCGAGCGGCGTACCGATCGTTCGAATGGTGAGCGGGGGAGCGGACCTTTACGGTTGACAGCGGTCCGGCAGGGCGGCTGCCGGTCCCCTTTCCGAGGTGAACCATGCCCCAGCTGCTGACCGTCTCCGTACGGACCGTGCCTCCCCCCTGCCTGATGACACTCGAGGGCGAGATCGACCTGTTGACCGCACCGCAACTTCGCGACCAGGTCCTCGCGGTGGCCGACGGCGACCTCATCCTCGACTTGTCCCGCGTGCGGCTCCTCGCCGCGGCAGGCGTTCAGACGGTCCTCGACCTGCACGACCATCGCGGCCGTTGCGGCGCGCAACTGGTACTGACCGCCGCGACCCCCGTGGTGCGGCGCGTCCTGAGCTTCACCGGTGTGGACCAGGCCGTCGTCGTGACGGCGACGCTGGGCGACGCCGTCCGCTACCTCAAAGACGGGTCGACGCGCGGCGGCTCAGACCGGCGGCGCACAGATTGATCGCCGAGCGTGGCGGATTCCGTGCGGCTGCGCACGAAAATCCGCCGGTCCCGGCGATCGTGAAGGTCGGTCTGCGTGCGACCTCAGGCGCCTGCGGGCTCCAGCACGACGATCGGGATCTGTCGGGTGGTCTTGGTCTGGTACTCGCCGAACCCCGGCGCCTGTGCCACGATCTCGGACCACAGCTTGTCGCGCTCGCCGTCGCCCACAGTCCGGGCCGTGGCCGTCGTCGTCTTGAGCTCGCCGTTCTCCCAGACCTCCGACTGGACCGTCGGGTTGGCGAGGAGGTTGTGGTACCAGTCCGGGTGGTGGTCGCTGCCGGCAGCCGACGCCACGATGACCACTCGGTCGCCGTCGCGGAAGTGTGCGACCGGCGCGATGCGCGGCTGCCCGCTCTTGGCGCCGGTGGTGTGCAACAGCAACAGCGAATCCCGGTCGAACTGGTCGGCAACGCGCGTGTTGCCTGCCCTGAACTGCTCGATCACCATGTCGTTCCAACCCATGCGAGTGCTTCTCCGCTCCGTGCCGCGACAACTGTGGACGTAGATCTGCTCGCCATGATGCCCCGGTCCTCAGGGGACGCTCTCGCCGGTCTGTTCGTCGACGGCGCCGCCGGTCGATCGCGGGGAAGGACGCGGACGCAGCGGCTCGCGCACGCCTGCAGAGCCGGGGCCGCGCCCGAACCAGAGCGTGACCGGCGAGCCGGGCTCCCGTCGTTCGCCAGGGGCAGGCTTCTGCTCGACGACCACCGAGCCGTTGGACTGGAGCACCGGAATCGGGGGACCGTCGGGGTCGGCGCTGACCGCGACCAGTCGCGCGGCCCTCAGCACCCGGTGGGCGGTCTCCCACTCCAGACCGGTCACGTCCGGCACGACGACGAGCGCCCCGCGCCGTGAGGTCGTGAGCTCGCGGGCCGCGTCCGCCTTTATCTCGTCGACCAGGCGGCCCGACACGACATCTCCGCGAACGTCCTCCCCGCGGGGCTCGTCGTCCAGGTCCCGCCAGCGTTCCCACGCCGACTGCCGCGTCACGCCGAGTCGCGTTGCGATCTCCGCCCACGACTTGGCGTTGCCGCGGGCGGCCCGGACGGCGGCCAGCTCGGTTTGGTCGAGCAGCCTGCGCACGACGCCGATGTCGGACAGCGCCTCCAGTGCGGCCGCGCCGTCGGCCGAGCTGCGCTCATGCCAACCACGCAGCCGCTGCCACGCCTCGAACCCTTCCGGCCAGCGCATCCCGTCCATGGTTGTCAGGCTACCCTGACAGGACGGGGATGGGGAGTGCGGTCAGAGCGTGGCAGGCACCTCCGACACGTGCGCCGCGACGATCCGCCAGCCCTGCGCGAGCCGTACCCAGGTCTGGCTCTGCCGTCCCTCGACGGCGCGACCCGGGTAGCTGAACAACGTGGTGACCACGGCGGTCCGGTCGTCGACGGCCAGCACGCGGGTCTCGTACAGCCGCCGCCCCGGCGGGACGGACGGGTGCGCCGCCCGCCAGGCGGCGATCTCCGCGCCGCCCTGTTGCCGGTCGGCGACACCGAACCGGACGCAGCGCGGGTCATCCCAGAACAGCTCGGTGAGCACGTCGACGTCGCCCGCGGCGAGGGCGCGCTCGTACCGGTCGAAGGCAGCCTGCACCGCTGCGGTCACCTCGGGCCGGTCGAGCGCGGCTCCGCCGCCTGTGCGCGGAAACCGTCGTCCCGGCAACGTTTTCCACGCACGAGCACGGACGATGCTCACGCGGTCGCCGGGCGCGTGGTGTCGATCGGCGCCACGGCGGCGGGCTCGGGCTCGTCGGTGCGCTGGACCGGCAGCTCCTCGTCGGTCGGCTGGGTCTCCGCAACCGTCGCCGCCGTGCGGCGGGTGACCAGCCCGAAGCCCAGCAGGATCACACCCGCGAGGAAGTAGCCGAGCGAGATCTGTCCGCCGACCCCCCAACCGACCTGCGGCGCGTGGATCAGCCCGATGTAGCCGACGGCGGCGCCGATGAAGCAGTACACCGCGGCGGGGATGAACTTCTTGTCGATGATGAACGCGGTGATCGCGCCGAGCACGAGGCCCGCCAGGATCGCGCCGCCGCCCAGTAGCGACAGCCCCTTGTAGACGACACCTGCGTTGACCAGGGCGTCCTCGCCGACCTGCGAGGCCGACGTGTTCGCGGCCGACAGGGCGTTGTCGATCAACCCCGATGCCCACGACGCGATGTTCGGGATGATCGCGATGACCACCGCGACGGCGTGCGCCTTCGGCACCTCCTGGAACGCCTGTGCGCCGATCAGCAGACCGATGTAGAGCAGGATCGGCACGATCGCAGGCAGCGGCAACAGTGCGCCGAGCAGCCCGAACAAGCCGAGAAAGCACATCAGCGCGATCACGACGCCGGACGCGAGCGAGTACGACGTGCGGCCGCCCGCGGCCTTCCAGCCAGGGTGTCCGATGTAGACGGCAGGGGGGAAGGGGCAGCCCAGAACGGAGCCGACGATCGCACCGGTGCCGTCCGCGAGCAGGATCCAGCGCAGGTTGTACTCGTCACCGGCGACGGCGGCGCTCTCGACGTTCGTCATGCCCTCAGTGAAGTTGTAGATACCCAGCGGGATGGCCGTGGCCAGCAGCGGCGCGACGTCGGTGAGGCCTTGGCCGAGACGGCCGAAGTCGGCCGTCGGCAGCGACAGCGCCACGTCCTTCGCGGCCGACACGACGTCGGGCACCGACATGTAGCCGCCGATCCAGCCGATCGCCGTGCCGACGAGCAGCGCCGCGAGCCCGACCGGGATGTTTCCCGGCAGCTTGAAGTCGGTGAAGAAGCCGATCAGGATGATCACCAACACCGGGAACGCGATCCACAGCGCCTCCCACATCTGGGCGGCGGGGCGCATCGAGATGAAGGCGATCGAGACGCCCGCGAGGGTGCCCAGCATGGCGGCCTGCGGCGTGTACTTGCGGATGTAGGGGCCCACGAACGCGCCGATGAGCACGATGATGCCGATGATGAAGCACCATGCGAGCCCGGACGCCCACGCGGCCAACGGGTCCTTGGTCTTCAGGTAGATCGGCAGCATGACCACGAACGTCACGATGAACATGTGCGGCACCGATGGGCCGTACGGCATCGCGCAGACGTCCAGCCGGTTCTGGCGCTGGGCCAGCTTGCGCGCGAGGTAGGTGTAGAACACGTTGCCGATCAGCAGCTGGACACCCAGCGCGGGCAGGATCACCCCGAACACGTCGCTGCCGGGGATCTTCACGACCCCGACGCACAGCCCGGAGAGCACCAGGACGTTGACGAGGGTGTTGAAGCCGAGGCCGAAGAAGGCGTTCGTGTCGCCGCCGACCCACCAGGGCAGCTTGATGGGGGTCTCTTCGTGGGTAGTCACCGTGTCGCTCATGACGCGACCTCCTGCGGGACGAGGGCGGACAGGAATGCGGCAGACGGCGCGACCCAGCCGAAGATGCCGCCCTGTGCGGCGATCATGGCCAGGCCTGCCTTCTGGAACTCGGGGAAGTACGAGCCGACGCAGTCCGAGAGCACGAGGCACTCGTAGCCGCGGTCGTTGGCCTCGCGGACGGTGGTGTGCACGCACACCTCCGTGGTGACGCCCGTGACCACCAGGCTGGTGATCCCGCGAGCCGTCAGCTCGTCGCCGAACGTGGTGCCGTAGAACGAGCCCTTGCCGGGCTTGTCGATCACCAACTCGCCTGTGACGGGCGCCAGGTCGTCGATGATGTCGTGGCCGTACTCGCCGCGGATGAGGATGCGGCCCTTGGGCCCGGGGTCGCCGATGCGCAGGCTGGGCTCGCCGCGGTTGAGTTTTGCGGGCGGGCAGTCCGAGAGGTCCGGGACGTGGCCCTCCCGTGTGTGGATCACGGTGAGGCCCACCTCGCGGGCGGTCTCCAGCACCTTCTTCAACGGCGGGACCACCGCCTGCAGATAGGACACGTCGTTGCCGAGCGTCTCGCCGAAGCCGTCGGGCTCGACGAAGTCGCGCTGCATGTCGATGATCACGAGTGCGGTGGTCGCCGGATCGAACGCGAAGGGGTAAGGCTCGGCATCAACCTGCATGGGTGGTCCCCTCGATGACGGCGGTGGACGTCGCCACCGCGCCGAAGACGCCACCCTGCATGGTCACCATGTGCAGTGCGGCGTCGTGGTTGGCCGGGTCGGTCGCCCCGGTGCAGTCCGAAAGGATCAGGCACTCGTAGCCCCGGTCGTTGGCCTCGCGCATGGTCGTGTGCACGCACACGTCGGTCGTGATGCCGGTCAGGATGATGTGCGTGACCGCGTGCGTGCGGAGCACGAGATCGAGGTTGGTGGCGTAGAACGCGCCCTTGCCCGGCTTGTCGACGAGCACCTCGCCGGGGATCGGCGCGACCTCCGGCACGATCTCCCAGCCCGGCTCGCCGCGCACGAGGATCCGACCGGTGGGCCCCGCTGAGCCGATCTCGGCGCCGATCTGGGCCGAGCGCCACCGCTTGTTGGCGGGTAGGTCGGACAAGTCGGGCGCGTGGCCCTCCCGCGTGTGGATCACGAGCATGCCCGTTGCGCGGGCGTGCGCGAGCATCGTCGACGTGGCAGGCAGGCCCGCGCGGGTGAGCGACAGGTCGTAGCCCATGCGGTCGACGTAGCCGCCGGGTCCGCAGAAGTCGACCTGCCAGTCGATGTTGATCAGCGCCACCCGCGCGGTGCTGACCGAACCGTCGAACGGCCAGGCGTACGGGTTGGCGGCGACCGGGCCGAGCACCGCTGTCTTGGGGATGGTGGACGTCATACGGCCTCCCTGATGAGATCACTGGCGGCGGACATCAGCCGGTCCTCCGAGAAGGCCGGGCCGAACACGGTGACGCCGAACGGGCGTCCGTCGGCGGTGGTGCCTGCGGGAACGGCCACCGCCGCGAGGTCGAGCAGGTTCGTGAACTGGGTGAACCGCCCCAGTGCGCGGTTGCGCGCCACCGGTTCCTCGGTGAGCTGCGCGCGGGTGAACGTCGTCGGTATCGTGGGGAGCAGCAGCACGTCCGCGCGCTCCCAGAGCCGGTCGGTCCACGCACGCAGCTCCTGCAGCCGGTGTCGGGCGCGGAAGGTGGCAACGGCGTCGAACTCCCTGCCCCGCTCGATCACCGCGCGCGTGACGGGCAGCACGTCGTCGGGGTGGTCGGCGAGGAAGCCTTCGAGCCCGGAGAGCCGCTCGGCCACCCACGGCCCGTCATAGAGCAGATCGCCCGCCTCGAACAAGGGCTCCAACGGCGTCGGCACGAGCACGACCTGCGCGCCCCCGCCCTCGGCGGTGACGCCGGCCGAGCCCCCGGCGGTGCGGCCTGCCGTGCCCCCGGCGGTAAGGCCTGCCACGACCGAGGCGAAGGCGTCGGCGAACCCCGTGTCGGTGAGCCCGGCGTCGGCAGGCACCCCCACCCGCACCCCACCCCACGGTGAGTCGTGCAGCTGGGCACGCCGAGTCGGCGATTCCTGCACCCCCCCACCAGGTGAGTCGTGCAGCTGAGCGCGCCGAGTTGGCGATTTCGGCACGCGGGACCACGGGTCGGCCGGGTCGTGGGCGGCGAGCACCGTGAGGACCTCGCGTGCGTCGTCGAGCTCGTTCGCGAACACCGAGACGCAGTCCAGTGATCGGCACGCAGGCACGACCCCGGCCGTGCTGACCAGCCCGCGGGTGGGCTTGAGCCCGACGATCCCGTTGAGCGCGGCAGGCACGCGCCCCGAGCCTGCGGTGTCAGTGCCCAGCGCGAACGCGACCACGCCTGCCGCGACGGCCACCGCGCTGCCCGAGCTGGACCCGCCGGAGATCAGGTCGCCGCCGAAGACGCTCTCGGGTGCACCGTAGGGGCTGCGCGTGCCGTTGAGGCCGGTCGCGAACTGGTCCAAGTTCGTCTTGCCGACGGCAATGGCACCCGCGTCGAGAAGCAGGCGCACGCTCGTCGCGTCGAAGTCCGGCGAGTAGGCAAACGCCGGGCACGCCGCGGTCGTCGGCAGCCCGACGACGTCGATGTTGTCCTTGACCGCGAAGGGCACGCCGTACAGGGGCGATCGGTCCGCGGGAGCCCACCGGTCCTCGATCTCCGCCGCCCTGGCGTGCAGCACGGCGGCGTTGAAGCGGGAGATCCAGGTGGCGTCGTCGCCGCGCGCGGCGATGCGCTGCAGCACCGCGTCGACGACCGAATGTGCGGAGAGCCCTTCGGCGTAGGCGGCGCGCAGGGTCGAGACCCGCGAGACGTCGAGAGCGGAAATCTGCACATCGTCGATTGTCGACGGTTTGGTGTCAGGTAAAGATTCGCGCTGTTAACGCTATGTTGCGTGCCGTGCTGCGGACGTCGTGCCCAGCACCGTTGGGCAATCGACGCGAGACCGACAGTTGCGGGATACGAACCCCGCGAACGTCCGCCCCGCGGCGATCAGTGCGGCGTCCTCGCTGAGGCCCCCATCGTGAGCCAGACACTGAGATGCTGTGTCGGAGCTCGACGACGGCGAACTCAGGCGCCGTCGAGCTCCGGGGCCAGGTAGGTGCGGGCGCCGTGGGCGTTCAGCTCCGCCAGAACATTGGGCAGGTCCCCGCTGCACACAGCGTCGTACAGCCGCCGGTGCCGGTGTGGACCCTGCTCAGGCGGCCGTTCGGTGGCCTCACGGCGCATGTTCGTCGCCATGTAGAGCTGCAGCTTGAGGATCACCGACTCGTAGACGTCCAGCAGATGCCGATGACCTGACATCGCCACCAGTGCCATGTGGAACGCGCGATGGGCGGTGGCCTGGGCAAGCGAGTCGCCGTCGACCGTCGCGTGCTCCATCGTGGTGACGGCCGCCGCCATCGCCTCCAGGCCTACCGGGTCGGGCAGGCGGCCTTCCCCGAGCGCGCACCGCGCCGCGAACTGCTCCAGCACATCACGCAACGTGAACAGTTCGTCGATGTCGCGGCCCGACAGCTGGGCAACGCGCACACCGCGCCGGGGCAGGTGCTCCACCAGCCCCTGCTGCCCGAGCAGGCGCAACGCCTCCCGCAACGGGGCCCGGCTGGTGCCGAACCGGCGCGTCAGCTGCTCCTCGACGATCCGCTCTCCGGGCACCAGCGCACCGGAGAGGATCTCGCCACGCAGCCGCCTGACCGTCAGCTCGACGAGACTCGTGGCCTCCAGCGGCTCGGCGGTCACCGGCGGCCTCCCCTCGTCGACGGACGTGCTTACCACAGTGGCAGATTCTCCGGCTGCCGTCTCAGCCGGCCGCACTGACGCCGATCGCCATGCCGACGAGATACGTCGCCCCCGCCGCGATGGCCCCGAACACCAGCTGCCGAAGGCCTGCGCGCCACCAGACGCGTGTCGTGAACCGAGACGTGATCGCACCCGCGATGAACAGCCCGACGGCCCCGACCAACAGTGCCACGACCAGCGACGACGACCCGAGCAGATACGACGCCAACGGGAAGATGCCGCCGATGGCGAACGCGAAGAACGAGCTGATCGCCGCTGTCCACGGTGAGGGCTGGTCGTCGGGATCGAGGCCGAGCTCCTGGGTGATGTGCACCTTCACGGCCAGCTCGGGATCGGTGTGTACTTCCCGCGCGACGGCTTCAGCGGTCGCCTGCGACAGGCCCATCCGCTGGTACATGTCGGCGAGCTCGGCCATCTCGCCTTCGGGATAGCGGGCGATCTCGGCACGCTCGACCGTGACCTCATGCGCCACGGCGTCGTTCTGCGTGCCGACCGACGTGAACTCGCCCAGCGCCATCGAGAACGCCCCCGCGACGAGGCCCGCCACGCCGGTCAGGATGATCGCGCTGCGGCTCGCTCCACCGCCCCCGACGCCCGCGACCAGCGCGATCTCGGTGACCAGGCCGTCCATCGCCCCGAAGACGCCTGCCCGCAGCCATCCGCCCGAGACGTCGGCGTGATGGTGAGCGGCGTCGTCGTGCGCCTGCTCGGTCATGGCGCGAGCCTAACCCGGCTCGCCGCGCACGACCCATCGACGGACAGCACACTGACCCAATGCCCGACGCCCCGCTGTGGATCTTCGGCGACCAACTCGGACCCCACGTGCACAGCGTGGCGGAGCATCGTGATCGGGAGGTGGTGCTCGTCGAGTCGACGAGGGTGCTCGGCAGCAGGCGTTTCCACCGGCAGAAGCTGCACCTCGTCCTCTCCGGGCTGCGCCACGCCGCCGCCGAGCTGGGCGACCGTGCCCTGCACCTCCGCGCCGACACCTACCGCGACGCCTTGGAGCAGGTCGGACGGCCCGTACTCGTGCATGAGCCGACGTCGCACGCAGCCGCCGCGTTCGTCGAACAACTGCGCACCGAAGGGCTGGTCGCCGATGTGCTCCCCACCCCGACGTTCGCCCTCTCCCGCGCGGACTTCAACGTGTGGGCAGGCAGCCGCGAGACGTTCCGCATGGAGGACTTCTACCGCGCCCAGCGCCGTCGCTTCGACGTGTTGATGGAGGGAGCCGAGCCCCTCGGGGGAAAGTGGAACCACGACCACGCCAACCGGGAGCCTCCGCCGCGCGGCGCCGTGACGCTGGACGTACCGCCGCCGTGGCAGCCCCCGGAGGACGAGATCGACGCCGAGGTCCGCGCCGATCTGGATCGGATGGACCTGCCGACCATCGGCCGGGACGGCCCGCGCTGGTTCGCCGTGACCGCCGCGGAAGGACGAACGGCGTTGCGCCATTTCGTCGAGCATCGCCTGCCCCACTTCGGGCCGCACGAGGACGCGATGCTCACCGCGGACTGGGCCATGGTGCACTCGCTGCTGTCCGTGCCGCTCAACCTCGGCGTGCTGCATCCGTTGGACGTCGTGGCGGCGGCGGAGGACGCCCACCGCGACGGGTCGGTGCCGATCGCGAGTGCCGAGGGTTTCATCCGCCAGGTGCTCGGATGGCGGGAGTACGTGTGGCAGCTCTATTGGCGCTTCGGTCGCGCCTACCGTCGTCGCAACGCGCTGCAGGCCCACACGCCGCTGCCGGACTGGTGGCAGACGCTCGACGCCGACGCGGTGACCGCGCAGTGCCTGCGCACAGCGCTGGAGGGCGTGCGCGACCGGGGGTGGACCCACCACATCCAACGGCTGATGGTGCTGGGCAACCACGCCCTGCAGCGGGGCTACCGGCCCGCGGACCTGTCGAACTGGTTCCGCGAGGCGTTCGTGGACGGCTTCGAGTGGGTCATGCCGCCCAACGTGATCGGGATGAGCCAGCACGCCGACGGCGGGATGATGGCGACGAAGCCCTACAGCGCGGGCGGGGCGTACATCGGACGGATGTCCGACCACTGCCGCGGATGCGCCTTCAACCCGCGCAAGCGCGTCGGTGAGGACGCCTGCCCGTTCACCGCGGGGTACTGGGCCTGGACGCACCGCCATCGGGAGCTGTTGGCGGCCAACCCCCGCACGGCGCGCGCCGCGTCGAGCGTGGCGAGATTGGCGGATCTGGACGCCGTCCTGGAGCAGGAGTCGGCGCGCGAGCAGTTCTGAGCGGGCGGCCATCCGGCCGCGGTGAGTCGTGCATCTCGCCGCGGTGAGTTGTGCGCCCCGCCGCGGTGAGCCGTGCGCCCCGCCGCGGTGAGTCGTGCATCTCGGCACGTCGAGTTGGTCGCCTGTGCTCGCGAAAGACCGAACAGCGGCAGCCGCTAGGCTGAACGTGTGAACCGGACGCCCGTTCTCGATCTTGTCGGCACGGTTGCGCGCGTGGCCCTCGCGGCGGTCTGGCTCGTCTCTGGGACGTTGAAGGCGATCGACCTCGATCAGACCGTCGTCGCCGTCCGCGCGTACGACGTACTGTCGCGCGGCGCGGCAGACGTCGTCGCCGCCGTGTTGCCCTTCCTCGAGATCGCCATCGGGCTGTTGCTCCTGCTCGGCATCGGGGTGCGGCTGGTGGCCGTAGCGTCGGCGCTGCTCCTGCTGGTGTTCATCGCAGGCGTGGCCCAGTCGTGGGCGCGTGGGCTCTCGATCGACTGCGGCTGCTTCGGCGGAGGTGGCGCCGTTGCCCCCCAAGCGACGGCGTACCTGCAGGAGATCGTCCGCGACACCGGCTTCCTGGCATTGGCCGCGTGGCTGATCGCCCGACCGCACACACTGCTCTCGGTAGACGCGCGGCTGAGCGCGGGAAGGACCTGACATGGGCGGAGCGTCACGCAACGAGCGCAAACGGCGGCAGGAGGCGGCCGCGCAACGGCTCGCCTCGGCGGGCATTCAGGTGCCGCAACGGGCCAACAACACGTCGTTGATCATCGTGGTCGCGGTTGTGGTCGCCGCGGTGCTCGCGGGTGGCGTGGTGCTGTACCTGCGCAACGCGGGCACGGTGGCCACCGTCACTCCTGCGTACGCAGCCACTTCATCGGGAGCGGTCGTCACGGCGGGCAGTGGCAAGCCGACGATCGACGTGTACGAGGACTTCCTGTGCCCCAACTGCGAGATCTTCGAGAAGGCCTACGGCAACGAGATCGTCAGCGCGCTGAACGACGGCAAGCTGACGGTCCGCTTCCACTCCATCGCCATCCTCGACAAGAGGTCGAGTCCAGCGGGCTACTCCACCCGCGCCGCCAACGCTGCGCTGTGTGCGGTCCCGGCGGGCACCTACCCGGCCTACCACCAGAAGCTTTTCGCCAGTCAGCCCTCGGAGGGCAGCGCAGGTCTGACCGACGACCAGCTGGTGGAGTTCGGCTCGCAACTCGGCGCCAAGGGTGACTTCGCCGGATGCGTCAAGGGTGCGAAGAACGCGGCAGCCGTCACCGCCGAGACGCAGAAGGCGGTCGCGAACCCCGCTGCGCAGACCAACGGGGTGTTCGGCACGCCGACGGTGATCGCGAACGGCACCCAGGTCAACCTCAACAACACCAACTGGCTCAAGGACATCCTGGCTGCAGGCTGAGCGCCTGCCCTGGTCTGGGGATGTGGGACGCAGGCGATCGGCGCAATCGCGGGTCGCCGCGCCTGCGCCCCGGGTGCCATCCGCCGGACCGCGTCGTGTAACTTCGTGGGGGCAAGGGGCTGTGGCGCAGTTGGTAGCGCATTTGACTGGCAGTCAAAGGGTCAGGGGTTCGAATCCCCTCAGCTCCACTCTTGCGGTGGCAACGTTCAGCGCAGCATTTCTGCAGCTCAGAGCCTGTTTCGGGTGACCGCAGTCGATCTCTTGATGATCGACCATTCACGTCGTGCGCACCGCAACTGGAGCAAAACTGGAGCACGGCGTCGAGGGGCCACGAAATAGGGTCACGGTCTGCTCCAGACTTTCGGACCCGTTCGGCCCGGTTGGACGCGGTTCAGCGCTGTTGCCGCCGGGTGGACTTTGCGATCGAGCCTGCGGCCACCGACGGGTGACGGCTAGTCAAATGGCCGGAATGGGCCCCGCACGCGTCTGTGGCCCCGCTAGGCCAACGGGGCGTGTGTCGCTGGGCGTGAGCCGATCGTCGGTCGTCGGCTTGTGACGTGGCGGAGCGTGGCCGTGGCTGCGACGACGACCTGCCTCTCCTACACGAGGGAGAGCACATGGTCGGACCAGCGCGGTGGGTTGCGCAACTGTGGAGCTTCTCCTCGAGCATCATGATCGGCCCATGACCACCGAGCACGATCATGGCGAAATCGGCGCGCGCATGATCCGTTGCCCGCTCGACGCCGCAGGCATCTATCGGTCCCGTGTCCTCGCCGTCCGCGATATGCGGACAGCGAATGGGCGTGACCCGGTATCGGGCCATGGCGCCGGCGGTCGCGTCCCCGGGCGTGGTGTAACTCTCCGCGGGAGGCTCTGCGGGTTAGATCATGCCGTCATCAGTTCCGGTGTGGCTACCTTCTCCTGGGTGGGTGGGCTGGTGAGCAGGGCCATGGTGGTTTCGCCGAGGTAGCGCCG
>DASWUV010000073.1:0-34719 GCA_036401495.1 Pseudonocardia sp. | reverse complement strand
GGCGACGGCGGGCCGCCGGGGCGCGGCGGGCCCGGTCGCGGCGGACCCGGCCGCGCGCCCGCAGGCGGGACGGCACGGGGTGCGCCGGAGACGGGCAGCGGCGGGCCTGCCGGAGCCGGGGCGGGCCGCGGACGATCAGGCTGTCCACGGTCGGGCTGTCCACGGTCGGGCAGGCCACGGTCGGGCAGGCCCCGATTCGGCTGCCCACCATCCGGCTGCCCACGGTCCGGCTGCCCACGGTCGGGCTGCCCACGGTCGGGCTGCCCACGGTCGGGCTGCCCACGGTCAGCCGGGCGTTCACCCTGCGAACGGTCGGGCAGCGGGGGGATCTGCGCCACGACGGTCCGGGCGTCCCCCCGGGACGGCGCCGGGGGGCGCGCGCCGCCGGGGCCGGGCGCGGGCCGACCCGAACCCGGCTCACCGACCACCCGGGCGCCTTCGCTATCGTCACCTGAATGGGTGATGCGTCCGGATGGTCCGCCGCGGAAGGCGTCGGCCTGCGCCCGCAGATGGGCGATCTCCGCCCGCAGTCCGTCGCGCTTGCGCAGGAGCTCGGACATCTCCGCGCGCACCGAATCGGTCTCCGCCCTGGCGGCGGCACGGGCCTTCGCCCGGATCTCCGCGGCCTCGTCCTCGGCCGCCTGCAAGATGTTCTGCATCCGGTCGGTGAACGTGCCGATCATGTCCGGCTGCTCGCCCCGCGGACGCGGCGCGGGCCGGGCCCGAGCAGCGGGGGGTGGCGGCAGGCCAGGCCCGAAACCCGGTGACGGCGGCACGAGCGGCAACGGCTGACTACGGGCGGACTCCAGATCGGCGCGCATCCGCGCCACCACCCGCTGCAAACGGCCGACGTGCTCGTCGACCTGTCTCCGGTCGTATCCACGGAGCACGACGTCGAAGCGTGGGGCACCTGGCCCACCCACATCTGCCGTCATCGCGACGTCCTTCCGCTGGTCCCCTTCACCTCTCCGAGGGCAGGGAGATCCGGATCAGCGAACCGGATCGTTCACTCCCAGGGAGCTTACCGAATCACGCTTGCTCGACTCTTCTCGGTGCTTTTGGGCAGGTCAGACATGCCCCCCGACAACGGGGGAGCTGCGCGCCTACCATCGGCGGCGTGGACACCTCCTTGCGGCACACGCTGCATGAGCGTGGGCTGCGGATGACCCCACAGCGCCAGCTCGTGCTCGACGCCGTGTGCGCACTCGACCATGCCACACCGGAGCAGATCTGCGCGCAAGTTCAGCGCTCCGCACCCGCGGTGAACATCACCACGATCTACCGCACGCTGGACCTGCTCGACCGCATCGGGCTCGTCCGCCACACCCACCTCGGCCACGGCGCGCCGACGTACTCAGCGCAGGAACACCAGCATCTGCATCTGGTCTGCCACAGCTGCGGCGAGGTCACCGAGCTGCCCACGGAACTGATGGACGGCGTGGTGGCCGAGCTGGCCGAGCGCTCCGGATTCGCCTTGGACGTCAGCCACCTCGCACTGTCGGGCCTCTGCGTCAACTGTCAGGAAGAGACATGAGCCTCCCCGAGCACCACCTCGACGATCCCGTACCCGCCCACCGCGGCGACCCGCCCAGCGAGCAACGGGCGATGGCCCGCGCCGCGGCGGTCGTCGACCGCAGCCACCGCGGGATCATCGCCGTGTCCGGCGAGGAGCGGCTGTCGTGGCTGCACCTGCTGTTGACCCAGCACGTCAGCGCCCTGCCGGACGGCGCAGCCACGGAGGCGCTGGTTCTGGACGGCCAGGGGCGGGTGCTGCACCACATGGGCGTCGCGCACGTGGACGGGGCCGTCTACCTCGACGTGGAGGCGGGCGAGACCGCCGAGCTGCTGGACTACCTCAAGAAGATGGTCTTCTGGTCGAAGGCCGAGCCCCGCGACGCGACGGCCGAGCTCGCGCTCCTGTCCGTTGTGGGGCCCGACACCGCCGCGGTCCTCACCGCGGCGGGCGCGCCGGTGCCCGACGGTGCCGCGGCGCTCGACGGCGGCGGCTACGTCCGGCGCACGAGGCGGCCGGGCAAGGACGCCGCCGACGTCGTGGTCCCCCGCGCCGCGTTGACCACGTGGTGGGAGCGGCTGACCGCGGCAGGGGCGCGGCCCGCGGGCACGATGGCGTACGAGGCGCTGCGCGTGGAGGCGCTGCTCCCCCGCAACGGACTCGACACCGACGACCGCACGATCCCGCACGAGGTCGGCTGGATCGCCGCCGCCGTGCATCTGTCGAAGGGCTGCTACCGGGGCCAGGAGACGGTCGCCCATGTGTCCAATATGGGCAAGGCGCCGCGGCGCATGGTCCTGCTCTATCTCGACGCAGGCGACGAGCAGCTGCCCGCCGCGGGCGAACCCCTCACCATGGAGGGTCGGGTCGTCGGTCGCGTCGGCACCGTCGTCCAGCACCACGAGCTGGGTCCCGTCGCGTTGGCGCTGGTCAAGCGCTCCGTGCCGGTGGAAGCCGAGCTCGTCGCGGGCGCCGACACCCCGGCCCGCATCGATCCGGGGTCGGTCCCGTCCGACGAGCCGGAGGCGCCGGGACGAGCGGCGCGCGAGCGGCTGCGCCACCGCTGAGCCCCGTCGGCGGTGCCCGTTCGTCGCTCCCAGACGCCCGACTCGGCACACAAGCCGTGCCACGTCGCACATCCGGTGCCGCGCAAGGTACGGTAGACGGCAGGACATTAATGAGATGAGAACGGGGCCGCCGAGACATCCGGCCGCCCCTTCCCTGTTGTTAAGGGGGACCAGCCATGGGGCGCGGACGAGCTAAGGCCAAGCAGACGAAGGTGGCCCGCGAGCTCAAGTACAGCTCCCCCCGCATGGATCTCGACGCCTTGCAGCGTGAGATCGGCAGCGGGACGGCTCTCGACGACGGGGAGGCGGCCGAGGAGGAGTACGACCCGTACGCCCCCGTCGAGGACGGAGACGACCGGGAGCCGGGCTATACCCCTCATCGGTAAGGCTCAGACGGTCAAGGTCAACTCGAACGAGTAGCGGCTGGCGCGGTAGACGTGTGAGCCGTACTCAACTGCGACGCCGCGCTCGTCCCACGCCGTGCGGCTCATGGTGAGCAGCGGCGCACCGCGCGCCTCGCCGAGCACTCTGGCCTCGGCGGCGTTGGCGGCTCGCGCGCCCACCACCTGCGTCGCCATCCGCGGTACGTGGTCGGCCGCGCGGAGCAGCTCGTAGAGCCCGCGTTCCTCCAACGGGCCGCGCTCCAGGGGCAGGACCGACGTCGGCACCGCGTTGTGCATCAGCGCGAGCGGCTCACGGTCCGCGCTGCGCAGCCGCTCGAACCAGCTGATCTCGGTCCCCTCCGGCACGCCGACCAGCTCGGACATCCGGACCGTCGCGGGGCCCACCACGAAGTCGAGCACTTCCGTCACGGGCGTCTGCCCGCTCTTGGCCAGGTCGTCGTAGAGGCTGGTCAGCTCCACCGGCCGACGCACCTTCGGATGCACGATCTGGGTACCGACGCCGCGCTTGCGCACCAGCATCCCGCGCTCGACGAGGTACTGGATCGCCCGCCGCATCGTCGGCCGGGACACGCCCAGCCGCTCGGCCAGCTCCACCTCGTTGGCCAGCCGTCCGCCGACCGGCATCTCGCCGCTCTCGATCATTTCCTGCAGCTGGGTGGCCACCTGGAAGTAGAGGGGGACGGGGCTGCCGCGGTCGAGAGACACCGCGAACCCCCCGAGCGGATCCGCCACCGTTCCCCCCTTCGGGCAAGACTTTGTTAGGACAAAGTCTTGACGTCTAAAGCCCTCGAAGAGTACACCCGTACCTGCACTTCACGGCAAGGGCGACGGAGAGGGGCACGATGGAGGTCCTCACGATGGGCCGCATCAGCGTGGACGTCTACCCACTTCAGGTGGGGGTCCCGCTGCGACGCGTCGAGACGTTCGGCAAGTACCTCGGCGGCAGCCCGACCAACGTGGCGGTGGCCGCCGCGCGGTACGGGCGCTCCAGCGCAGTGATCACCCGGACGGGTGCCGACCCGTTTGGTGAGTACCTGCACGATGCGTTGCGCGGCTTCGGGGTCGACGACCGGTTCGTCAGCGCGGTGCCGCTGATCCCGACCCCGGTCACGTTCTGCGAGATTTTCCCGCCTGACGACTTCCCGCTGTACTTCTACCGCTACCCGACCGCCCCCGACCTGCAGATCCACGCCGACGAGCTGGATATGGACGCCGTGCGCGACGCCGACGTCTTCTGGGTGACCGGCACCGGCCTCTCCCAGGAGCCCAGCCGCGAGGCGACGCTGGCGGCCCTGCGGGCGCGCGGCAAGCGCGGCATCACCGTGCTCGACCTGGACTACCGACCGATGTTCTGGCCCTCCCGCGAGGTGGCCCACGCCGCGGTGGCCGAGGCGTTGCCCTTCGTCACCGTCGCCGTCGGCAACCTCGACGAGTGCGACACGGCTGTCGGCGAGCGGGAGCCGCGCGCGGCCGCCGCCGCGCTGCACGCCGCGGGCGTCGACCTGGCCGTGGTCAAACAGGGCCCGGCGGGGGTGCTGGCTTCGGACCGCACGCAGGAGATCGAGGTGCCGCCGGTGCCGGTCGAGGTGGTCAACGGTCTCGGCGCGGGCGACGCCTTCGGCGGTGCGCTGTGCCATTCGCTGCTCGCCGGGTGGGAACTCGAGCGAAGTATGCGGTTCTGCAATGCGGCGGGGGCCATCGTGGCCGGGCGGTTGGCGTGCGCCGACGCCATGCCGACCGCCGACGAGGTCGAGGCGAAGCTGCGGGAGGTCGTCCGTGCGTGAAGAGCAGCTGCGTGAGCTGGTCGCGACCCGCGTGCACCGGCCGGAGGCCATCGCCGAGGCCGCGGCCTGCCGGATGCGCCCGGAGTCCCTGCTCGCGGAGCACGGCAGGCTCATGATGATCGCCGCAGACCACCCGGCCCGTGGCGCACTGCGGGCAGGCGAGCGCGCGCTGGCCATGGCCGACCGCAGCGATCTGCTCGACCGGCTCTGCCTGGCCCTGTCCCGCCCCGGCGTCAACGGCGTGCTCGGCACCCCGGACGTCCTCGAGGACCTGCTGTTGCTCGGCGCGCTGGATGGCAAGGTCGTCGTCGGCTCGATGAACCGGGGCGGCCTCGCGGGCACCGCGTTCGAGCTGGACGACCGCTTCACCGCCTACGACGCCGCCGCCATCGCGAGCGCGGGCTTCGAGGGCGGGAAGATGCTGACCCGCATCGACCCCGAGGACCCTGCGACGGTCGTCACGCTGGAAGCCTGCGCGCGGGCCGTGAGCGACCTCGCGGAGCACAACCTCATGGCCATGGTCGAGCCGTTCATCTCCCACCGCGTCGACGGCCGGGTCCGCAACGAGCTCACGGCCGACGCCATGATCCGCGCGATGACGGTCTCGGCCGGACTGGGCACCACCTCGGCCCACACCTGGCTGAAGGTGCCGATCGTCGACGAGATGGAGCGCGCCATGGCCGCCTCGACGCTGCCCGCGCTGATCCTCGGCGGCGAGGTCGGCGAGGACCAGGACGTCGCGTTCGCGAACTGGGCCAAGGCGCTCGCGCTGCCGACCGTGCAGGGCCTGGTGATCGGCCGGTCACTGCTCTACCCGCCGGGCGGGGACGTCGCCGCCGCCGTGGACGCCGCGGTGGGCCTCCTATGAGCGACTACGTGGTGCGGCGTGGGGAGACCGCCGAAGGACCGTTCTCCCTGGTGATCACGCCGAAGACAGCGGGGTGGGGCTACAGCTCCCTGCGGGTGCTGGAGCTGCCCGCCGGGGGGAGCGTCATGTTCCCCACCGGCGAGGACGAGACGGTGGTGCTCCCGTTGTCGGGCGGGTGCGTCGTGGCCTGCGAAGGGGAAGAGTTCACCCTGACCGGGCGGCGCAGCGTGTTCTCCAGGGTCACCGACTTCGCCTACGTCCCCCGCGACGCGGAGGTCACCGTCTCCTCGACCGAGGGCGGCCGCTTCGCGCTGCCCGCCGCCCGCGCGGAGCGCAAGCTGGCCGCGCGCTACGGGCCCGCCGAAGACGTCTCGGTGGAGCTGCGCGGCGCGGGGCAGGCCAGCCGTCAGGTCAACAACTTCTGCATGCCGGGCACGTTCGACGCCGACAAGCTGATCGCGGTCGAGGTGCTCACCCCCGGCGCGAACTGGTCGTCGTTCCCGGCGCACAAGCACGACGAGGACCGGGAAGGCGAGTCGGTGCTGGAGGAGATCTACTACTTCGAGGTCGCCCCTGGTCCTGATGGCCGCGGCGGCCCTGCCTACCAGCGCGTCTACACGTCCGGACCGGGCCGCGAGATCGACGTCTGCACCGAGGTGCGCTCCGGGGACACCGTGCTCATCCCACACGGCTGGCACGGCCCCTCGATGGCGACGCCGGGCTACGACCTCTATTACCTCAACGTCATGGCAGGCCCCGGCGCCGAGCGGGCGTGGCAGATCTGCGACGACCCCGAGCACGCCTGGGTCCGCGGCACCTGGGACGCGCAGGAGATCGACCCTCGGCTACCTCTGACCTCAGTGCAGGAGCGAGCATGAAGCTCACCGTGGCCCAGGCGCTGGTGAAGTTCCTGGCCAACCAGTACAGCGAGCGCGACGGCGTCGAGCAGCGCTTCATCCCGGGCTGCTTCGGCATCTTCGGCCACGGCAACGTCGCCGGGATCGGCCAGGCGCTGCTCCAGGCCGCCGTCAACCCGGCCGACAGCGGCGACCTGCCCTACCACCTCGCGCGCAACGAGCAGGGCATGGTGCACGCCGCCGTCGGGTTCTCCCGGATGCGCAACCGGACCCAGGCGCTGGCCTGCACGGCGTCGATCGGCCCCGGTTCGACGAACATGCTCACGGGCGCGGCGCTGGCCACCGCCAACCGCATCCCGGTGCTGCTGCTGCCCAGCGACATCTTCGCCACCCGGGTGGCGAGCCCCGTGCTGCAGGAGCTGGAGCAGCCCTACGGCTACGACGTCAGCGTCAACGACGCGTTCCGGCCGCTGTCGAAGTTCTTCGACCGGGTCTGGCGCCCCGAGCAGCTGCCCTCGGCGCTGCTGGGCGCCCTGCGCGTGCTCACCGACCCGGCCGAGACCGGCGCGGTGACGATCGCGCTGCCGCAGGACGTGCAGGCTGAGGCCCACGACTGGCCCGACGAGCTGTTCGCCAAGCGGGTCTGGCACATCGCCCGCCCGGTGCCGGAGCCCGCCGCGCTGGAACGGGCCGCCGCGCTGATCCGGGGCGCGCAGCGGCCGCTGCTCGTCGCGGGCGGCGGCGTGCACTACTCGGAGGCCACCGAGGCACTGCGCGCGTTCGCCGAGGCCACCGGCATCCCGGTCGCCGACACGCAGGCGGGCAAGGGCGCGCTGCTGTGGGACCACCCGCAGGCCGTCGGCGGCGTCGGCTCGACCGGCTCGCCGGTCGCCAACGCGCTGGCCCGCGACGCGGACGTGGTCATCGGCGTCGGCACCCGCTGGTCGGACTTCACCACGGCCTCCCGCACGGCGTTCCAGCGCCAGGGCGTGCGGTTCGTCAACCTCAACGTGGCGGCGTTCGACGCGGCCAAACACGCGGGCGAGATGCTCGTGGCCGACGCCCGCGAGGGCCTGACCGCGCTCACCGCCGCACTGGAGGGCTACCGCGCCCCGGTCACCTGGGACGTCACCGAGTGGAACCGCATCGTCGACGAGTCGTTCCACGGCACCTTTAGCCCACCCCGCCGCACACCCGGAGACCACCAGCCGCTGCCTGCCCAGACCGAGGTGCTCGGCGCACTGAACGAGGAGATGGACGCGCGCGACGTCGTCGTCCAGGCGGCCGGCTCGATGCCCGGTGACCTGCAGATGCTCTGGCGCGCCCGGGACGCGAAGCAGTACCACGTCGAGTACGCCTACTCCTGCATGGGCTACGAGATCGCGGGCGCGCTGGGCGTCAAGATGGCCGCTCCGGATCGCGAGGTGTTCGCGCTCGTCGGCGACGGCTCCTACCTGATGATGTCGTCGGAGATCGTCACCGCGGTGTCGGAGGGGATCAAGCTCAACCTCGTCATCGTGCAGAACCACGGGTTCGCCTCGATCGGCGCCCTGTCGGAGATGCTGGGCTCGCAGCGCTTCGGCACCAGCTACCGCTACCGCGACCCGGGCACGGGACAGCTCAACGGGGCCACCCTGCCGATCGACCTCGCCGCCAACGCCGAGTCGTTGGGCGCGCAGGTGATCCGGGTGAAGACGATCGCCGAGTTCCGCGAGGCGATCGCGACCTGCCGCGCGGCCGAGCGCACCACCGCCATCCACATCGAGACCGACCCGCTCGCCCCCGTCCCGAGCTCGGAGAGCTGGTGGGACGTGCCGGTGAGCGAGGTCGCCGCGCTCGACTCCACCCAACAGGCGCGCAAGACCTACGAGGTCCACAAGCGCGACCAGCAGCCCCTCATCGGCGCCCAACCCGCCAGCGGCGGCAGCCCAACACAGTTCGGAGGATCCCAGTCGTGAGGACCGTCAGCCATTGGATCGGTGGCAAGCCCGCCACCGGCACGTCCACCCGGACGAGCCCGGTGTGGAACCCGGCCACCGGTGAGCAGCAGGCCGAGGTGCTGCTGGCGTCGAAGGCGGACGTCGATGTCGCCGTGCAGGCCGCGGCAGCCGCGTTCGAGTCGTGGTCGCAGTCGTCGCTCTCGACGCGCACGAAGGTGCTGTTCTCCTTCCGCGAGCTCGTGAACGCCCGCATCGACGAGCTCGCCGGGATCATCTCCGACGAGCACGGCAAGGTGCTGTCCGACGCCAAGGGCGAGGTCCAGCGGGGCATGGAGGTGATCGAGTTCGCCTGCGGGATCCCGCAGCTGCTGAAGGGCGACTACTCCGACCAGGTCTCCACCGGCGTCGACCTGTTCTCGTTCCGCCAGCCGCTCGGCGTCTGCGCGGGGATCACGCCGTTCAACTTCCCGGCCATGGTGCCGATGTGGATGTACCCGGTGGCGATCGCGACCGGGAACACGTTCGTGCTCAAGCCGTCGGAGCGCGACCCTTCCGCCTCGCAGTTGGCGGCCGAGCTGTGGGCCGAGGCGGGCCTGCCCGACGGCGTGTTCAACGTCGTGCACGGCGACAAGGAGTCGGTCGACGCGCTGCTCACCCACCCCGACGTCGCCGCGGTCTCCTTCGTCGGCTCGACGCCGATCGCAAAGTACATCTACGAGACCGGCACCGCGCACGGCAAGCGCGTGCAGGCGCTGGGTGGGGCCAAGAACCACGCGATCGTCCTGCCGGACGCGGGCATCGACTACGCGTCGGACCACCTCGTCGCGGCCGCGTTCGGCTCGGCGGGCGAGCGGTGCATGGCGATCTCGGCCGCCATCGCCGTCGGCAGTGCGGCCGACGAGCTGGTCGCCGCCGTCTCGCAGAAGGCCATCGCCACCAAGGTCGGCCCGGGCCGCGACCCGGAGTCGGAGATGGGCCCCGTCATCACCGCCGCGGCCCGCGACCGGATCGTCGGGCTCATCGGCACCTCCACCGACCAGGGCGCCGACCTCGCCGTCGACGGCCGCACGCTGACCGTGGCGGGCCACGAGAAGGGCTTCTTCGTCGGCCCGACGGTCATCGACCGGGTCACCACGAAGATGGACGTCTACGAGCAGGAGATCTTCGGCCCGGTGCTTTCGGTGATGCGCGCAGAGACCGTCGACGAGGCCATCGCGCTGATCAATGCCAACCCGTACGGCAACGGCACCGCGATCTTCACCGGCTCGGGCGAGGCCGCGCGGAAGTTCCAGCGCGGGGTCAAGGTCGGCATGATCGGGATCAACGTGCCGGTCCCGGTGCCGATGGCCTACTACTCCTTCGGCGGCTGGAAGGACTCCCTGTTCGGCCAGTCCCACATCCACGGGCCGGAGGGCGTGGCGTTCTACACGCGGGCCAAGGTCGTCACCCAACGCTGGCCGCACGTCTCGGCCGCGTCGGGCTCCTCCTTCCACTTCCCGACCGCGTCATGATCAAAAACCTGACGCTGGGCACCGCCCCCGACTCGTGGGGGGTCTGGTTCGCCCGTGACGACCACCAGGTCGGCTGGCGGCAGTACCTCGACGAGATCGGCCAGGCGGGCTACCACTTCACCGAGCTGGGCCCGACCGGCTTCATGCCGCAGGACCCGGCCCAGCTGCGCGACGAGTTCGCCTCCAGGGGTCTCACGCTCTGCGGCGGCACGATCTTCGCGGGGCTGCACCGCGGCGCCGGGGCCCTCGACGACGCCGTCGCCGCTTGCGGGAAGGAGGCCCGGCTGCTCACGGCGCTTGGCGCCAAGCACCTGGTGCTGCTGCCCGAGCAGTACACCGACATGCACGGCGGGAAGCTCCTGGAAGCCGCCGACATCGATCCCGACCAGTGGCGCAACCTGACCACCGGCTACAACCAGCTCGGCAAGATCCTCTTCGAGGAGCACGGCGTCGAGCTCGTGTTCCACCCGCACGCCGACACGCACGTCGACACGCAGGCCCGCGTCGAGCGGTTCCTCGCCGACACCGACCCGGCGTACGTCAACCTGTGCCTGGACACCGGGCACATCTCGTACTGCGACGGCGACAACATCGCCATCATCGCGCGCTTTCCGGAGCGGATCCGGTACGTGCACCTCAAGCAGGTCGATCCCGAGGTGCGTAGGCGCGTCCACGAGGAGAACCTCTCGTTGGCCGAGGCCGTCCCACTGGGCGTCATGTGCGAGCCGCCGTACGGCGTGCCCGAGATGCCGCCTCTGCTCGACGCGTTGGCGGAACTTCCCGCCGACCTGTTCACCGTGGTCGAGCAGGACCTGTACCCGGTCGAACCGCACATCCCCTTGCCGATCGCCGCCCGCACCGCGGGCTACCTGCGCGGCTGCGGTCTCGGCCCGGTGCGTCGCTGGCCCTACCGGACCTGATCCCTTCCCAACCCCGAAAGGAACGCTCGATGAGGAGTATCCGCAAGCTGGCGACGGCACTGGCGGCCGGATCGCTGGCGGTGGCCATGGCCGCCTGCAGCAGCCAGGGCGGCGCCAACCAGGCCGCGGGCAACAACGGCCCGGCCGTCGGCAGCGCCGGTGGCAAGCAGTACACGATCGCGATGGTCACGCACGAGGCGCCGGGCGACTCGTTCTGGGACAAGATCCGCGCGGGGGCCCAGGAGGCCGCCAAGGAGCTCAACGTCAACCTGAAGTACTCCAACAACAACGACGCGGGCCAGCAGGCCACGCTCGTGCAGAACGCGATCGACTCCAAGGTCGACGGCCTCGCCGTGACGCTGGCCTACGCCGACCAGGTCGGGCCCGCCGCGGCCAAGGCCGCGCAGGCGGGCATCCCGACGGTGGCGTTCAACTCGGGCATCAACGAGTACACCAAGTACGGCATCAGCATGTACTTCGGCTCGGACGAGACCCTGGCCGGGCAGTCGGCGGGCAAGAAGATGACGCCCGGCGGCAAGGCGCTCTGCGTCATCCAGGAGCAGGGCAGCGTCGCGCTCGAGGCCCGCTGCGCAGGCGTCAAGGCCACCTACCCCAACACGGAGAACCTGCAGGTCAACGGCACTGACATCGCGTCAGTGCAGCAGACCATCGGCGCCAAGCTGCAGCAGGACCCCTCGATCACCTACGTCGTGACGCTCGGCGCTCCGATCGCGCTGGCCGCAATGCAGTCGGCACAGGGCGCCAGCAGCAAGGCCAAGATCGTCACGTTCGACCTCAACGCCGACGTCGCCAACGCCATCAAGGCCGGGACGATCGAGTTCTCGATCGACCAGCAGCCCTACGTGCAGGGCTACATGGCCGTCCAGTCGCTGTGGCTGAACCTGACCAACGGCAACGACCTCGGCGGCGGCAAGCCCGTGTTGACCGGCCCGTCCTTCGTGGACAAGACCAACATCGACAAGATCGCGACCTACGCCGCGAACAACACCCGCTAGTTCCACCCGCGGCGGCCTGCGTCCCGCGACGCAGCAGGGCGCAGGCCGCCGCGACCGTCCACCCCCTGGAGAGCCATCATGAGCTCGACTGTGACGACATCGACGACGCCACAACCCCCTTCGACGGGGACACCACGCGCCCAGCGGTCGCTGGTCTCCCGCATGCTCGCCCGGCCCGAGATCGGCGCGCTCGCCGCCGCGATCGTCATCTTCATCTTCTTCGCCGCGATCGCGCCGCCGTTCCGCACCCTGCAGGGCATCTCGACCGTGCTCTACGCCAGCTCGACCATCGGGATCGTCGCCGTCACGGTGGCAATGTTGATGATCGGCGGCGAGTTCGACCTCTCGGCAGGCGTCGCGGTGGCGACGGCCGCGCTGGCCTCCGCCATGATCAGCTACCAGTTCAGCCTCAACGCGTGGGTCGGGGTCATCGTCAGCCTCGTCATCGCGCTGGCCATCGGGTTCCTCAACGGCTACCTCGTCATGCGCACCGGGATCCCGAGCTTCCTGATCACACTATCGACCTTCTTCGTGCTGCAGGGCGTCAACCTCGGTGTCACCAAGCTCATCACCGGCACCGTCGCCACGACCAACATCGACAAGCTCGACGGGTTCACCTCCGCGAAGGCGTTCTTCGCCTCCGACATCAACCTCGGCTTCATCACGCTCAAGATCACCGTGCTGTGGTGGATCGTCTTCGTCGCCATCGCCACCTGGGTGCTCCTGCGCACCCGCGTCGGGAACTGGATCTTCGCGGTCGGCGGCAACCAGGACAGCGCCCGCGCCGTCGGCGTCCCGGTGAAGAGGGTCAAGATCGGCCTCTTCATGAGTGTCGCGTTCACGGCCTGGTTCCTCGGCCAGCACCTGTTGTTCAACTTCAACAGCGTCCAGGCGGGCCAGGGCGTCGGCAACGAGTTCATCTACATCATCGCCGCGGTCGTCGGGGGCGCCCTGCTCACGGGCGGCTACGGCTCGGCTGTGGGCTCGGCGCTCGGCGCATTCATCTTCGGCATGGTCACCCAGGGCATCGTCTTCGCGGGCTGGGACCCCAACTGGTTCAAGGCCTTCCTCGGCGCGATGTTGCTGGGCGCCGTGCTGGTCAACCTGTACGTCAAGAACTACGCGTCGACCAGGAGGTAGGGCGATGACCGACACGATCGAAGAACACGCCGACCCGAGTCTGCACAAGGGCGACCCGCTGGTCGAGATGAACGACGTCGGCAAGGCCTTCGGCCCGATCGTCGCGCTGGAGGGCATCAACCTGACCGTGCGGGCGGGCGAGGTCGCCTGCGTGCTCGGCGACAACGGCGCCGGGAAGTCCACCCTCATCAAGATCATATCGGGGTTGCACCCGCACACGTCGGGCGCGCTCATGGTCGACGGCAAGGAAGTGCGGTTCTCCTCGCCGCGCGACGCGCTCGACCACGGCATCGCCACCGTCTACCAGGACCTCGCCGTGGTCGGCCTCATGGAGGTCTGGCGCAACTTCTTCCTCGGCTCCGAGCTCCGCAAGGGCAACTACCCCCTTGCGCCGCTGGACATCGTGGGCATGCGCCGCATCGCCGACGAAGAGCTGCAGAAGATGGGCATCACGGTCAAGGACATCAACCAGCCCATCGGCACCCTGTCCGGCGGCCAGCGCCAGTGCGTCGCGATTGCCCGCGCCGTCTACTTCGGGGCCCGCGTGCTGATCCTCGACGAGCCCACTGCGGCACTGGGCGTCAAGCAGTCCGGGGTGGTGCTCAAGTACACCGCGCGGGCCCGGGACGCAGGCCTCGGCGTCGTGTTCATCACCCACAACCCGCACCACGCCTTCATGGTCGGCAACCACTTCATCATCCTCAAGCTCGGCCGCCGCGTGCTGGACAAGAGCCGCGACGAGGTGACCCTCGAGGAGCTGACCACCGAGATGGCGGGCGGCCGCGAGCTCGCCGAGATCACCCACGAGCTGCAGCGTTCCTAACCGGCCCACAACGGAGACAACGTGACTCTCAACGTCGGTGTCATCGGCACCGGGATGATCGGGCAGGACCACATCCGCAGGCTCACCCACGTCCTGTCCGGGGCGCGGGTGGCCGCGGTGACCGACGTCGACCTGGACCGGGCGCGCTCGGTCGCCGAGGACGGCGTCACCGTCCACGAGAGCGGTCAAGCACTGATCGACGACCCCGCCGTCGGCGCCGTCGTCGTCACCTCGTGGGGCCCCACGCACGAGGAGTACGTGCTCGCCTGCATCGCGGCGGGCAAGCAGGTGTTCTGCGAGAAGCCACTGGCGACCACGCGGGAGGCCTGCGACCGCATCGTCGACGCCGAGGTCGCCGCGGGCAGGCGGCTCGTCTCGGTGGGCTTCATGCGCCGCTACGACCGGCAGTACCAGGCGATGAAGGCCGTCGTCACCGGCGGGGAGATCGGGCCGCCGCTCATGATGCACGCCGCGCACCGCAACCCGTCGGTGCCGGACTTCTTCACCAGCGAGATGATCATCAACGACTCGACTGTGCACGACATCGACGTGGCGCGGTGGATGTTCGACGACGAGATCGCCGCCGTGACCGTGCTCAAGCCGCGCGTGTCGTCGAAGGCGAAGTCCGGGTTCAACGACCCGCTGCTCGTGCTGCTGGAGATGGCCTCCGGGGTGCTCGTGGACGTCGAGGCCTCGGTGAACGCCGGGTTCGCCTACGACATCCGCGGCGAGGTCGTCTGTGAGGACGGCACGGTCGAGCTGTCGGAGTCGGCGGGCGCGATCGTCAAGCGCGCGGGGACCTACGGCGGCCGCGTGCCCGAGGACTGGCGCGAGCGGTTCGTGCTGGCGTTCGACGCGGAGTTCCAGGCCTGGATCGACGCGGTGACGGCGGGGGGCACCACCGGCCCTTCGGCGTGGGACGGCTACGCGGCCACCGTCGCGTGCGACACCGGCCTCGCCGCACTGCACTCCGGCGCGCGTGAGCCGGTCGTCCTGCGGGACAAGCCCGACCTCTACAAGGGCCAGTGATGGGCGTCAAGATCGCCCTCGACCCGCACATGTACCACCGCGAGATCTCGGTGGCCGACGAACTGCGCAAGGCCGCCGACCTCGGCTACTCCTATCTGGAGCTCTCACCGCGGGCGGACTGGTTCTTCTGGCAGCGCTACCCGAAGGCCGACGACGCGCTGATCGCGGAGACGAAGAAGGCCGCCGCGGAGACCGGCGTGACGATCCAGACGCTGGTGCCGGTGTTCAACTGGTCCTCGCCCGACGAGCAGGAGCGCCAGGCCCAGGTGCGCAACTGGCGGCGGCTGCTGCAGATCGCGAACGACCTGGAGTGCCCGGTCGTCAACTCGGAGCTCTCCGGCGACCCGCAGCGACCGCTGCCCTCCGAGCACGCCTTCTACCGTTCGATGGAGGAGCTCGCCCCGGACTTCGAGCGGTACGGCATCGGGCTGAACCTCGAGGCGCACCCGTACGACTTCTCCGAGACCAACGACGACGCCGTGCAGATCGTGCGCGGGCTGAACGTGCCGTGGGTCAACTACGTGTTCTGTGCGCCGCACGCGTTCCACCTCTCCGACGGGGTGGGCGACGTCGCCAGGATGCTGACCTACGCCGGACCGAAGCTCGCCCACGTGCACATCGCCGACTGCTACAACCACCGCGCGAACATCGGCAACCGCTACATCACCAACCCGCCCGGCGTCGACGCCCGGGTCCACCAGCACAACGAGATCGGCCACGGCGAGGTGGACTGGGCCGAGTTCTTCGGCACCTTGCGCGAGCTGGAGTTCGACGGCATCGCCACCGTGTGCGTCTTCGGCTGGGAGGAGCAGGCCGACGACATCCACCGGCGGATGCTCGACCGTGTGACCAAGGAGCTCACATGACCCGTGCGCGGATAACGTTGTTCCCGCCACGGTTTCCGCGCACGGCCGCCGGAGGCGCACGGTGAAGGTGAGGCGGGTCGGAGTCGGGCTCGCGGGCACGGGGCGCATGGGACGGGTGCACCTGAACAACCTCACCCGGCGGTGCGCGGTGGCCGAGCTGACCTGCGTGTACGACGCGGACCCCGAGCGGGCGGCCGCCGTCGCCGCCGAGTACGGCGTGCCTGCCGCGCGGACGTTCGACGAGCTCGTCGAACGGAGCGAGACCGTCGCCATCGCCACGTCGACCGGCTCGCACGCCGAGCTCACGGTCGCCGCCGCACAGGCCGGGCGGCCGGTCTTCTGCGAGAAGCCGCTCTCGCTCGACCGGGCCACCACCGTGGCGACCGTCGACGCCGTCGAGCAGGCGGGGGTGCCGCTGCAGGTCGGGTTCCACCGCCGCTTCGACCCGGACTGGGTGGCCGCCGCGGCCCGCATCCACGCGGGCGACCTCGGCGAGGTGACGTTCTTCCGCACCTCGCTGCGCGACATGACCCCGCCCGACCCCAACTTCCTGTCCGGCTCGGGCGGCTTCTTCGCCGACGTCACCGTGCACGACCTCGACGTGGCCCGCTGGCTCGTCGGCGAGGTCGTCGAGGTCACGGCGCACGGGGCGGCGGCCGACCCCGCGTTCGCGGAGCTGGGCGACATCGACACCGCCGTCTGCGTGCTGCGGTTCGCGGGCGGCGCGCTCGGCGTCATCGACAACAGCCGATCGGCGCGCTACGGCTACGAGTGCTCCACCGAGGTCATGGGCACGAAGGCCACGGTCCGCGTCGAGGCGCCGCGGTCGGTCGAGTGGCGTACGCCCGGCCAGGCCGCCTACCCGTTGGCGCGGGACTTCGAGGAGCGCTACCCCGCCGCGTACGCCGCCGAGCTCGACGCGTTCGCCCGCTGCGTGCTCGACGGCAGCCCGCCCCGGGTCACCGGCCGCGACGCGCTGGCGGCGTTCGACCTGGCCGCCGCGGCGACCGAGTCCTGGCGCAGCGGCACCACTACCGCCATCAAGGAGCAACGATGACCAACCGGATCGCGGGGACCAACCGGATCGCAGGCGCCCCGATCTCGTGGGGGGTGTGCGAGGTGCCCGGCTGGGGCTACCAGCTCGCGCCCGCGCGGGTGCTCGCCGAGATGGCCGAGGTCGGGCTCGCGGCCACCGAACTGGGTCCGGAAGGATTTCTGCCCGCGGCGCCCGACGCCATGGCCCGGGTACTGGGCGAACACCACCTGCGGGCGATCGGCGGGTTCACCCCGACCCTGCTGCACGTGCCCGGCCACGATCCGGTGCCCGGCGTGCGACAGGTGCTCTCGACCTACGCCGCGACGGGCTCGACGGTGCTCGTGCTCTCGGCGGACTCCGGCCAGACCGGCTACGACTCCCGCCCCGAGCTGGACGAGGCGGGGTGGCGCACGCTGGTGGGCAACCTCGACCGCATCGCCGCCGTGGCGAGCGAGCACGGGGTCACGGCGGTGCTGCACCCGCACGTCGGCACGATGGTGGAGAACCCCGACGACGTGCAGCGCGTCCTGGACGGGTCGTTGATCTCGCTGTGCCTGGACACCGGGCACCTGCTCATCGGCGGCACCGACCCGGCCGAGCTGGCCCGCCAGGTGCCCGACCGGATCGCGCACACGCACGTCAAGGACGTCGACGCCGCGCTGGCCAAGCAGGTGCAGGCCGGGCGGCTGACCTACACCGACGCCGTCCGCGCGGGGATGTACCGGCCGGTCGGGCAAGGCGACGTCGACTTCGGCGCGATCGTCGAGCACCTCGGCAAGCGCGACTACGACGGCTGGTACGTGCTGGAGCAGGACACGATCCTGACCGAGGAGCCGCGCGGCGAGGGCCCGGTGGCCGACGTCCACACCAGCGTCGAGCACCTTCGCAGGCTGCTGGCCCCGTGAACGGTGAGTCTCGCAGCTCGGCACGCCCAGATGGGCATCGGGCTACGGCGAGTTCGCCGATTCGGCCCGCAGAACCGCTGCGGATCGGCATCCTGGGCGCGGCCCGCATCGCCGAGCAGGCCATCGTCGACCCGGCCAGGGCGACCGGTGACCGGCTCGTCGCGGTTGCGGCCAGGGATCCGGAGCGCGCCAAGGCCTACGCCGCCGCGCACGGCGTCGAACGGGCGCTGGGCTCCTACGCGGAGCTGCTGGCCGACCCCGAGGTCGACGTCGTCTACAACCCACTGGCCAACGGGCTGCACGGGCCGTGGAACCGCGCCGCGATCCTGGCCGGGAAACACGTGCTGTCGGAGAAGCCGTTCGCGGCCAACGCCGCCGAGGCCCGCGAGGTGCGCGACGCCGCCACCGCGGCGGGCGTCACCGTCGTCGAGGGCTTCCACTACGTCCACCACCCACTGGCGCTGCGGCTGCGCGAGGTGCTGCGCTCCGGCGAGCTCGGCGAGATCGAGCGCATCGAGGCGCACTTCCGCATGCCCGCCCCGCCCGAGCACGACCCGCGCTGGCAGTGGGAGCTCGCGGGCGGCGCGCAGATGGACCTGGGCTGCTACGCCCTGCATCTGCACCGGTTCCTCGGCGACGAGCCCAGGGTCGTCGGGGCGCGCGGCGGCGTGCGGGCCGGGCACCCCGGCGTCGACGAGTGGCTGGAGTCCGATCTGGAGCACGCCGACGGCGTCACCGGGCTGGCGCAGTGCCACATGGCCGCGCAGGACTGGCAGATCACCTGTCATGTCCGCGGCTCCCGCGGTGCGGCGTTGGCGCACAACGTCGTGCTCCCGCAACGCGACGACCGGCTGACCGTCTGGACCGGCGACGACGTGCGCGTGGAGCGCCTGGGGACGCGTTCGACCTACACCTACCAACTGGAGGCGCTCGGCGCGCACCTGCGGGGCGAGACGCCGTTCCCGTTGGACGTCGACGACGCGCAGGCGACGGCCGAGCTGATCGACGCCGCCTACGCCGCGGCGGGCCTGCCGCCGAGGCCGCGGACAGTCGTCTACCTTGCGGGCCATGAAGCCTGAGGTGCTCGTCGCCGACGGCGACGAGCTGGGCGAGGGCCCGCACTGGGACGCCGCGACCGGTGAGCTGCTGCGGGTCGACATCACCGCAGGCCGGGTGCACCGCCTCGACCCGGTGAGCGGCCGCTCGGACACCATCGAGCTGGGCGACCTCGTCGGGTTCGTGATCCCGCGCGAGGGGGGCGGGCTCGTGGTCGGCCTGCGCCGCGCCGTGGTGCTCCTGGACGCCGACGGCAGCAGGCACACCCTCGCCACGCTGGAGCCCGACCGTCCCGAGAACCGGTTCAACGACGCCAAGTGCGACGCCGCGGGCAGGCTCTGGGCGGGCACGATGCCGATCAACGAGACCGAGCCCGTCGGCGCGCTGTACCGCGTCGAGGGCAACGGCCGGGTCGAGCAGCTCGTCACCGACCTCACCATCGCCAACGGCCTGGACTGGAGCCTCGACGCGGCGCGGATGTACTTCATCGACACCCCGACCGGGCGGATCGACGTCTTCGACCACGACCGGGCCACGGGCGCGATCAGCGACAGGCGGCCGTTCGCGCGGATCGACCAGGGCGACGGCACCCCCGACGGCCTCACCGTCGACGCCGAGGGCGGCGTGTGGGTGGCGCTGTTCGGCGGCAGCCAGGTCCGCCGCTACTCCCCCGACGGCCGCCTCGACACCGTGGTCCCGCTGCCGGTCACCAACATCACCAGCCTGACGTTCGGCGGCCAGGACTACGCCGACCTGTTCGTCACGACGGCCCGGCACCACCTCGACGCCGCCCAGCGGACGGCTCAGCCGCTCGCGGGCGCCGTGTTCGTCCTCCGTCCGGGGGTACGCGGTCGACCGGCAGGCCGATTCGCGGGCTGAGCGTGTCCACAAGTGACGCACCTCTCACCGGAACGTGGAAATGTGGGCGGGCGGCATGGCGATTATTCCTCGGTAATGGAATTACCGGACGATCCCGGGAGGGCAGACCGTCATGCTCAACATCTCCGTTTCCGCGCGGTCGCTCGCCGCCGCCCGCGCGGTCGACCCCGCGGTCTCCCCCGCCGCCGTACGCGCCGCGGTGGAGGCGGCGCTGGCCGAGCACCTGCGCCAGAAGCGCCACGAGCCGCCGCAGGACGACGTGCGCCGGGCGGGCTGACCGGCCCGGGCGCCGTCGCGGGGGTTCGCGGGGCGTCGCGAGCACTTCTGCGTCGTCTCACCGTCTGCGGGGTGGGGCGGTGCTGCCGCGGACGACCAGCCTCGGGGCCAGCACCGACTCGGTGGCCTCGGCACGGCCCTCGTCGAGGCGTTCCAGCGCGGCGGCCACCGCGCGGGCCGCCTGGTCGTGGCCTTCCTGGCTCACGGTGGTCAGGTCGATGTGCGCGAGGCGGGCAGGCGCGCTGTCGTCGTAGCCGACCACCGAGACGTCCTGCGGCACCCGCACGCCTGCCCGGACGAACGCGTCGAGCAGGCCGATCGCGCTGCGGTCGTTGGCCGCGACCACCGCCGTCGGCAGGTCGTTCAACAGCTCGCGGGCCGCGGCCGACCCGGCGGCCTCGTCGTACCCGCCGGGAAGCACCCACGCGTCGAGGGCCGCCGCGGCGGCGAGGAACCCGGCTCGGCGGTCCGCCGCCATCGGCGCGTCCCCGCCGTCGACGTGCACGATCCGGCGGTGGCCGAGCCCGACGAGGTGTTCGACCGCCGCGGCCACACCGACGGCGTCGGCCACGCGCACCACGTCGAACCCGTCCGGGGCGAGGTGCCTGCCCATGACGACGAGCGCGGTGCGCGAGCCCAGCTCGGCGAGCGCGTCGGGCGCGAGCGTGGGGGAAAGCAGCACCAGCGCCTCGCAGCGCAGGTCGAGCAGCGTCTCGACGACGCGCGCCTCGTCGTGCACGGGCGTGATCGCCGACAGCGCGACCGTGTAGCCGACCGCGTCCGCCGCGAGCTGCACCTCCTCGGCCAGCTCGCCCCGGAACGCGTCGCGCAGCACCACCGGCACGCCGAGCAGGTGGGTGCGGCGGCGCGCGAGCAGGCTGGCGGTGCGATCGGCGCGGTACCCCAGCCGCGACGCCGCCTCGAACACCCGCTCCCGTGTCTCGGCGCTGGGGCCCGGCACTCCGCGCAGCACGAGCGAGACGGAGGCCGTCGAGAGCCCGACCTCGGCGGCCACATCCTCCAGCCGGACCCTCTTGGCGGCGCGCGTCACGAACAGAGGCTACTAAGGGCGCCCAGCGTCGCAACGATCTTGATGCGTTCCCGTGGTCATGGCGACGGGAACGCAACAAGATCCGCGGTACCGGACCCTGACCGAACGCGCCTACCGTCGACGCCATGCCGACCCTCACCGCACGCGGGTGCAGGCTGACGGACTTCCTCGAGGTCCTCGCCGACCGCACCGACCCCACCGCCTACCCGCACGCCGCAGCGATCGAGCACGAGGTGCTGATCTACGACCGGGAGGGGCTGCTGGCCGCCCCCGACGAGGAGCTGGTGCACGCCCTGTCCGCGGGGCCCGGCGTCGTCGTCGTCCGCGGGGCGTATCCGGATGTGTCCGTGGTCGACGCCGCGACCGCGGAGTTCGAGAAGCTGATGGCGCAGCAGCGCGCAGCGGGCCTCGTCGTCGGCGACCACTTCGCGAAACCCGGCACCAACGAGCGGGTCTGGAACGCGCTGGAGAAGCTGGCCGTCGCCGCGCCCGAGGTCTTCGTCGACTACTACGCCAACCCGTCGATCGCCAAGCTCGCCAACGCCTGGCTCGGCCCGGCCTACCAGGTGACGTCGCAGCTCAACGTGGTCAACCCCGGCGGCACGGCGCAGAGCGGCCACCGCGACTACCACCTGGGCTTCCTGGCAGCCGAGACGGTCGCGCGCTACCCCGCGCACGTGCAGCGCCTCTCCCCCGTGCTGACGCTGCAGGGCGCGGTGGCGCATACCGACATGCCGGTGGAAAGCGGACCGACGATGTACCTGCCGCACTCGCAGAAGTACGTGCCGGGCTACCTCGCGATGAACCTGCCGGAGTTCCAGGCCCACTTCGTCGAGCACCACATCCAGCTGCCCCTCCGGACGGGGGACGCGGCGTTCTTCAACCCGGCCGTCTTCCACGGGGCGGGCACGAACCGGTCGGCCGACATCCGCCGCATCGCCAACCTGCTGCAGATCTCCTCGGCGTTCGGGCGCGCGATGGAGAGCGTGGACCGCACCCGGGTGTGCGCGGCGCTCTACAACGCGCTGGCCGCGCACCCGCACCCCGAGCACGCCATCGCCGCCGCGGCCGAGGGCTACGCCTTCCCGACCAACCTCGACCGCAATCCGGCCGTCGAGGGGCTCAGCCCGCCCAGCCAGGCCGACCTGGTCCGCCAGGCGCTCGCCGAAGGGTGGGCCGAAGACCGCTTCCGGACCGCGCTCGACGCCCACGCGCGGCTGAGCGAGACGCACTGATGGGGCTGCTGTCGGGCCGGGTCGTGCTGGTCAGCGGCGGCACGCAGGGGGTGGGCGCCGGGGTCGCCCGGGCCGCGGTCCGGGAGGGCGCCACCGTCGCCGTGACGGGACGGCGCACCGAGCTCGGGGAGAAGCTCGCCGCCGACATCGGGGGCCTCTTCGTCCGGGCCGACGTGGCCGAGGTCGCGTCGGCGCAGGCGTCGGTGGCTGCGGTCATCGAGCGGCTCGGACGGGTCGACGCCCTGGTCAACGCGGCCGGACTGACCGACCGCGGCACGCTCGTCGACACCACGCCCGAGCTGTTCGACGCCCACATCGCGGTCAACCTGCGCGGCCCCTTCTTCCTCATGCAGGCCGTGGTGCGCCACCTGCTGGGCCGCGGCGCGCCCGGCGGGATCGTCAACGTCATCTCGTCGTCGGAGCTGGGCGGGCAGCCCTACCTCGCGCCCTACGTCGCCGCCAAGGCCGGGCTCGCAGGCGTCACCCGCAACGCCGCGCACGCCCACCGGTTCGACCGCATCCGGATCAACGGGCTGGACATCGGCTGGACCGCCACGGAAGGTGAGGACGCCACCCAGCGCCGCTTCCACGACGCGGGCGACGGTTGGCGGGAGGATGCTGCGGCGCGGCTGCCGATGGGCAAGCTGGGGCAGGTCGACGAAATCGCCGACTTCGTCGTGTTCGTGCTGTCGGAGCGCAGCGGCGTCGTCACCGGCTCGGTAATCGACTGGGACCAGAACGTGTTCGGAGGGCTGGACTGATGCGACTCGGGCTGATCGGGCTTGGTCGGATAGGGACGTTCCACGCGATGACGCTGTCCGGCCTCGTCGAGGGGCTGGTGGTGACCGACGCCGTGCCCGAGGTCGCGGAGAAGGTGGGAGCGCAGGTCGGCGCCACGGTCGTGGAGTCGCCCGAGAAGCTCCTCGCGTCCGGGGTCGACGGCGTCGTGATCGCCGCGGCGACCGGCGCGCACACGCCGCTCCTGCGTGCCGTCGTCGACGCCGGGCTGCCTGCCTTCTGCGAGAAGCCGCTGGCCGCGGATCTCGCCGACGCCGAGGCGCTGGCCGCGTACGTCGGCGACGCACCGGTGCAGATCGGCTACCCGCGGCGCTTCGACCCGGCGTTCCGAGCGGTCCGCGCGGCCGTCGTCAACGGGGAGCTGGGGGCGTTGCACACGGTCCGGTCGACGACGCTGGACCCGGCGCCGCCGCCCGAGGCCTACATCGCGACGTCCGGCGGAATCTTCCGGGACTGCGCGGTGCACGACATCGACGCCCTCCGGTGGGTCACCGGGCGGGAGATCGTCGAGGTGTACGCGGTCGGGGCGAACCGGGGCGCGGACTTCTTCGCCCGCTACGGCGACGTCGCGAGCGCGTCGGCGCTGCTCACGTTCGACGACGGCACGCTCGGGCTGATCTCGGTCAGCCGCTACAACGCGCGCGGGTACGACGTGCGGCTGGAGGTGCACGGAGCGGACGACGCCATCGCCGCGGGTCTGGACGACGGGCTGCCGATCCGTTCGGCTCAGCCCGGCGCGACGTTCCCGGCCGGACCGCCGCACGGGTTCTTCATGGACCGGCTGACCGCGGCCTTCCAGGCCGAGCTCACCGCGTTCATCGACCTCGTCGCGGGCCGCACACCGTCGCCGTGCACCGTGGCCGACGCCCTCGCGGTGGCCACGGTGGCCGAAGCCGCCACCACGTCGCTGCACGAGCACCGCCCGGTGCAGCTCGGGTAAGGCGGCCATGATCCAATGTCATCCCGACGATAACTCCCCTACTCGTCAGGATGACATCAATGCGCGGCAACCTGTTCGCGGTGGCCGTCGACCTGGTGGTGCTCACGGTGCGCGAGGGCGTTCTCACGACGCTGCTCGTGCGCCGGGATGCGCCGCCGTTCGCCGGAGCGCTCGCGCTGCCCGGCGGCTTCGTCCGGCCTGACGAGGACCTGACCGACACCGCGGCGCGCGAGCTGGTCGAGGAGATCGGGCTTGAGGTCGCGGGGCACCACCTGGAGCAGCTCGCGGGCTACGCGGCGCCCGACCGCGACCCGCGGGGCCGGGTGCTGTCGGTCGGCTACCTCGCGCTCGTGCCGGACCTGCCGGACCCCGCGGGGCGCGGCGCCTGGCACCCGGTGGCGGGCGCGACCGAACTCGCGTTCGACCACGGCCGCATCCTGGCCGACGCCGTCGAGCGCGCCCGCGCCAAGCTGGAGTACACGACGCTGGCCGCGTCGTTCTGCCCGGCCGAGTTCACCGTGTCGCAGCTGCGGGGGATCTACGAAGCCGTGTGGGCGACGGAGATCGACCCGCGCAACTTCCAGCGCAAGGTCACCGGCACCGCGGGCTTCCTGGTGCCGACCGAACGGCTGGTCACCGGCGGCCGGGGGCGCCCGGCGCAGCTGTTCCGCCGTGGCCCGGCCACCACCCTGCACCCCCCGATGCTCCGCACAGGCTGAGTCGTGCGATCCGGCACGCCGAGCCCGGCACCCCGGCGAGGTGAGTCGTGCACCTCGGCACGGTGAGTCGTGCATTCCGGCACGGTGAGTCCGCCACCTTGACACGGTGGGTCCGGCACCGCGGCCCGGTGCGTCTGGGCATGTTGACTCGGACGGCCTTGACCGCCAGTCGGGTGCGGGTCCGGTCGGATGCGGGCGCCTGGTGCGCTGAACCGGCGCCGCGACGGCGCTCCGCCGCTCACCTCCCCGCCGCGCCCGCGCCCCACCCACCGCCATGATCCCCAAGAGTGGTGGCAGAGGTGCATTTCTGCACCTCTGCCACCACTTCCGGCGATCACCGCCGCGGTCGCCACCTCACCGTGCACATACACCGGACTCACCGTGTCGGGGCGGCGGACTCACCGTGTCGGGGTGGCGGACTCACCGTGCCGAGGTGCACGACTCACCCTGTGCGGAGCAGTGGCGTGCATCGTCGAGGCCCGGCTGGCGGTGACCAACCGCTGGGCGCCACCACCGACCGGGGGCGACTGCGCGCACCGCGTCAGAAGTGCGGGTGCTCCCCTGCCAGCTCCACCCCGGCGCCGCGGCGGACCTCGCCCAGCACCCAGGCGGGGACGTGCCGCGCGGTGAGCACGGCGAGAGCGCGGTCCACGTCGTCCGGGGGGAGGACCGCGACCATCCCGACGCCCATGTTGAACGTCTGCTCCATCTCCGCCCGCTCCACCCGCCCGCGGGCGGCGATCAGCCGGAACACCGGCTGCGGCGTCCAACTGCCCCGCGCGACCACCGCGCCGAGGCCCTCCGGCAGCACCCGCGCAAGGTTGCGCGCAAGCCCGCCGCCGGTGATGTGCGCGAACGTGCGGACGCCCGTCTCGGCGGTGAGGGCGAGGCAGTCGCGCGCGTAGATCGTGGTGGGGACGAGCATCTCCTCGCCGAGCGTGTGCCCGAACTCCTCGACGTAGCCTTCGAGCGGCATGCGGGCGATCCGCAGCAGGACGTGGCGGGCCAACGAGTAGCCGTTGGAGTGCAGGCCGGAGCTGCCCATGCCGACCAGCACGTCGCCAGGGCGCACCCGGTCCGGGCGCAGCATCGCGTCGGCCTCGACGATGCCGACGCCGGTGGCCGACAGGTCGTACCCGCCCGCCTCCATCATCCCCGGGTGCTCGGCGGTCTCCCCGCCCAGCAACGCGCAGCCTGCCCGTTGGCAGCCCGCCGCGATCCCCGAGACCACCGTGGCGATGTGCTCGGGCACGAGCTTGCCGACCGCGATGTAGTCCTGCAGGAACAGCGGCTCCGCCCCGCAGACGACGAGGTCGTCGACGACCATCGCGACCAGGTCGAGCCCGATCGTGTCGTGCTTGTCGAGCGCCTGGGCGATCGCGACCTTCGTGCCCACCCCGTCGGTCGAGGCGGCCAGCACCGGTTCGACGTAGCGGCCGAGCTTCAACGCGAACAGGCCCGCGAACCCGCCGATGCCACCGAGCACCTCGGGCCGCGTCGCCTTCTCGGTCAACGGGCGCAGCGCATCGACGGCCCGCTCCCCTGCCTCGATGTCGACTCCCGCGGCCGCGTAGCTGGCCCCTTCGGCGTTGATGGACATGCCTCCCCTAGGACTGATGATCGCTCGGCAAGCTCCGCTCAGGGCCGCTGCAGCGCTTCCGCTGCGCCGTAGCCGACGGCAAGCGGCGTCGGTGTGCCCGCGAGGTCCTCCAGCAGATGCTTGCCGAGGCGCGCATCACCGGGGAGCGGGATCGGGTAGGTGCCGTCGAAACACGCCATGCACAGTCGGGTGCGCGGCTGCTCGCTGGCGGCGACCAGACCCTCCAGCGACACGTAGCCGAGGGTGTCGGCGCCGACCGCACGCCGCACTCCCTCGACGTCCAGGCCGCTGGCGATCAGCTCGGCGCGGGTGGCGAAGTCGATGCCGTAGAAACACGGCCACTGCACCGGCGGCGACGCGATCCGGATGTGCACCTCGAGCGCACCCGCCTCGCGCAGCATCCGGACGATGGCGCGCTGGGTGTTGCCGCGCACGATCGAGTCGTCCACCACGACCAGCCGCTTGCCCCGGATGACCTCGCGCAGCGGGTTGAGCTTGAGCCTGATCCCGAGCTGGCGGATGGTCTGGCTCGGCTGGATGAAGGTGCGGCCGACGTAGGCGTTCTTGACGAGCCCCTGGCCGTAGGGGATGCCCGAGCCCTGCGCGTACCCGACGGCGGCCGGTGTGCCCGACTCGGGCGTCGGGATCACCAGGTCGGCCTCGACGGGGTGCTCGATCGCCAGCCGCCGTCCGATCTCGACACGGGTGGCATGCACGGAACGCCCGGCGATCGCGGTGTCGGGACGGGCGAGGTAGACGTACTCGAACACGCAGCCCTTCGGCTCCGGCGTGGCGAACCGGGAGCTGCGCATGCCGTCGGCGTCGATCGCGAGCAGCTCGCCCGGCTCGACCTCGCGCACCATGGACGCCCCGACGATGTCCAGCGCGGCGGTCTCGCTCGCGATCACCCAGCCGCGCTCCAGGCGCCCGAGCACCAGCGGCCGGACCCCGTGCGGGTCGCGGGCGGCGTAAAGCGTCTGCTCGTCGGCGAAGACGAGGGAGTAGGCCCCGCGCAGCCGGGGCAGCAGCCGCATCGCCGCCTCCTCGACGCCGATGTCGGCGGCCGTGGCCGCGAGCAGCTCGGTGATCAGGTCGGAGTCGGTGCTCGCGACCATTCGGGTGCGCGCGCCGAGCGAGGTGCCGAGCTTCGCGACCTCGTCCCGCAGCTCGGCGGTGTTGACGAGGTTGCCGTTGTGGCCCAGCGCGATCCCGCTGCCCGCCGCGGTGGTGCGGAACGTCGGCTGCGCGTTTTCCCACGTGGTGGAGCCCGTGGTGGAGTAGCGGCAGTGCCCGACGGCGATGTGGCCCTTCAGCGAGCTGAGCACCTGCTCGTCGAAGACTTGGCTGACCAGCCCGAGGTCCTTGTAGACGACGGTGCGCCTGCCGTCGGACACGGCGATGCCCGCCGCCTCCTGCCCGCGGTGCTGCAGTGCGTAGAGGCCGTAGTAGGTCAGGTTGGCGACATCCTCACCGGGCGCCCAGACCCCGAAGACGCCGCATTCCTCGGCGACCTCGGGTTCGAGGTGATCGGAAGGGTTCTCGTCCGGGTCGGAACTCGGGCGCACGACACGCTCCCTCACAGCGCCAACGGATCAACACCCATCCTACGCCGTACGAGCCCCGGCACCCACTCTCCGGGACCTGCGTCACCGAACCAACGTCCCTGGCCCAGGTCACAGGACAATGCCGCCAGCCGTTCCGACTGGACGCCGGTCTCCACCCATTCGGCGGTCACCTCGATGCCGAGGGCGTGGGCCATTCCGACCAGCGCGCCGATGATGGCGGCGTCTGCCGTGTCGGCGTCGGGGTGGCGCAGGCCGTCGACGAACGACCCGTCGATCTTCAGCGCGTGCACCGGCAGGCGGCGCAACCAGGCCAGGCTCGACCAGCCGGTGCCGAAGTCGTCGAGCGCGAGCCGGACGCCCGCCGCCCGCAGCGCCGACAGTCCCTCCGTGACGGCGGTGCCGTCGCCGAGCACGGCCTGCTCGGTGATCTCGAGCTGGAGCTGCCGTGGCGGAAGTCCGGTGGTGCGCAGGGCGTCGATCACCTCGTCCACCCAGCTCGCTTCGGCGAGCTGCACCGGCGACACGTTGACGCTGACGAACGGGGCCTGCTCGCCCAGCTCGCGCCACCACGCCGCCGCCTGTTCGCACGCCGTGCGCAGCACCCACCGGCCGAGCGCGACGATCGCGCCGCTCTGCTCGGCCAGCCCGATGAACCGCCCCGGCCCGATCAGCCCCTCCTGCGGGTGCTGCCAGCGCACCAGCGCCTCGGCGCCGCGCACCATCCCGTCGGGCAGCGTGACCAGTGGCTGGTAGGCGAGCCGGAACTCGCCGTTCGTGATCGCGCCCGGCATCCCGGACACCAACGCGTAGCGGGCCGCCTCGCCCGCGTCGCGCCGCGGGTCGAACACGACCCGGTGACCGCCGCCCAAGGCGGTCGCCCACGAGCAGGCGACGTCGGCCGCGCGCTGGATCTCCCGCGGGCAGCCGTGGGCGACTGTTCCCTCTGCGACGCCGACGCTCGCCGAGATCACGAGCTCGTGCCCGTCGATCGAGAACGGCACGGCGAGCGCGCTCTGCAGGCGGTCGGCGACGCGGCACACCGCGGCGACGTCCTCGGGATCGGCGATGAGCACGGTGAACTCATCATTCCCGGTGCGCGTCGCGAGGTGCTCCCCCGCGGCGTAGCGCAGGCGGCCCGCCACGGCGAGCAGGAGCCGGTCGCCGACGGCGGCGCCGTAGGCGTCGACGAGCGCGCCGAAGCGGTCCAGGTCCAGCGCGCAGATGCCCACCCTGGCAAACGCGCCCGCGAAGGCCCGCTGCAGCCAGTCCTCGGTGAGCGACGCGCCGGGCAGCCGGGCGAGCTGCTCCGCGACCGTGCCCTCCGCCGAAGGCGACCACAGCCGTTCGGGCTCGTCCTCGATCACCACGATCACGTGCGACGGCCTGCCGAGCGGGTCGCGGGCGAGCGAGGCGAGGATTCGCACCCACACGATCACACCGTCCGGCCGGACGAGGCGCGCGTCCATCCGCTGGGTGTCGGGGTCGGCCTGGATCAGCCGCCCGTAGCGCTCCACGACCTCGGGCAGGTCGTCGGCGTAGACGAAGTCGGTGAACGGGCGGGGCGCGGTGAGGGTGTCGCCGAGCAGCAGGAACGTCGTCAGGTCGGGGTTGGCCGCGAGGACGTGGCCGTCCAGGCTGAGTACGGCGATGCCGAGGGGGACCTGGTCGTAGACCGTGACCCGGGGGTCCGCGGACGCCTGGACAGGCAAGGTCACCACGGACGGGCCTGCGGGAGACGACCCGGCGGCAGGCAACCCGATGGCAGGCGGCGCGATGGTCGGCGGCGCGGCGGCAGGCGCGCCCATGACAGGCGTGCCTGCGGCGAACCCGCCCGCCAGCTCGTCGAGGGCCGTCCGCATCCGCCGCTCGCCCTCGGGCCCGCGGATCCCCATCGCGCCCAGCGTGGTGTCGGCCCGCAGCAGCCGCAGGCTCGACGCCAACACGGCACCCCTGGCCGCTCCGTCCGACGGGTCGGTGAACAGGCCTGCCGCGAAGAGGTCGGCGCCGATGGCACGGGCCGGAGCAGCCTCGAACGGCTCGGCGCGCAACACCAACGCCAGCTCACGCAGCACCGCCGCCAGCCGCCGCACCACCAGGGCCCTGTTCAGGGGCGGCGTCACGGCGATGGCCCACCGCTGCGCCAGCATGCGCAGGGCCGCTGCGTCGATCGACCCCGCCCGCACGGCGGCGGCCGCCGCACGGCCGCCCGCTGCGCGCACGCTCGTCGGCCGCGTCCGCGGCGCTGCTGTGTCGAACGACGAGCTCACGAGTTCGCTCACGCTCCACCCCCTCGCCGTCGATCCGGCGCGTCCGGTTCGAAGCAGTGTCCGCCTCGGTTTGTGATCACGCCACCGTCACGGGTGTCACTCGCTCGCCGCCGAGCCAATGTTGCAGTTATCGGTCAGGTGAACGGCAGAAGTTCGCGGACTTCACCCGTCCGGGTACCCGAGGCCGATAGCCGTCCACTGCGTAACGCGTCGTTCCACCCCACCCGGCCGGTGACGAGCCCGAGCCAGGTGCGGGGGTCGGCTTCGATGACGTTCGGCGGCGTGCCCCTGCCGTGGCGGGGGCCGCTGATGCACTGAACCGCGCCGAACGGGGGCACCCGGACCTCCACGCTGTGCCCCGGCGCGCGGGTGGCGAGCGCGGCGAGGCTCTCCTTCACGGCGGCGCGCTGCACCGCCCGGTCCGGGGCCGGGCCGCCGTCGAGCCAGGCCAGCACGATCGAGAGCTCCGCGCCGTCGGACATGCTCAGCCGAAGAGCGCGGGCAGGGTCGACTCCCATGCGGTGCGCAGCTCGTCCAGCGGCAGCGCGGGGACGGGCGCGACGACCAGCGCGTCGCCGCCCGTTCGGCCCATCGTCGCGGCGGGCACCCCCGCGGCGGCGGCCCGCTGCAGGAACGACCCCGCCTTGGCGTCGTCGACGGTCACGAGCATCCGCCCCGCCGACTCCGCGAAGAGCGCCACGAACGGGTCGGGCACGGGCAATGCGTCGATCACCGCGCCGGTGCCCCCGACCAGGCACGACTCGACGAGCGCCTGCGCGAGCCCGCCGTCGGAGAGGTCGTGGGCGCCCGCGATGAGCCCGTCGGCCGCAGCGGCTGCGATCAGGGCACCCAGTCGCTGCTCGGCGTCGAGATCGACCGAAGGCGGCCGTCCGCCAAGGTGGCCGTGCACGACGTGCGCCCACTCGCTGCCGCCGAACTCCTCGCGGGTTGCGCCGAGCAGGACGACGACGTCGCCCTCTCGGGTGAAGCCCTGGCGGACCCGGCGGGCGACGTCCTCGATCACGCCCAGCACGCCGATCACGGGGGTGGGCAGGATCGGACGGTCGCCGGTCTGGTTGTAGAAGCTGACGTTGCCGCCGGTCACGGGGATGCCGAGCTGCGCGCAGCCGTCGGCGAGTCCGCGCACGGCCTCCCGGAACTGCCACATGACGTGGGGGTCTTCCGGCGAGCCGAAGTTCAGGCAGTTCGTGACGGCGACGGGCACCGCGCCGGACGTCGCCACGTTGCGGTAGGCCTCGGCGAGCGCGAGCTGCGTGCCGGTGTAGGGATCCAGCGCGACGAAGCGGGCGTTGCAGTCGGTGGCGACGGCGACGCCGCGCCCGGTCCGCTCGTCGATCCGGATCATCCCGGCGTCGGCGGGCTGGGCGCTGACGGTGTTGCCCCGCACGTAGCGGTCGTACTGGTCGGTGACCCAGGCCCGGCAGGCGAGGTTCGGGCTCGCGGCCATGCGCAGGATCTCGGCGCGCAGCTCGGAGGGCGCGGCGGGGCGCGGGAGGGTGTCGGGGGCGTCGGCGACCAGCGCGTCCTGGCGGTCGGACCGGGCGACCGGGCGGCGGTACACCGGCCCGTCGTGCGCGACGGTGCGCGGCGGCACGTCGACCACGGTCTCCCCGTGCCAGGTGATCACCAGCCGGTCGCCGTCGGTGACCGTGCCGATCACGGTCGCGACCGTCGCCCACTTGCGGCAGATGGCCAGGAAGGCCTCGACGTCCTCAGGCCGCACGACCGCGCACATCCGCTCCTGCGACTCACTGGAGAGGATCTCGGCGGGCGTCATCCCCGCCGCGCGCAGCGGGACGGTGTCCAGCTCGATGCGCATGCCGCCGTCGCCCGCGCTGGCCAGTTCCGACGTGGCGCAGGCCAGCCCCGCGCCGCCGAGGTCCTGGATGCCGACGACCGTGCCCGACGCGATCAGCTCGAGGCAGCACTCGATGAGCACCTTCTCGGTGAACGGGTCGCCGACCTGGACCGAAGGGAGCTTCTTGCGGGCCGCCCCCGACCGGCGTGCGGCGTCGGGCATCGGTGCGCCGGACGCACCGCCGGACTCTTCGCCGTCGAAGGTCTCGCTGGCGAGCACGGACACGCCGCCGATGCCGTCGAGCCCGGTGCGCGCGCCGAACAGAATGATCGTGTTGCCTGCGCCGGACGCGAACGCGAGGTGCAGGTCCTCGGCGCGCAGCGCGCCCACGCACAGGGCGTTGACCAGCGGGTTCCCCGCGTACGACGCGTCGAAGACGACCTCGCCGCCGATGTTGGGCAGGCCAAGGGAGTTGCCGTAGCCGCCGACGCCCGCGACGACCCCCGGCAGCACTCTGCGCGTGTCGGGGGCGTCGGCGGGGCCGAACCGCAGCGGGTCAGCCACCGCGAGCGGCCGCGCGCCCATTGCCATGATGTCGCGCACGATGCCGCCGACGCCGGTCGCCGCGCCCTGGTAGGGCTCGACGTAGGACGGGTGGTTGTGCGACTCGATCTTGAACGTCACGGCCCAGCCGTCGCCGATCGCCACGACACCCGCGTTGTCCCCGATCCCGGCCAGCATCCGCTCGCGCATGGCGGGCGTGGTCGTCTCCCCGAAGTACGCCAGATGCACCTTGGACGACTTGTAGGAGCAGTGCTCGCTCCACATCACCGCGTACATCGCGAGTTCGGCGTCTGTGGGGCGGCGGCCGAGGATCTCGCGGATACGGGCGTACTCGTCGTCCTTCAGCCCCAGCTCGCGGTACGGCTGGAGGTGGTCGGGGGTGGCGGCGGCGTTCTCGACGGTGTCGGAAGGGGCAACGGTCGTCACGCAGGCCAGCCTACGTTCGCCCCGCCTGGCGGTTGCCCGCCCGGGGCCCTGCGAAGTGCAAAACGGGCTACCCCTCGTTTCCCGCCGGGAGCTGGACGACGCTGACGAAGAAGTGGTCGATCTGCTTGATCGCCTCGATGAACCCGTCGAAGTCGACCGGCTTGGTGACGTAGGCGTTCGCGTGCAGCTGGTAGCTGCGCAGCACGTCCTCGTCGGCCCGCGAGGTGGTCAGGACGATCACCGGGATGTGCTGGAGCGTCTGGTCGGCCTTGACCTCGGCGAGCACCTCGCGGCCGTCGCGGCGGGGCAGGTTGAGGTCGAGCAGGACCAGGTCGGGCCGGGGGGCGTCCTCGTAGGGGTGCTCGCGGCGCAGGTAGGCCAGCGCCTCGCTGCCGTCGCTGACGACGTCGAGCCGGTTGTTCAGGTACTCCTCGAACGCCTCACGGGTCATCAGCACGTCGCCGGGGTCGTCCTCGACGAGCAACACATTGATGACGCGGGCCGCGGAGTCGATCATGTGTTCTCCCGGGGAGCAGGCAGGGTGAGGCGGACCGTCGTGCCCGGCTCGACGCGCGGCGCGTCGATGCCGATGCGCCCGCCGTGGAACTCCACGATCTTCTTCGCCAGCGCAAGGCCGATACCGGTGCCAGCATAGGCATCACGGGCGTGCAAGCGTTGAAAGATCACGAAAACCTTGTCGGCGTACTCCTGATCGATACCGATGCCGTTGTCGGTCACGGTGATCTCCCACTCCCCGGCCTCGGGATCGCCGCTCTCGTGGGCGCTGACCGTCACCTCGGGCAGCACCCCTTCCCGGTGGAACTTCAGGCCGTTGCCGATCAGGTTGACGAACAGCGCGCGCAGCAGGGACGCGTCGCCTCGGATCACCGGCAGCGGCTTGACCTGGATCGTCCCGTCGACGTCCGCCCTCGCGGGCTCCAGCTGCGCGGCGGCCGCGGCGACGACGTCGTCGAGCGCGACGTCGCTGAACGCCGCTGTGCTGCGGCCGACCCTGGAGAACGAGAGCAGGTCGTTGATGAGCTGCTGCATGCGTTCCGCGCCGTCGACGGCGAAGGCGATGTACTGGTCGGCCCGCTCGTCCAGCTTGCCGGAGTAACGGCGTTGCAGCAGCTGGCAGAAGCTCGCCACCTTGCGCAGCGGCTCCTGCAGGTCGTGGCTCGCCACGTACGCGAACTGCTCGAGGTCGTTGTTGGACCGCTCCAGGTCGCGGGTCTGGGCGTCGAGGACCCGGTTGCTCTCCCGCGCGGCCTCGACGTCGCGCAGGATCGCCAGGCGCATCGAGTCGACGTCCGCCCCGAGCTCGACGATCTCGCGCGGCCCGTCGGCCACGATCGGATGCGCCGCGTCGCCCGCCGCCACCACGCGCACCTGGGCGGCCAGCGCCGAGACCGGCCGCAAGACCGACCGGCGCAGCCCGAACCCGGCCGCGACCAGGAATCCCGCGACCATCAGCGCCACGCCCGCGCCCACCCAGGCCAGGTTGTCCGCTGCCATGTTGAGCCGCGCACGCGCCCCGAGTCGCTCGGCATTGAGGTCGGTCTGCAACCTCTGTGCGGCGGCCCGCACCTTGTCGAACAGCAGCCTGCCCTCTGCGGCGGGCGGCGTGCTGGGCGAGCTGTCGATCGAGGGCTGGGCGAAGGTCGTGCGCCACGTGTCGACGGCCGCGTCCAGGGCGCCGAGGTCGGCCCCGCAGTGCTGTCCGCTCAGGTGCTGGTCGGTGACCTGGTCAACCAGGAGACAGGGGTCCGCGGCTTCGTCCTCGGCGGGGGCAACCCGGACGACCTCGACCCCTATCGGCAAGGCGTCGCCGCCCAGCAGGCCGAC
>DASWUV010000072.1:0-9758 GCA_036401495.1 Pseudonocardia sp. | reverse complement strand
GCCCATCCTGCGGCACGGGCTGGCCACCCTGTGGGAGGACGAGCACCGGATCGACGACAACCTCACGCTCGCGCACACTCCCGGCCACACCCCCGGGTCGTCGGTACTGCGGCTGCGCTCGGGCTCCGATCGCGCCGTGTTTGTCGGGGACATGCTCCACAGCCCTGCACAGCTCCACAGCCCGCACGCCAACAGTTGCTTCTGCGAAGACCCCCGGAGGGCCCGCGAGTCCCGCCTGCGGATCCTCACCGAGGCAGCCGACACCCGGTCCCTGCTGGTGCCCGCGCACTTTCCCGGCCACGCCGCCGCCGAGATCCGCCGCGACGGGGACAATTTCGCGGTAGCCAACTGGGCCCCATTCCCGCCGCTGAGGTCCGACGGGATGGGCGCACGGCCGGCGCCGCAATGAGCACGGCGTGGTCCCGCCTGGCATCGTCGTGTCCACAATGCCGAACCCGCCGAGCTCCCCGCGACGACGGATCGGCGACCTCGTCCGCATCGACGGCCACGACGTGCACGTGCGACAGGACGGACCCGAACACGCTCCGGCTGTGGTCCTCGTCCACGGCTTCGCCTGCTCGATGCACTGGTTCGACCGAGTGGCCGCCGAACTCGCGGCCGGGCACCGGGTGATCCGCGTCGACCTGCTGGGCCACGGCGCCACCAGCGCAGCGACCGACCTTGACGCCGAAGCGCAGGCGCGCGCCATGTCCGGCGTCTTGGAACGGCTGGGAACCAACGGCGCCACCGCCGTCGGGCACTCGTTCGGCGCAGACGTGGTCCTGGCCATGGCTCGGCGCACCGATAAGGTCGCGCGACTCGTCATCATCGCCCAGGCGCCCGACTACGACTGCTCACGACTCCCGCCGATCGCGTTTCTCCCCGTGGTGCCTGCACTGGCCACCCTCACCCACCGTCTCACCCCACCCTGGATGGCCCGCATCTCCAACCGGGCAGGCTTCGCCCCCGGACACCACGCCGCCCACGGGTCAGACGACGCGCAGCGCGTCGCATTGGACCGAGCGGCGATGAACCCCCGCATGTACCGCACAGTCCTGGCCGACCGGCGGGCCCGACTCGCCGCACTCCCCCTCGACGTGCAGGCCCGCGACCTGGGCCTGCCCGTACTCGCGATCCTCGGCGGCCGTGACCGCCTCTACCCCAGCGCCCCCACCGCCGCCCGCTACCGCGCGGCCGGAGCCCGGGTCGTGGTCATCGACGACGCAGGGCATTCCGTCAACGTCCAACGCCCGACCGAGGTGGCCGACCTGATCCGCGACTTCACCGGGCAGCCCGCGCCCGGCTGATGCACGTCAACTCGCGGTTCCCGTCAGCCAGTGGTCCGCGCACGGAGCTTGACGCGACAGCACGCCGAGGCCGCCGAGTTCACATCCACCACCCGTGGCGCGCTCAGTGCGTCAGGACGAGCTTGACCGCGACAGCGAGTGTCGCGACCCCCGCGACGAGCAGACCGAACCAAGCCGCACGCGCCCACCCGATAGGTGCGGTGAGGTGGTGGTAGACGACGCCGATCGCGCCCAGGCGCACCACGAGCAGCGCCGCCGCAATGGCCTGCGCCCATTCCGGCGTCACCCACCCCAGGGCAGCGGCACCGAACAAGACCAGCGGCGGAAGGCCCGCACTCACGATCGGCACGGAGTCACGCAGCTCCTCGCGCACCGCCCCCTTCACCTGGTGGCCGCCGAACACCGCTCCGACGACGTCGGCCACGACGTGCGCGATGTAGGTCGAGACGACAGTGCCCAGGACCACCAACAGCGCCTCACCGGAGCGGATCGCGCTGTCGTACACCCCGGCCGTCGCGGCGAGCACCAGAATGTCGCCGTAGACGTAAGCGGACATCCGGTTGTCCGCACGCCGCGAACTCAGGTCTTCGCGGGTCGCGATGACCGCGCTGACCATGTACCGCCCCGTCCTGGCCAACCACATGAGGGTCATCCTCGCGCGGCAGCGCCTCTTGATCGTCACGAGGTGAAGTTCGCCAGAACCCGCAGCCCAGGGCGACCAGATGGCCACCGGCGGATTGTCGCGCCGGACACAGGGACCTGGGTAGGGTCAGGCCTGGTCCGAGGAGGGAGCACGGGTCACGCTCGGGCCGCTTCCGCCGCCCGAAAGGATCACCCATGCGCACCGTCGCCGTGCTCGGTCCCATTCCCCGCGACCGCATCGTGACCCACCGCGGGGAGATGTTCGAGAAGTACGGCTGCGCGCTTTACACCGTGGCGGCGCTCTCGGCGCTGATGGAGCCGACCGACCGCATCTGCCCTGTCGTGCACGTCCGCAAGCAGGACGAGGAGCTGATCAAGGAGCTGCTCAGCCCGCTGCCGAACGTCGACCTCACCGGCATCAGCTCGGTCACCGGCCGCGGCGACGTCGTCGAGCTGACCTACGCGGACCAGAACACCCGGCACGAGCGCCAGACCGGGTTCATGAGTCCGATCCTGCCGCGGGACGTCGAGTTCGTCCTCGACGCCGAGGCTTTCGTCTGCGTGCCGATCACCGACTACGAGGTGGGCCAGTCCACCCTGGAATACATCAAGAGCCACAGCGACGGAGTGGTGCTGCTCGACGGGCACGGCCCCGTCAGCACCCTCACGCTCGGCGGTGAGCGCCAGCACCGTCTGTGGGTCGAACGCGACGCCTGGTTGCCCAGCATCGACATCCTCAAGATGAACCTCGAGGAGGCGGGCTGCAGCTGGTTCCCGCGCGAGGGCGAAGACGGCGGGTCCGCGATGGGGCAGCGGATGACCGAGTCCGAGATGCCACGGTTCGCCGAGCACTGCCTCCGGCACGGCGTGCAGGCCGTCTGCGTCACCCTCGACCAACTCGGCTGCGTCGCCTACCAGCTCGACGACGCCGGACGGTTGCAGGAGCACGTCGTGCCCCGCGTCCCGGTCGAACACGTCGTCGACACGACGGGATGCGGCGACTCCTTCGCCGCAGGCATGGCGTTCGGCTACCTCTTCGATCGCGACATCGTGCGGGCCTGCCAGTACGGCAACGCGATGGGAGCACAGCGATGTGCGGGATCGGCGCTCTCGATCTACCTACCGCGCGCCGAGACCGACGCCCAGATCGAGCGCACCTACGGCCCGGTGGCGGGAGCGACGCATGCGTGAGGCACTTTCGGGCGCGGAGTGGCTGGTCACCGAGACCGGCTTCGACCCCGCGCGCGCCAATGTCTACGAGACCCTGTGCACGGTGGGCAACGGCTACCTCGGCACGCGCGGCACGTTGGAGGAAGGTCACCCCGGTGACCTTTCGGGCACCTACCTCAACGGGGTCTACGACGACCACGACTCACCGGTGATCGATCTGGTCAACGCCCCTGACTGGTTGGCGTTCGCCGTCCACGTCGGCGGGTCGCGCTTGGACGTGCGCAACGCCGAGGTGCTCGAGCACGAACGCACGCTGGACATCCGCACCGGCCTGCTCCACCGGCGCACGGTGTTCGCCGACGCACAGGGCCGCCGCACGCGGCTCGAGACCCTTCGTTGTGCCTCGGTCTCCGACCGGCACACCTGCGCGGTGCGGATCGACATCACCCCCGAGAACCACGACGCCGAGATCACGGTCGAAAGCGCGCTCGACGGGCGGCGCCGCAACTTGGAGCGGCTGCCCCTCTACCCGGCAGGCACGACGTTCCCGCTGGAGACGCGCTGGGAGAAGTGGGCGCTCACCCGCCATCTCGAGCGCACCGCCCGCGAGGCCGACGACGACGTCGCCTACCTGGAGATGCGCACGATCGCCAGCGGGATCACGATCGGCTACGCGATGACGACCACGTCGTCGGTCCCGCCGACGAGCAGCGGTTTCACCCTCGACGACGAGCGGGTCACGTGGCGTGCCACGTTCCCGGGCGTCCCGCTGCGCCTGGACAAGATCGTGCGGATCGGGACCTCTCGCGACGTCGACCGGTCCGCGGGCACGGTGCGCGACGGCTGTCTCGACGGGCTCGTCACCGCCAGGGCCACCGGGTTCGACGGCATCGTCGCCGCGAGCCGGGCGGAGTGGGACAGGCGCTGGGCCGACTGCGACTGCGTCATCGACGGCGACTCACGCAGCACCCACGCCGTGCGCTTCGGCCTCTACCACCTGCTGATCGCCGCGAACGACACCGACCCGACGGTGAACATCGGCGCCAAGTCGCTGTCCGGCGAGGGTTACCGGGGGCACGTGTTCTGGGACACCGAGATCCTCATGCTGCCGTTCTTCATCTACACCCGGCCCGACGCGGCGCGTCACCTGCTCGCTTACCGCCACCACACGCTGCCCGGGGCCCGCGAGAACGCCCGGATCAACGGCACCGGCGGGGCGCGCTACCCGTGGGAATCGGCCGACAGCGGTCGCGAGGAGTGCCCGGAGTTCACCCCCGACGGCGCCAACAAGTTCTGGACCCGCGACGAGGAGCTGCACGTCTCCGCGGACGTCGCGCACGGCGTCCTGCAATACGTGGAAGCCACCGGCGACCGGACGTTCCTGGTGGAGCGCGGCGCCGAGATCCTGTTCGAGACGAGCCGTTTCTGGGTGGAGCGAGCCGTCCGCAAGGCGGATGGCACCTACTCGCTGCTACAGGTGATGGGGCCTGATGAGTTTCACTCCCACACCGACGACAATGCGTTCACCAACCACCTCGTGCGCTGGCACCTGGAGAATGCCGCCCGCGTCCACGACGACCTGAAGGAATCCGCGCCAGGCGCGTTCTCCGCGCTCAGCGAACGTATTGGGCTGGCGACCGAGGAGGTCGACCGGTGGCGGGCGGTCGCCGCCGCGATCCAGCTGCCCCGACAGCGCCCGGATCGGCTGATCGAGCAGTTCACGGGCTACTTCGACCGTCTCGACGTGCCGGTCACCGAGTGGGACGAGAACGACATGCCCCGCTACCCCGTGGGCTACCACCACTTCAACTGCGAGGACACCCAGCTGCTCAAGCAGCCCGACGTCGTCATGCTGCTCTACCTGCTGCCCGACGCCTTCGACCAGGCCACCAAGCGCGCCAACTTCGACTACTACGAGGCGCGCACGCTGCACAAGTCCTCGCTCAGCCCGTCCATCCACGCGATCATGGGGATCGAGGTCGGTGACCCGTCGCGGGCCGAGCAGTACTTCGCCCGCTCGGCCTTCGTCGACCTCACCGACAACCAGGGCAACACCGCCGAAGGCATGCACATCGCCTCGGCGGGCGGTACCTGGCAGGTGCTGGTGTGCGGCTTCGGGGGCTTCCGGGTCGCGCACGGGCAGATGTCCTTCTCGCCGTGGCTGCCGGACCGCTGGAAGGCGATCCACTTCCGGCTGCGCTGGCGCGGCAACTTGCTGCGCGTGGCCGTCGACCACGCGGCAATCACGTTCGAGATGGACGGGTCAGCGGGAGTCGTCGTGCCGGTTCTGGTGCACGGCAGGCAGATCGAGCTGAAGACCGGCACCACCACGGTGCCGCACGAGCTGGCGCCGGTCGCTGCGAGCTGACCCTCGGGTGGCGCATCGACGTGCGCGCTTCGCACAGGTGGGCGTTGTGCAGAAGGCCCGACTCGTCCTCTAGCCGGCCGCCCGCGGGTCTTCGGCCGGACGGCGTCCCCAGGCCGAGACCAGCGGCGCGAGTGTCAGGTCGAGCTCGCCTGCGTCGATGGCGGCGAGGTGCGCGTCGATCTCGACGTCGTCGGCCAGCCCGGCCGCGAGCAGCTCGCCGCGCACCTGCCGGATGGTCGTCGCCTCCAAGCGGTCGCAGGCCAGTCCGCCTACCGGGAAAGCGCCCATCGCGGCGACATCGACCAAGCCTGCCGCACGCAGCGCCCGCGGCAGTGTCCGGCCGAAGCGCAGGTCCGCTCCGCGGCGCGCCAGCAGTTCCCGAACCGCATTGCGCAGCCGGTTCGCGCGCCGCTGCGCAGGGCCGCTGTCGTCCAGGCAGGCCAGTGGCTGCAGAGCGGTATCGGCGTCCTCGACCAGCAGCCAGCCGCCGGGCCGCAGCGCTGCTGCCATCGTGGCCAACGCTCGGGCCCGATCGGGTATATGGACCAGCACGAGACGGGCGTGCACCAGATCGAACGTCCCCGGCTCCGGGGGCGGATCAGCGGCGACGTCGTGGCGGCGCACCTCGTACCCGCCGCCCACCTCCAGCCACGACGGGTCGATGTCCGTGGCCAGCACGTGTCCGGTCGGGCCGACGACCGCCGCGAGCGCCTCCGGGATGCTGCGGCCACCGGCGCCGACCTCCCAGCAGTGCGAGCCGGCTCTGACCCCCAACCGATCGAAGTGCCCGCGCGTCACACCGTCGAACAGCTCGGCCAGCCACACGAATCGCTCGCCCGCCTCGGCGCGCGCATTGTCCAATAGGTAGCCGGAGGCGGACTCGCCAACGAGCGCGGTGGTCCCGCCGATCGGATCCGGTCGGCCACCACCATCCGGCGGACGGGGCGAGGAGGTCACCACTGCATGCTCAACCTCCCCGGCGATCACCGCAACGACGCTGGAAGATGACATCCCGCACAGCGCCAGGCCACGGGCGGCTCAGGTTGGAGCGCTCGCAAGGATGCTGAACGCCGGATCGCTTTCCGGTAACCAGACCTGGCGCCCGCCCGAGTCGAGGGGCAACTCCAGCCAACCTCGGGCGTCGCGTGCGCGGAGGGCGTGTCGGACGAAGCCCTCGATGTACTCGTCAGCCCGGGATCGCCACGCGATCGACCACGCGTAGTAGGGCTGAAGTTCCCGTGGTGGGCGTACGGCGCAGCCTGCCGCAACGAAGGGCGCCGTGCTGCTGGCAGGAACGAGGTTGGCGAGAGTCCGGTCGCCTGCCAGGTACGACGCGTTGACCGTGCTGGGGCCGCATCCCGCGGTGTAGATCCAGCGCGCACCGACGCGCACCGCAAGGGCGTCCAGCCACTCACGTCGAGCTGCCCACGCGGGTCCGGCGCCACAGAGGATTCGCGTGAGGTCAGCCAAGGGTATGGTCGCGGCGCCTGCCAGGGGGTGGTCCGGTCCGACAGTGACCAACACCGGCTCGAGCTGCAGCGGTGCGACGGTCACGCCCGAGGGTGCGGCGCCTGCGACCCGAAGGATGCCGACGTCGATGGCGCCGGCGCGGAGAGCGTCGAGTTGCTCGTCGCTGCTCGCGTCGACGATGTCCATCGAACAGTTCGGCTGCAGCCGACAGAACTCCTCGATCAGCGGCAGGGCAGGCCCGTAGTCCTTCACCACGCCCAGCCGCAGTACGTGGCCGTCGCGGCGGTAGACGAGCCGGTCGAAGGCGGACAGTGCGTGCTGCGCGTCGACCAGGAGGCGCTTCCCATCGGCCGTGAGGTCGACATGACGGGAGTTGCGCGTGAACAGAACGAGGTCGAGCTGGCGTTCGAGACGGCGGATCTGGTCGGACAGGGTCTGCTGACTGATGCCCAGGGCGGCAGACGCGCTGCCGAAGTGCAGGCGATCGCCGAGAACGACGAACGGCTCGATCAATCGCGGGTCGAGGTTCCGCCGGTGATTTCGTTCCACCTGATCACCGTAGCCCGGGTGCAGAGCTGCATCGACAAGCTGGACCGGTTGATGTTCGCGTCGACCGGTTGGACCCCTGAAGTGCCGAAGGCTAGGACTTGCTCGGTGGCCGGACGTCGTCCGAGGCCGCGACACGACGAGCCGGAGGGTCCCTGGGATGGCCGTGCAACAAGCGGTGCAACTGGTCGTCGAGGTGCGTGCGCGGCCGGGATGCCAACAGGCGCTGCGGGCGGCGATCGACCGCTTGGTCGAGGCGACCCACCGCATCGATCGCGGGGTCGTGCGGTTCGAGGTCGGGGTCGACCCGGCCGACGACGCCCGGTACGTGGGGTACGAGATCTGGGCGAGCCAGGACGCCCTGGACTTGCACGCAGGCCAGCCGCACACACGCCAGTTTCTTGCTGACGCGCGCGGACTGGTGCGCGACGCGGACGCCCCGCTGCAAGTGACTCGGTGGCGCCCGCTCGACGCGCCGGTCCCGGCCGACTACCGGCTGGCCTCGGCACCACCCGCGCCACCGCCCGACGGGTTCGCCCACCGCACGGCAGCGATCGATGACACGACGCTGCACTACGTCATCGGCGGATCGGGCGACCCAGTCGTGCTGCTGCACGGCTTCCCGAACACCTGGTATGCCTGGCGCGAGGTGATGCCCGCCCTGGCGGAGCGGCACACCGTGCTCGCCGTCGACCTGCGCGGTCTCGGTGACTCCACATCCGGTGACAAGCCGAATGACGTCCCGACGTCCGCCGACGACCTGCACCGGCTGGTCCGCCACCTTGACCTCGGGCAGGCCGCGGTCGCGGGTCAGGACTGGGGCGGTTCGACCGGCTTCGCATGGGCACTCGGGCATCCCGGCGACGTCCGGCGCCTCGCCGTGCTGGAGGCGTTGCCCGCCGGGCCATGGACTGCGGCCGGGACGGCCCGCGAGGGCCCCTGGTTCGCCGCCTTCCACCAGATCCCCTCGCTGCCCGAACGGCTCGTCGCCGGGCGCGAGCCCGACTACCTCGACTGGTTCTACACGGCCTTCTCCGCCACCCCTGGCGTCCCCAGCCCGGACGCGGTCGCCGAGTACCTGCGCTGCTACCGCCGCCCCGGGGCCATGTCCTCGGCCTTTGACCGCTACCGCGGCGTCGGGCGGGAGATTGCGCACAACACCGCCAAGCCGGCGCTGACGATTCCCGTGCTCGCTGTCGGCGGGGCGCAGGTCTTCGGCGCGGCCGTGGCGGACAACCTCCGGACCGCAGCCGACGACCTCCGCGGCGAGGTCCTCGACGGGAGCGGGCATTACCTCAGCGAAGAGCGGCCCGGCGACGTTGCCGCCTTGCTACTCGACTTCTTCGGAAACTGACCCGTGGCCCTATACGAAAACACCTGACGACGGACACGCCGCGCCGAAGCCGTTTCATCCCACTTCGCTTGCCCACAAAATCAGCGTTGAGCTGTGGCCGGTCGAGGGCCATTAGTTGTACGAGGAGTCACGTCATGACCCGATATCCTTTTCACCGGTTCACCCCGACGTTGCTGTACGCAGTCGGCGTTATACTTCTCCTGACGGCATGCGCCACTCCGGTCGGGTCGACGGGAACATCACCTGCTCCGGCGGCGGCGTCGGTCCCGCCTCCCGGCGAGCCGTGTATGCCCCCGTTCGGAAGCGGATTCTCGGATCGGACGATCGACGCGAACGGTGTCCAGCTGCACTACTGGATCGCCGGGTCCGGACCACCCGTGGTGCTCATTCATGGCTATCCCGAGAACAGCTATGCCTGGCACGAGGTAGCGCCGACGCTGGCGGCAAGCCACACGGTCATCGTCCCTGACTTCCGCGGGGCCGGGGCGTCCTCGCGGCCGGACAGGGGATATACGACCGGCCAGCTGGCCGACGATATCCACCAGATCGTCCAGTCGTTGCACGTCGGACCGATCGACGTGGCCGGGCACGACTGGGGCGGTGCTGTCGCCTACGCCTACGCCGCAGCCCATCCCGACGAGGTTCGACGGCTGGCCAACCTGGAGGCCGGGCCGCCCGCCGGGTTCGGCCAGGAGTCCGCCCAGAACGCCAACCCGCAGGTGTTCTGGTTCGTCTGGCTGGCCCGGCGACCCGACGCCGAGGCGATCGTCAACGGACGTGAACGGGAGTACCTCACCCCGCTGTTCCAGGATTTCTCTTTCAAGAAGGACGCAATCACCGGGGCGGAACTCGACGGCTACGTATGCAGCTTCCGTCAGCCGGGGGCGATGCACGCAGGATT
>DASWUV010000071.1:0-41588 GCA_036401495.1 Pseudonocardia sp. | reverse complement strand
GCTCACCGCCGCCGACCTGCAGACCCCGCCCGCGGTCCCCAAGGACCCCGACGCCGCCTTCGCCTGGCGCACGGCGGGCAGGGGTCCGGAGCCCATCGCCCACATGTGCTCGGGCAAACACGCCGCCATGCTCGCGACCTGCGTCGCCAGGGGCTGGGACACCGACACCTACCGGGACCAGGCCCACCCGGTACAACAGGTCATCCGGACGACGATCGGCGAGCTGACGGCCACCGACCCGCTCCCCCTCGTCGTCGACGGCTGCGGCGCACCCGGGTTCTCCGCCACGGTCACCGGCATCGCCCGCGCGTACGCCCGGATCGCGACCGCACGCGTGCCCACAGAAGAGCATCGCGTTGCGACGGCGATGCGGGCGCATCCGTGGTACGTCGGCGGCACCGCCGAACTGGTGACCAGCCTCATGCTGGCGGTACCGGGCTTGATCGCCAAGAACGGCGCCGAGGGCAGCTTCGCCGCGGCGATGCCCGACGGGCGGGCGCTGGCGCTCAAGGTTCTCGATGGCTCGTGGCGCCCCGTGCCCGCGGTAGTGGCCGCACTGCTGCGGGCCGTGGGCGTCGACTCACCACCTGCGGATCCCGTGCTGGGTGGGGGCAAGCCGGTCGGCACGGTCCTGCCCTTCTTCTGACCCGCCTACGCCGCGTGCACCGGCACGTCCCACTCGATGTGGTGGCCGTGCATCCAGGTCAGCGACGACCCGGCGTCCTTCTCCGCGCGCCGGAAGATGATCGGCAGGATCGCGTCGCGGATCACCCTGCCGACCGGGCCCGCCGCCTTCGACCTGCTCGACCGCGCACCCGCCTTGACCACCCGCTCGACGCGGGCCCGCCGCAGACCCTCGAACGCCGCGAACGCGGGACCGACCCCCTCGACGTCACGCAGGCACTGGGCGAGCACGACGGCGTCCTCCAGCGCCATCGCCGCGCCCTGACCCGCGGCGGGCGACGTCGCGTGGGCCGCGTCCCCGATGATGACCATGTTGTCGCGGTGCCACCGCTTCACCGTCGGCAGGTCGTAGGTCGCCCATCCGGACAGCGGGCCCGGCGCGGCGGCGATCAACTCCCGCATCGGCCCGTAGTCGGTCCCGACCAGTTCCAGCAGCCACGTCCGCCAGTCCCCGTCGGTCATCGCGGCCAACTCGCCGGGGGCGGGCTCAGCCGGGTGCGGTGGGTTGGCGAACCAGCCCGCGCTGCCGTCCGGCGCCGCGGTCCAGCCGAAGAAGCAGCGCGTGCCGAACATCATCTGGAACTCGTCGGCCGGTGTGTCCAGCGGGAAGTCCGGGATGTAGCCCCCGATGTTGAGCACGGGCACGTAGCGCGCAGGCGCGGCGGTCGGATCGATGATCTCCCGTACCCGTGAGCGGATGCCGTCGGCGCCGATCAGGAGGTCCCCTTGAGCGGTGGTGCCGTCGGCGAAGGACACCACGACGCGCCCGCCTGCCGACTGCGCGTCGACCATGCGCTTGCCGTAGTGGACGGCCGCACCGCGGGCCACCGCCTCGTCGCGCAGCCCGACGTAGAGGTCGCTGCGGCTCACCATCTGGCTTCCGGTGCCGTCGGGCAGCACCGGGCCGTTGCTCATGCGGCCCAGGACCTTTCCCTTGCCGTTGACGAAGCGCATCGTTCGCGTGGGATGGCCGAGGTCGGCGACGAGCCGGTGGGCGTCGACGGCCCGGAGCGCATCGATCCCGTTGGCCTGCAGCGTGAGCCACGCGCCGACCTCGTCCGCGCCCGTCGGGTGGGCTTCGAACACCTCGGCGTGTATCCCCGCTCGCTGCAGCGCCATCGCCGCCACCGGCCCCGCCACGCCCGCCCCGATCACCAATGCGGTGGTCACGCCGCCTCCGTTAAGCTCGCTCGTCAGGACAAGTAACTCGTCTGTACGAGTATCTCGATCTAACGAGATAACGTCAAGGAGGTTCGGGTGGACGAGGACGCGCTGCGGGAGGAAGTGCTGGCGCGGCTCATCCGGTTCATCGCCGGGGTGGTGCTGCACAACAGCGAGGTGTCGCGCCGCGTCGGGCTCGGGCCGAGCGACTCGCAGTTCCTGGGCCTGCTCGCGACGGAAGGCCCGCTGACGCCCGGCCAGCTGGCGACGATGACGGGGCTCACGACGGGCACGGTGACGGGCGTGCTCGACCGCCTCGAACGCGGCGGCTTCGTGCGCCGCGAGCGGGACGCGGCCGACCGGCGAAAGGTGCTCGTCGTGCCGGTGCCCGCGGGACAAGCCCGTTTGACGGCGCACTACGCCGAACACGGGGCGCACACCGGCGCGGTGCTGGCCAGCCGCGACGCCGCTCAACTGCAGGTGATCGCCGACTTCCTCGGCGAACTGAACGCCTCCCCCGGCGGGATGGTCAGCGGCGAACCGGCCTAGCGACGGGCGCCTCGACCGGAGTGCGCTGGGTGGGGATCACGACCTCCGACGGGGCAGGCAGGGCCAGCTGGCCGCTGTGGGGACGGTTGGGCCTGCGGCGGTGCGAGCGCACCCACCCGAACGCCCGCCAGTGCCCACGCACGAACGACATGCCTCCATAGAAGCACGTCACACCGACAATCCGGGTGGCCTCCCCGGGTGGCTGCGGCGGCACCGTGCCGACTCACCGTGCCGAATCGCCCGACTCACCGTGCCGAATCGCACGACTCACCGTGGTGGGGGCGGCGCGCAACCGCAGCGGCCCTTCAGGGCATCGCCTGCTCCAGCCGCCGCGACAACACCGCCACGAAGGCGGCGGGCTCGGCCAGCTCTCCCCCTTCAGCCAGCAGCGCCATGCCGTAGAGCAGGTGGGCGGTGTCCCGCAGCCCGGTGTCGTCGTCGGCCCTGCTCTGGGCCTCGCGGAGCGCCGTGACCAGATTGTGCTTCGGGTTCAGCTCCAGGATCCGCTTGACCTTCGGCGGCTCCTGGCCCATCGCCCGGTACATCTTCTCCAACGTCGGGGTGAGGTCGCCGGGGTCGCCGACCAGGCAGGCCGCCGAGTCGGTGAGCCGGTGGGAGAGCCGGACCTCTTTGACGTCGTCGGCCAGCGCGGTGCCCATCCACGCGAGCAGGTCGGTGAAGCCTGCTTTCGCCTCGTCGTCGACCTCGTCGCCGCCGAGGTCGACCTCGCCCTTGGCGATCGAGACGAATGCCTTCTCCTCGAACGGGGGCATGGACTCGACCCAGACCTCGTCGACGGGGTCGGTCAGCAGCAGCACCTCGTACCCCTTTGCGCGGAACGCCTCCATGTGCGGGGACTTCTCCAGCGCCGACCGCGACGGCCCGGTCGCGTAGTAGATGGCCTCCTGGCCTTCGGGCATCCGCGCGAGGTAATCGCGCACGGTCGTCGGCTGCGCTGCCTCGTGTTGCCCTGCCTCGTGCTGCCCTGCGTCGTGCGTCGAGGCGAAGGAACAGATCTCGAGGATGGCCTCACGGTTGTCGTAGTCGGAGATCAGGCCTTCCTTGACCGCCCGACCGAGCTCCGACCAGAAGGTGGCGTATTTCTCCGGCTCGTCGGTGAGCATCGTCTTCACCGTCGACAGCACCTTCTTGACCAGGCGCTTGCGGATCAGCTGGATCTGCCGGTCCTGCTGGAGGATCTCGCGGGAGATGTTGAGCGAAAGGTCGGCCGCGTCGACGACGCCCTTGACGAAGCGCAGGTACTCCGGGACGAGCGCCTCGCAGTCGTCCATGATGAACACGCGCTTCACGTAGAGCTGGACGCCGCGCTTGCCGTCCCGTAGGAACAGGTCCATCGGCGCGTGGCTGGGCAGGAACAGCAACGCCTGGTACTCGAATGTGCCCTCTGCGGAAAGGCGGATCGTTTCCAGCGGCTCGCGCCAATCGTGGCTGACGTGCCGGTAGAACTCGGCGTACTCCGCCTCCGAAACGTCCTTCTGCGACCGCGCCCACAACGCTTTGCGGGAGTTGACGACCTCCGGCTCGCCGCCGTCGGTGGCCGCAGCCATGCGGATCGGCCAGGTGATGAAGTCGGAGTAGCGCTTGACGATGGCGCGGACCGTCGCCGGGTTCGCGTAGTCGTGCAGCGCGTCGTCGGTGTCCTCCGGCTTGAGGTGCAGCGTCACCGCCGTGCCCTGCGGCGCGTCGGGCGCCTCGGTGACCGTGTAGGTGCCCTCGCCGCTCGACTCCCAGCGCACACCGGCCGGGCTGCCCGCCTTGCGGGTGACCAGCTCGACGCGGTCGGCGACCATGAAGCTGGAGTAGAAGCCGACGCCGAACTGCCCGATCAGCTCCGCCGCCTGCTCCGGGCCTGCGGTCTCGCGAGCCTCGCGCAGCTTCGCGAGCATCTCGCCGGTGCCCGACTTCGCGATGGTGCCGATGAGGTCGACGACCTCGTCCCGCGTCATCCCGATGCCGTTGTCACGGACGGTCAGGGTGCGCTCGGCCTGGTCGGTCTCGAGGGCGATGTGCAGGTCCGCCGTGTCGACGTCGAGGTCCTTGTCGCGATAGGCGGCAAGGCGGAGCTTGTCCAAGGCGTCGGACGCATTGGAGATGAGCTCACGGAGGAAGACATCCTTGGTCGAGTAGATCGAGTGGATCATCAGCTGCAGCAGCTGACGAGCTTCCGCCTGGAACTCGATCGTCTCGGTCGACATCGCCGCCAACGCCCCTTCGTGTCCGGTGAAACGGTGCGTACCCAAGATATTCGACCCGGCTCGGCGGCGGCCGGGGGCGTCGCCGAGGATCGGTCCCGCGCAGCCCGCGGACACCGGGAAAGCCGGGGGCAAGGCAGCAAGAAGTCGGGCCGCGCGCAGATGCGCGGTCGTGGCCACGACAGCGACGAGCGCGACGAGCGCGGGGCCCGGTCAGCTGTTCGCCAAGGAGGCCGCAGGCACGGCGGCGGGCGGCGGCGCCGAAGGCAACAGCTTCCCCGCGGCGAGGGCAACGATCGTGCGGACGGCGATGCCGCCGATGAACAGGGTGATCACCGCGAGCAGGACGTACTCGTAGACCGAGTGGCCCGCGGGCGCGGTGTCGTGGAGCCAATGCAGCCCCGCCACCGTGACCGCGGCCCAGCTGAAGGCGAACGCCCAGGTGCTCGGCATGAACGGCAGCTTGAGGTACGCGGGCAGCAGGCGGAGCTGGGCGAGCACCATCAACAGGCCGTATCCGCCGAGCAGGGCGGCGCCCATGTCGACGCGGTCCCCCTGGATGGCGAAGTACGCCTGGGTGGCCACGGCCGCGGGCGCGACCTCGATCGCCAGCGTCGGAAACAGCGGCTTCGGCAGCAGGGGCCGCGTGAGCAGCCGCACGAGGATGATCGAGCCGAGGACGAGCCAGCAGATCAGGCCGAGACCGAGCATCGCCTGCGCGAGGAGGACCTGCCCGACGGTGGCCGTCACAGTCGCGGCGACCAGCCCGCCCGCGACCGTCGGCAGGAAGTAGCCGGGATGAATCTGGTCCAGCTCGAGCGGGCCGAACATCCATTCACCGGTGAACCAGGCGCCCAGCAGGATGGTCAGCGCCACGAACACGTCGACGAGCACGAGCCCGACGGCCGGAGCGTAGGGGTAGATGCCTTCGGCGCAGACCAACATCGGCGTGATGACGATCAGGGCGGCGAACGGACCTGCGGTGCGGTCGAGGAGGTCGCGGCGCAGCGCGGCCGGGTCGGGCAGCAGATAGCGGACATAGGCCACCAGTACGGCGAGCCAGGCCACGACGACGATCACGATCAGCACGTCCCCGACCGCCGCGGGCACCAGCCCGTACGCGGCGGCGCCCAGCCAGCAACCCGCCAGCCCCGAGAGCCCGAACGGTATGCCGAAGAGATTCAGCGGAATGCGTTGCCTCGGGTGCGCCACGCGGGCGAGCCTAGACAGCTTCCCGGTGCCGGGCATCGAGCAAATGGCTGCGCGGCATCGTCGGGCGGACCTGCGCGATGCGCTGCTCTCCCGTCGAGGCGGTCCTTCTACCCTCCGGGGCGACACCCGACCGTGACCGCGGCGGACGAGCGAAGTGGACGGAGACGAGGATGGGCGACCGGCTGATCTTTCAGCTCGGCACCAACAACTGGCAGCGGGGCGGGGAGTTCGCTCCGGGCTCGGGGATCCTGCACGAGGCGCACCACCACGCGTACAACGCCATCCCGGGCGTGCGCTGCTACTCGATGTACCCCTCGCGACGGCAGCGTTTCAAGGACGAGGACGTGCACGTTTTCGCGCTCGAGCACGACATCCCGATCTGCGAGTCCATCTCGCCCACCAGCAACTACCGCTGGCACAGCATGGGCGAGGACGAGGTCGCCGCCTACCGGGCCCGGCTGACGAACGAGGTCGCGGACTGGATCGACGAGATCGAGGCGGGCACCGACGACCGGTTCGAACTGGCGATCGCCCACCACGGCTTCATGAACACCGTGGTGATGCGCGACGTGATCGCGCGCAGGGCCGCCGCCGGTCGCGGCACGATGCCGCTGCTGTGCTTCGTCCACGGCACCGAGCTGAAGATGTACGCGAACGAGAAGCGCGGCGACCGGCCCGACGAGTTCCCGCTGCGCTTCCTGCCCTACATGCAGAACGAGAGGATCTTCGCCTTCGACGACGCCGCGCACGGCGTCGACGTGGTCGCGTCGATCTCCGGTGAGCAGATCGACGCGCTGGGCAACATCTTCCCGGAGTTCCCGCGCGAACGCGTCATCCTGTCGCACAACGGCTACAACCAGCAGGTCTTCCGTCGGCTGACCGAGCCGACCGACGTCTACACCTTCCGGGAGAAGGTGCTGGCCGGGTTCATGACCCAGCCGCCGGAGGGCAGCAGCAAGGCGCCCGAGCCGGTGGCGCCCCCGGAAGGGTTCGACGCGGTGGTGGCGTTCTGCGGCAAGTTCGCCGACTGGAAGCGCCTCGACGCCCTCCTCCGCGCCGCGGCGATCTACGAGCAGCAGGAGCGGAAGATCCTGACACTGGTGATCGGCTCGGGCCCGCACGAGGCCCAGGTCCAGATGCACGACCTCGCGGCGGAGCTCGGCCTCCAGCGGACCTACTTCCTCGGGCCGCGACCGCAGGACGAGCTGACCACGCTGTTCAACTGCGCCGACGTCGGCTGCTTCCCGTCCTACCGCGAGCCCTTCGGCCTCGTCTTCATCGAGTGCATGGCCTGCGGGACACCGGTGATCGGCGCCGACTCCGGCGGCCCGCGCGACTTCGTGACACCGGAGGTCGGGGTGCTGGTCCCGGAGACCGACGATCGGCAGGCGCTTGCAGAGTCACTGGCCGCCGCCGTCAACCGGGCGATCGACGAGGACTGGAAGAACACCAAGGGCCCGGTCGCCGAGGCCTACGTCAAGGCCAACTTCAGCGTGGTGGGCCAAGTCGCGAAGCTGCTGGAAGAAGTGGACCGACTGACCGGAAGCTGATCGCCTACTTGCCTGCGACCGACCTCGGACCTTGATCGATCGACGGCGGCGTCCGACGCTGAGGCTGCTGCTTCGGTGCGTCATCGGACGCCCCGACGGTCCCGTTCAGCCCGCTGCGGACGGCGTCCAGCACAGCCATGCCCTGACCGGCCAGCGACGCGACGACTCCGGACAGGCCTTCGGCCCCGTCGAGGACGGTGAGGTTCGCCCCCTTCAGCCCGTCGGCGGCGGCACGCAGCATTTCCGGCAGCTGCTCGATCACCTTCTGGTCGAGCGCGATGCGGCCCTGCACCGCGGCCGCTTCCGCCGACATCTTGAGCGCGTCGGCGCGCGCCCGCGCGAGCGTCCGCACGGCCTCGGCCTCCGCCTCCGCGGGTTTGACCACCTCGGCGATCAGCTGCGCCTGCCGCAGCTCCGCGTTGCGCCGCGCGACGAGCGCCTGCTCGACCAACACCTCCTGGGTGGCCTGGGCCGCCGCCAGCGGACCGGCCTGGGCCGCGCGCTGCTCGGCCTGGTCGATCTCGGCCTGGTACTCGGCGCGGGCGATGGCCGTCTGCCGCGCATACTCGGCCTGGTTGCGCGCGCTCGCCTGCTCGGCTTGCGCGGCGGCCTGGTCCGCCTCCGCCTGGGCGATCTTCGCCGCCCGGCGGACCGCGGCCTGGTGCGGCGCAGCCAGTGCGGCGACGTAGCCGACGCCCCTGTCGTCGATGCTGCTGATCTGCAGGGAGTCGACCGCGAGGCCGATCCGCGCCATCTCCTGCTTGCTCGCGTCAACGATCGCGTCGGCGAGCGTCTGCTGCTCGCGGATGATCGCCTCGACGGTCATGCTGCCGATGATGCTGCGCAGGTGGCCGGAGAAGATGCGGCCGACGAGCGTCGGCATCTGCGTCTGGTCGCCCTGGAACCGGCGCGCGGCGGCGGCGATCGACTCGTGGTCGTCGCCGACCTTGAACGCGATCACGGCCTCGACCCCCAAGGTGAGGCCCTGCTGGGTGAAGCAGTCCTCCACCACCTCGGCCTCCTGCATGGCGAGGCTGAGCCGGGAGGCGCGCGACACGATCGGCAGCACGAACACGCCGTGCCCCGTCACGATCTTGAACTGCAGTCCGTCGGCGCCCCGCTGCTTGCGTCCGCTGATCAGCAGCGCCTCGTTGGGCGCAGGCACGTGGTATCCGAACATCGCTACATCGCCTCCGTCGGACCGGCAGCCTCATTGCCTGGTGCGGCCCATTCTGTCCAGGGTTCCACATCGATTTGGCGCGCCCCGCGCGTGCCGATGACGAGCACCTTCGTCCCCACCGGGAGCGACTCGGGGCAGAAGGCGATGTAGTGGTGGGGCAGCCCGGCGACGACCACCCGAACCTCGCCGGGCCGCTCGCCTCCGCGCACGCGGGTACTCACCGACCCGATCTTGCCGATCAGCCCCTGGCCCGCCACCGCGCTCCCGCCCGCACCACACGCCTGCACCGCGAAGTTTACGCCGAAACGCCGCAACCCCGGCCGATGTCAGCCGCCGGTGAGCCCCCGCGGGTCGAACGTGACCCGGATGCGGGTGATCTTCCCGTCCTCGATGTGCTGCCAGTTCGCGGTGGGGGCGGCCGGTGCACCGGTGGTGTGCAGGTCGAACCAGGTCAGCACGTCCTGGCCGTCGACGAACACGTGGTGCACGACGATGTCGTCGAGGATCTTCGCCAGGCCCTGCAGGCCTGCGACGCACTCGTCGGCGTCGTTCGCGGTGCCCAGCGGCCCGCGAAACGTGACGTCGTCTGCGAGGATCGATCGCAAGGTCGTGAAGTCGCGCTCCTTCCAGGAGCGGAAGTAGGTCTCGGCAACGGTCCGGGCATCATGGTGGTTCATACCTGCACGTTAGGACGCCTTCCGGACAGCGGATGTCCGCAAGCGCAGGCACGCTGATCGCATGGCGAAAGACATGCCGGGACGCCTGCTGCGGCTGCTGTCGCTGCTGCAGACCAGGCGCACGTGGTCGGGGGCCGAGCTCGCCGCGCGGCTCGGCGTCACCGACCGCACGGTCCGCCGCGACGTGGACCGGCTCCGGGCGCTCGACTACCCGGTGCAGACCACGACCGGCGTCGCGGGCGGCTATCGGCTCATCTCGGGGCGGAACCTGCCGCCGCTGCTGCTGGACGACCAGGAGGCGCTCGCCGTGGCGATCGCCCTGTCGACGGCGGCAGCCGGTGGGGTCGCAGGCGTCGAGGAGGGCGCGCTACGGGCGTTGACGAAGCTGCAGCAGGTGTTGCCCGCACGGCTGCGGCCGCAGCTGACCGCCCTGACCGGCACGACGGCCGCGGTCGTCCCACGGGGCACACCGAGGGCCGACCCCGACGTGGTGGCGGTCGTCGCCGCCTGCTGCCGCGACGCCGAGGTGGTCGCGTTCGACTACCGCGACCGGACGGGGGCGGTGAGACCCCGCCGCGTCGAGCCCCACCGGGTCGTCAGCAACGCCGGCCGGTGGTACCTGGTCGCGTTCGATCCCGAACGGAACGACTGGCGTACGTTCCGCCTCGACCGGATGGCCGACGTGCGGCCCACCCGCCGCCCCTTCGTGCCGCGCGAACTGCCCGCGCCCGACGCGGCCACCTACCTGGTCCGTTCCTTCGCGGCCGCGACCTACCGGCATACGGCGCGCCTCACCGTCGGGCTGTCGGCCGACGCGGTGCGGGCACGGGTCTACGCGACCATCCCCGGGGAGATCGAGGACCAGGGGCGCGACGCGTGCACGGTCCGACTGACCGCCGAGTCCGCCGAGCTCGTCGTCCAGTTCATCGCCGCGATCGCCGCGCTCGGCGCCCCGTTGACGGTCGAGGAGACGTCCGAGGCGGTCGGCCCAGCGGTGCGGAACCTCGGTGCGCTGCTTGCCGCGGCCCCCTGACGTGCGCGCCGTCCTGCACCGCTCGCCGGGCTCAGATGGTGAAACCACCGTCCACATTGATCATCGCACCCGTGACGTAGCGGCCGTCGTCGCCTGCGAGGAAGGCCACTGCCGCCGCGATGTCGATCGGAGACGCGTAGTGGCCGAGGGCGGTGAAGCTGCCGAACGTCGCCGCGTTCGGCCCGTCGGCCGGGTTGAGATCGGTGTCGGTGGGCCCGGGGTTGACCAGGTTCACGGTGATCGCGCGCGGGCCGAGCTCGCGCCCGAGAGCCTTGGTCAGGCCGATCATCGCGGTCTTGCTCATCGCATACAGGGTGAAGCCAGGGAAGACCGCGCGCTCGGCGACGTTGCTGCCGATGGTGATGATCCGCCCACCGGCCCGCATGTGCCGCACCGCGGCCTGCGTCGCGACGAACGGCGCGCGAACGTTGACCGCCATGGTGGTGTCGAACTCGGCGAGCCCGAGCGCGTCGATGGGCCCGAGCAGGAACGCGCCTGCGTTGTTGACCAGGATGTCGAGCCGCCCGAAGTCTTCGGCGACGCGGTCGGTGGCTGCGACCAGCGCGGCCGGGTCCGCGCTGTCCACGGGCATGGCCAGCGCCCGCCGCCCGAGCTTGCCGATCCGGTCGGTGACGTCGTTGGCGCTGTCGTGGTCACGGTGGAAGGTCAGGGCGACGTCGGCTCCGTCTTGCGCCAGCCGTGCGGCGACCGCCGCCCCGATCCCGCGCCCGCCGCCGGTGACGAGGGCTACCTTGCCTGCAAGTGCATTGTCGTTCATGGTCACCAGCCTGGCCGCGCGGGCGGCGTCGGTCTGGCGGTGATCAGACGCGGCGTCGCCCGGCGTCGCCGGGCGACGGCGGCCCCGTTCCGAGGCCCGCGGACAGATGGGCGCTATGCGCTCACGAGTCGATCGAGAGCTCCGCACGGTCCGCGTAGAACGCCACGTGGCCCTCGATCTGGGCGACCGCGGCGTAGGGGTGCTCGTAGGTCCAGATGACGTCGTCGTGGGTCGCGCCGTCGGACGTCTGAACGCTGTAGTAGCTGGCGTCGCCCTTGTAGGGGCAGTACGTGGTGGTGTCGCTCGGCCGCAGCACGGTGGTGTCGACATCGGCCAGGGGGATGTACTGCACCACGGGGTAGTTCGACTCCGCCAAGGACAGCGCGCGCTGCGTGTCGGCAACCTGCTGCCCGTCGACGGTCACCCGCACCCGCGCGTCGGTGGGCCGGACGGTGATCGGGTGCGTCGCGTCGGGAATCTTCACAGTGCGTGTCATGGTGTCGGACCTCTCGACTTCGCCGAAGCTGCGTTTCCGTGCTGCCCTCGGCCCAACACGCGGGAGGCCGTGAACCTTCCGGGGCCCGCTCACCGGCTCGCCGCAGACGATCCGCAGGTTCAGTCCAGGAAGGCGGCGAGCAGCGGAAGCAGCAGATCGGGACGGCGGGTCGCCTGCATGTGTGTGGTGGCGGGCAGCACCGCGAGCTGGGCGCCGGGGATCAGCTCGAGCATGCGGCCCGCGTGCTCGATCGTGACGAAGTCGTGGTCGCCCAGCACGATCAGGGTGGGGGCGGTGATGCCCGCGAGCTGCTCGTCACTCCAGCCCACCAGGTCGGCGTTCGACGCCGAGAGCGTCTGGAGGAACTCGTCGAAGTGCTCGGGATGCGGCGACAGCTTCTGGTAGGCCTCCCTGAACTCGGCGAAGTCCTGCGCGGTCGGCAGCCGGGTGGACTCCGCGTACCGGGACGGATCGGCGAGGTCGGGGTGCATACCGTCCTGGCGGACCGAACCCGACACCGGGACGAGCGAGCGCACCCGCTCCGGATGGTGCACGCCGAGCTCCAGCGTGACAGCGGCGCCCATGCTGTGGCCCAGGACGTGGGCCCGCTCGACGTTCAGTACGTCGAGCAGGGCGACGACGTCGGCCGCCAGGTTGGCCGGGGTGATCGGGCGGTCGATGTCGGCGGTGCGGCCGTGGCCCTGGCTCTCGACGGCGATCACGCGGTGCTTCGTGGCCAGCGTCGGGATCAAGGTCGCGAAGTTCAGGTCGATCGTGAGCATGCCGCCGTGCAGCAGCACCAGCGGCGTGCCTTCGCCGTAGGTCTCGTAGTACATGTGCAGGCCGTTGACGTCGGCGTAGGCGCTCGTGGTCTCCATACCCGTTCGACCCACGGCGGCGGCGGAACTCATCGCCCGGTTCGGCGCGATGAGTTTGGGCCGGGCGCGCGGTCACACTGGCATGACGACGACGCACGTACTCGCGACCCCTGAGGTCGACATCGCCTACGACGTCCACGGCCCCCTGCCGACGGCCGACGGCCGCCCCCCGCTGGTCATGATCGGCCAGCCCATGGACGCAGGCGGCTTCCGGGCGCTGGCCGCACAGCTGCCCGACCGCACCGTCGTCACCTACGACCCGCGCGGCATCGGCCGCAGCACCCGCAAGGACGGCCGCGTCGACGCCGTGCCCGAGATCCAGGCCGTCGACGTGCACGCCGTCATCCAGGCACTGGGCACGGGGCCGGTCGAGATGTTCGCGAGCAGCGGCGGCGCGGTGACCGCGCTCGCGCTGGTCGCGGCCTACCCGGACGACGTGACCGTCCTCGTGGCGCACGAGCCACCGCTGATCACGTCGGTGCCCGACGCGGAAGCCGCCGAGCGCGCTCGCAACGCCGTCCGCGACGCCTACCAGGCCAAGGGGGCGGGCGCAGGCATGGCCGCCTTCATCACGATGACGTCGTGGCAGGGCCCCTACACCGACGAGTACTTCGCCCAGCCACCCGCCGATCCGGCGATGTTCGGCCTGCCGAGCGAGGACGACGGCTCCCGCGACGACCCGCTCCTGTCCGACCGGTCCTTCGCCGTCACCGGCTACCGGCCCGACGTGGAGGCGCTGCGCGCAGCGCCGACGCGGGTGGTGATCGCGGTCGGCGAGGAGTCGAGCGGCACCTTCACCGCCCGCTCCTCGGCGGCGACCGCAGAGCTGCTCGGCACGCAGGCCACCGTGTTCCCGAGCCACCACGGCGGCTTCCTCGACGCGACGTCCGGCTACGGAGGTCAGCCCGAGGCCTTCGCGCGGAGGCTGCGGGAGGTGTTGGGCGGCTGAGCCTGCTCCCTCAGCTCAGCGCGCCTGCGACGTCGAGCGCGTCGACGATCCTCCGCAGCTGCGTGACGAACGCGGCGACCGGTCGCGAGCGCGCGTTCGCGTGACTGATCGCGCAGATGCGCACGGTGTCGCGGAGGTCGGCGATGGGTCGGAACACCACGGACGACAGCGGGCTGGCCAGTGCGATCGGACCAGGGTGGACCCCGACGTGCCTGCGGGTGGCGACGTGCATCACCAACTCGTCGTACCGGTCGACTTCCTCGATGGACGTGGGAGGGATGCCGACCCTGGTCGTGTCCGCATCGAACTGGCTCGCGATGTACGGATTGTCGTCACGAGGTGTGATCAGGATGTGCCGCGACCGGAGTTGGGTCAACGACACCTGTCGGTGGTCGGCCAGGACGTCGCCTGCCCACAACACCGCGACCATCGGGAACTCGCCGAGCACGACGCTCGCGATTCCCGGCTGCTCCGGCACCGACCAGCACAGCCCGATGTCGACAGCACCCTCGGCCACCGCGGCGAGTTGCTCCGGGGTGTGCATCGCTACCGGCCGCCACGAAGGCAGGGCGTCAGCGTCGCCAGAGGAGGCGCCCACCAGCCCGGGAAGGAGCAACCGACCCAGCTCCGGGGTGTGGGCGACCACGAGGTCGCGCTCGCGCAAAGAGTGCAGTCGCACCGACCGGTGCGCGCGCTGCAACGCCTCGATCGACGGCCGGATCGAGGCCGCGAACTCGGCACCGACCGGCGTAAGCCGGACCCGCCGACTGGTGCGCTCGACGAGCTGGGCCCCGAGACTCCGCTCAAGGGCGGCGACGGCCTCGCTGACGCTGGCGGGCGCCAGCCGCAGGCGATCGGCCGCTCTGCGGAAGTGCAGCTCGTCGGCCACCGCCAGGAAACACTCCATCTGGCGCAGGTTCACCGCGCCGTCCGCACGTGCGCATCCCGAACGGACTGGGTGCCCAGTCGCGGCGTCATCGTCCCTCGGCCAGCTCCCGCCGCACGGTCTCGGCGACGCGTTCGAGTGCCGCGGCGAAGTGGCGGCGCTGCCCGGCCGTCAGCGGCTCGATGACCAGTCGGCGCACCTCGGCGACATGGTCCGGCGCGCTGTCGACGACCTTCTGCAGACCCTCGGCGGTCAGCGTGGCGAGGGTGCACCTGCCGTCGTCGGGATCCGGGCGGCGGGTCACCCACCCCTGCCGTTCGAAGCGGTGCATGACCTTCGACAGGCGCGGCAGTGTGCTGTCCGTGACGCGCGCCAGCTCACCGAGCCGGACCGTGCGGTCCTCCATCTCCGACAGCCGCGCGAGCACGCTGTACTCGAAATTCGAGATTCCCGCGTCCCGCTGCAGCTGGCGGTCCAGCGCTGCGGGCAAGGAGATGACGACGGTGAGCAGCGCCTGCCACAGCTGCTGCTGATCAGCGTCGAGCCACGGGGGCATGGGATCGGCCACGCCGCCATATTACTTTCCTGAGCAACCAGCCGTCTGCGCAGGCGCGGCCCTCGCGGACGGTCGAGGATTCGGGGATGCTGCTCGGCATGCAACCCGGCCCGACGACGTCGCACCGCGGTTGGATCGCAGGGCTTTCGCCGCGCGCCGAGGTCGGCGTCGAGGAAGCGAAGTGTCCGCGCTCCATCGTCGAGGACGCCGTGGCCCGCGTCGGCGAGAAGCCGGTGCAGTGGGCGATCGAGCTGGCGCGCACGGTGGCCGGACGGATCCTCGACGAGGTGCCGGGCTTGGGAGGTGGTGCGGCGGCGTTCGAGAGGTTGTGTCGGGGCAACGAGGCGACGACGCTGCGGGCGTTGGTCGCACTGGGTGCTGCGTCGCCTGCGGGCGCCCCGGCCAGCGAGGCGACGCTCGAGGGGATCCGCGAGTACGTGCGCCGGGCGGTACCGCTGGAGCAGGTGCTGCACGGTGTTCGGGTCGGCCAGGCGGAGACGACAGAGGCGTTCCTGCGTGCCTGCGCCGAGCTCGTCGACCCGGCGGAGGTCGTCGGCGAGCTGACGGCGGTCACGCGCGAGCTGTTCCGCTACGTCGACGGCACCGCCGACGCGATGATCCGCGAGTACCTCGCCGAGCACGAGGCGTGGAGTACCAGCGTCGCCGCCGCGCGAGCGGGCACCGTGCGCGCTCTGCTGACCGACGACAAGGCGGTCGACCACGGCGAGGCATCCCGCGCCCTCGGTTACGACCTCGGTCGGACCCACCTCGCCGCGGTCCTCTGGTCGGACTCCGCGGACGCGGCGCCCGCGATGCAGACAGCGGCGAATGACGTGCTCCGGTCCCGCGGCGCGACTTCGACGCTCGTGGTGCCGACCGCTTCGAGTCAGGTGTGGGCCTGGGGAGCCGTGCCCGCCGGCGGGTCGGTTCCGCAGCGCACCGAGGTCATGCCGGGGCCAGGGCTGTACGCGGCCCTCGGCACGGCCGCCGACGGCGTCGCGGGCTTCCGCCGCTCCCACATCGAGGCGGAGGGCGCCCAGCGGGTCGAGCGACTGCGCCGGGAGGCAGGCAAGCAGCCGCGGCGGACAACCCGTTACGCCGACGTCGCCGTCGTCGCGCTCTTGAGCACGAACCTCGTCGCGGCAGGCGAGTTCACGCGGCGCGAGCTCGGCGCGCTCGCCGAGCGCAGCGAGTCGATGGACGCCCTGCGGACGACGTTGCGCCACTACCTCGACGCCGAACGCAGCCTCGTGACCGTCGCCAGGAGCCTGCACGTCGCCCGCGGCACCGTCACCTACCGCGTGAAACGCGCGCACGAGCTGCTCGGGCACGATTCCGAGGACCGCCGCTTCGCCCTCCGGGCCGCGCTGGAGCTGGCCGACGAGCTGGGCGACGCCGGACTGCAGCCCGCACCGGACCCCGCCCGGCGGTAGGGGCCCGGCGGGACCTCGGGGACCTCGGGGACGTCGGTGACCTCGGACTCCGGCCAGCCCAACCACCGGCCGGAAGCTTGCGCTCGCGGACCAAGCGCCGACCCCGGCCGAAGCGTTCTCCTTGTTGCCATCGGACCCGGCGCGAGAGGCAACCATCATGGACAGAGCAACCTTCGTCGAGCTGATGAGCGGCGTGTGCGCTCCCGTCACCGTGGTGACGACGATCGGCGCCGACGGTCTGCCCCACGGGAGCACCGTCTCCAGTTTCGTCGCACTGTCGCTCGATCCGCCGCTCGTGAGCTTCGCCCTCCTGCGCGGGTCGGGGCTGTTGCCGCACCTGGAGCCCGGCGCCCGGGTCGGCGTGAACATCCTCGGCGCGAACCAGCAGGAGGTCGCCGCTACCTTCGCCCGACGCGGGCCGCGGACGGGCACGAAGTTCGACGGGGTCGCCTGGTCCCTGCGCGCCGGGCTGCCCTACCTGCCCGACCCCTCGGGCTGGACCGCAGGCAGCGTCGAGCGCCATGTGCACGGCGGCGACCACGTCCTGCTCCTCGTGCGCGTCGAAGACGCCGTTCCGACGAGGGCCGCGCCATTGGTCTACGCGCACCGCACGTTCGGCACGCACTCCGGCCTCGCCCTCGCAAGCTGATCGACGTCCCCTGATCCGACGACCCACCCGACCCACGACCCACGAGGTGTTACGACGATGAGCATCACGATGGACTCCCCCCGCACCACCGAGGCCGCCCGCGGACTGCGTGCCGACCTCGTCGAGCGCGCCGCAAAGCTGCGGCCCCTGCTGGCGGCCGACGCCGAGCAGACCGACCGCGAGCGCGGCGTTCCGCGAGAGAACGTCGCCGCACTGGGTAAGGCCGGACTGCTCGCGCTGATGCAGCCTGCGCGCTACGGCGGCCTGGAGACCGACTTCCGCACCCTGCTGGAGGTGAGCCGCGAGGTGGGCCGGGCGTGCGGCTCGACCGCGTGGGTGACCGCGCTGCTCAACGCCAACTCCTGGTTCGTGGGCCTGTTCCCCGCCCGGGCCCAGGACGATGTATGGGCGGACACTCCAGACGCCAGGGTCGCCGGGGTGGTGACCCCGATGGGCACCGCGCAGGTCGTCGACGGCGGATACCGGGTCACCGGCCGCTGGGCACCCGCCTCCGGGTCCGCCCACGCCGACTGGGCGGTCCTCGGGGTCGTCCGGCCCGACGCCGCGGGCACGACGGACGGTGTGGGCATCGTGCTCGTGCCGATGCCGGAACTGGTCGTCGAGGACACCTGGTTCGTGACCGGCATGCGCGGCACCGCGTCGAACACGCTGGTCGGCGAGGACCTCTTCGTGCCCGCCCACCGCTTCCACTCGATCCCGGACGCCGTCGAAGGTCGCTACCGCACGCCCTTCACCGATGAGGTCCTCTACCGCGCGCCGTTCGTGCCTGCCACGGCCGTCGTCCTGATCGGGCCGCAGCTGGGGCTCGCCGCCGCCGCGATCGACATCCTCATGGAGAAGGCTCCGCGGCGGTCGCTGACGCTCACCGACTACCCGACCCAGGCCGAGGCGCCCACCACCCAGTTCGCCGCCGCCCGCGCCGCGTCGCTGGCCGATTCCGCGCAGCTGCACATCTACCGCGCCGCGGCCGACATCGACGAGGCCTGCCGGGACGGGGTGTACCCGGACTACGACGCGCGGGCCCGGGTGCGGATGGACGCCGGGGTGGCGGCCGTCGCCGCCCGGGAGGCGGTCAGCGTCGTGTGCTCCGCCCAGGGGGCCTCGACCTTCGGCGAGTCCAACCCGCTGCAGCGCATCTGGCGCGACGTCGAGGCAGGCAGCAGGCACGCCGTGCTCAATCCCGAGGTGGCTGCGGAGATCTACGGGAAGTCACTGCTGGGCATCCGCCGGACCGTCTCCGCGCTGGTCTGAGCACCACGCGCCGCAGGGCCGGGCCGAGCGGCCCGGCCCTGCGTTGCCGCTCATCCGGCGTGGTGGCGCCGGTAGTGCTGGGCGAGCAGGTCGAAGCCGTAGTCGTTGCCGTTGGGCTCCCGCACGATCGTGTGGACGTGGAAGCGGGCAGGCTCGGGGTTGGCCAGGAAGACACCGGGGTGGTTGTCGTACTCGACCAGCAGCACCGGCGAGTGGATGCGGTAGTAGAAGGCGCACTCGTCGTCGTGCCCGCCCCGCCACGCGAACCGGGTCTCGCCGAGATGCTCGCGGACCTGGGCGAGCCTGAGCTCGGCGTGCGGGGCAGGCAGGCGCCCGAGGTAGATCCGGATCAGCTCCAGCAGGCCGTCGCGCTGCTCGGGGGGCAGCGTCGCGGCAACGATCCCCTCCGGCGGCAGCACGAGGTTGTCGGCGCCCGCGCCTGCGAGGTGGCGGCCGTTCCAGGGGCCCGCGAGCTCGGGAGGCAGGTCCGCGGCCCGCAACGACGAGCCGAGCAGGAACTCGTCCTCGCGGTCGCGGGGCAGGGTGCGCCGGAAGGCCAGCGCGACCTCGGTCTCGTCGTCGAAGGCCCGCACGTGCGCGTAGCGCCCGGTACCCGTCGTCGGTTCTGCCCCGAGGAACACCGGGGCCAGCACCACCTGCCCGTCGACGAACACGCAGTGCAGGTCGACGTGGTGGCCCATGAGCTGCCAGCCCCACGGCGAGTCGGTCGACGGCCTGCCGAACACGGTGAACCAGTACGTGAACTCGGTAAGGGTGTCCCGGTAGTCGTCGATGAGCTCCCCGAGATGCCCGTTGAGCGTCATCGCGGCGCGCACCGCGGCGTAGCCAGCGGGGCTGAGACTGGCCTCGACCACGGCGAGCGCACGCTCGCGGTCGTCGTCGGCGACCCGGTCGAGACGCATGCCCTTGGGGTGCCAGGTCGGCACCGCGTTGGTCCACAGCCGCCACTCCGGGGCGTTCATCGGCAGCTGGGCGACGCTCCGCCGATACGGCGCCAGACCCTCCAGGTAGGCACAGGCGGCCGCAACCGCTCCGGTCGGGGACACGCCCGTGTCGTCGAGGTGGTAGAGGCCAGGGCGCGGCGTGCCGTCGTCGGTGATGCCGACGTAGGGGTCGCGGTGGTGGCGCAGCCCTGCCGAGAGCTCGAAGGCAGGGACCTCGGGCAGGAGATCGGCGAACAGGAACGAGTCGACGACCGGCAGGGTGCCCGGTCCACTCGGCAGGGGAAACTCGTGCAGGCCTGGTGTGCGGGACATCAGCGTCTCCTCACTCGGTGGGAACGGCGAGGACGTCGCCGGGCGCAAGGAAGCGGTTCTCGATCCGTCGCGAGGCGATGAGCCAGTGGCCCTCGCCTGCGGAGCCACCGGCCAGGACGAAGCGGTCGTAGACATCGGCCACGAGGACCGGAGCCGTGGTCGGGACGGGCGGCTCACCGTCGCAGGCGTAGAGCACCAGCGCCGAGACGGCCTCGGCGCGTCCCTCTTCGTGGCGCAGGATGTGCAGGTTGCTGAGCAGGTGCCGGGACACCCGGGGGCCGCGGGCGGTGCGGGCCCGGTACACGGCGTCGATCTCGGCCGTGCCGCGGAAGGTCCTGCGGGAGAACGTCAGCTCGGCGTCGGGGGTGAAGAACCCGGACGCCGCCGAGCCGTCGCCGTGGTCGATCTCGTACCAGAGCGCGGTCACCAGCATCGACAGCTCGGCGTGGGTGAGTGCGTAGGACGCCGGGTCGCCGGTCATCGCCGTGCTCCCGTCGCGCGGGCGCTATCGACGAGGGAGCGCCCGTGCGCCCGCAGCATCATCGTGTCCGCACCCAGCAGGAGAAAGCTGTACCCGCGCTCCAGCAGCTGCGCCGCGTCGCCCGACGCCGTCGTCCCCACCGTGATGCCGTGGTCCACGCAACGCCGTTCGGCCGCCCGCACGAGCGCCGTCAGAGTCGGGTCACCCAGCGGCAGGCGGCTCGACACCGCCAGGTCCATGGGGCCGATGAACACCGCGTCGACGCCGGGCACGGCGGCGATGTCCGCGATGGCGGTCAGCGCTTCGGCGCTCTCGGCGGCGACCACGAGCCGTACCTCGTCGTTGCCCGACTTCAGGTACTCGTCCAGGTCGTCGAGACCCCAACCGCCTGCGCGACCCGAGGTGCTCGCCCCGCGCCGACCCAGCGGTGGGAACCGGGTCGCCGCCACGGCGGCCCGCGCGCGCGAGGGGTCGTCCACCTGGGGGACGAACAGGCCGCGCGCACCGGCGTCCAGCGGAACCTGGACGTCGCGCGGTGCAATGCCGGGGACGCGGACGAACGGCGCGACCGAGCATCCGATCGCCACACCGATCATCGTCGACATCGTGCGGACGTCGATCGCGCCGTGCTCCGCGTCGATGACGACGAAGTCGAACCCCGCGAGCGCGAGCAGTTCGATGCTCTCCGGCGCGGGCAGCTTCACCCACGCACCGAGCTGCGGTGCCGGGCCGGTGGTCACGGCGTCGCTCGCGGGTAGTCGGCGGCGTTGAGCACCCAGCCCTTCGCCAGGAAGTCCGCGCGCGGCGGAGCGAACACGTCGACGAGGCTGTGGCGGCCCTCGCCGACCGCGCGGGTGGTGTGCACGACGGTGGGCGGGATCAGGGCCATGGAAGGGCTGCCGACAGGCACGTGCTGGTCGTCGCGCCACTGGCTCATCTGCGGCGTCCACGGTGTGCGGAAGTGGTGGACGTAGTCTCCCCCGAGCGTCACCGACATCTGCTCGAAGTGCTCGTGGGAGTGCGGTGACAGGGCCTCGGTCTCGCGCGGGCCGATCTGGACCGGGAACCAGTTCACCATCAGCGACGTCGTGCGGAAGATCCGTCCGAGGCGCCCGGCCTCGCTCGGCACGTCGCGCAGGCGATGGACCCGTATCCGGCCTGCGGAGGCGGGGGCGGACGTCGGGAGCGGAGCGGCACGGGGGTCGACCCCGTCGGCGTAGTTGACCGCGCGCCGCAGCTGTTCCTCGCAGTAGGCACTGAACACGCGGACCACGGTGGCGGGCGCCGCCGCGCGCACCACGCTGGTCCCCGCGGGTACGACGACGAAGGCGGGTTCGACCACCGACGCGCTGCTGCCCCCATCCTGTTCCACCGTCACCTCGGTGTCGTCGGTGACGAGCAGCGCGTACTCGTCGGCGACGGCGTACTCGGCGAGGCGGTCGGCGGCCGCGAGCTCGGTGATCGCCACCACGAAGTTGCGGCCGCGCGCCCACCACGTCCGGCTGCCCTCTGGCGAGACGACATCGGGGTCACGGCAGGTCAGCTCGTCGACGACGGGCGCACCGACGGCGGGAGCGGTGGTCACGGCGGTACCTCCCGGTGTGGAGTGGACGGGGTCGAGCGTCGCGACAACGCCGTTCGAGAACAAGGCCCGACTTCTGACCGCACTGATCGGAACGACCGAACGATCGCGGGTGCTCCGCGCCATGGGCGACGCGCGCTACGGCTCAGCGCATCTGGATCGAGCGCGTGGAGTTGCCCATGACCATGCGGTCGATCGCGGTGACCGCGCTGCGGGGCTCGGCGGCGGCCCCGACCGTCAGCAGCAACGGTATGTAGTGCTCGGGCGTCGGGTGGGCGACCGCCGCGCCGGGTGCCTTCGTCCGGTAGTCGATGAGGGCGTCGACGTCGGCGCGGTCGAGCGCATCCGCGGCCCAGGCGTCGAACGCCGCGGTCTCCGCGGCCATCGCCGGGTGGCGGAAGACGGCGAAGCTGTGCGTCATGAAGCCGGAGCCGATGAGCAGGATGCCTTCCTCACGAAGCGCGCGCAGACGTGCTCCGAGCTCGAGCAGCGCGGCGGGGTTGAGGCTGGGCATCGAAAGCTGGACGACCGGGACGTCGGCCGCCGGGTACATGGCCATGAGCGGGATGAAGGCGCCGTGATCGAGACCGCGGCCGGTGTGCTCGTGCACCGTCGTCGCGCGGTCGAGCGTCGCCGCGAGACGCCGCGCCAGGTCGGTGGCGTCCGGTGTGGCATACGGCAGCGTCTTGTAGCGCGGGTGGAAGCCGCTGAAGTCGTAGTAGAGGGGCGTACCTGCCCGAGCGCCGGAGATGGCCACCGGCGCCTCTTCCCAGTGCGCGGAGACGATCACTATCGCCCTGGGCTTTGGCAGGGACTGCGCCCACGTGAAGAGCTTGTTCAGCCACGTCGGGTCGTCGAGGGTGAACGGCGCGCCGTGGCTGACGAACAAGGCAGGCAGCGGGCCGTCGGCGGGCGCCCACAGGCGCTGGTCGCGCGCCCGCGGCAGCACCCGGGCGAGGTGGTCGTCGTAGGCGCGGGCGGGTTCTGTCGCGTTGAACGACGACGTCATGGAGCTCACGACGCTCACCCGAAGACGGCGGTCTCGGTGGCGTACAGGAACCGGGTCTTGGAGCGGTCGAGGAAGTTCTCCTCGTCGGCGGCGACGACGGTGGTGTAGGTCTCGGAGGTGAACCAGCGGGCGGCGTCCGCGACGCTGTCGACCCACAGCTCGGCGACGCCGTCGTAGGTCGCGGTGCGCACGCCGGGGATCGCATCGTCGGTCGGCTCGAGCTGGACGTAGCGCTGGACCGGGACCTCACCCGGGGACAGGGTCCCGAGGAGCGGGGTGTGCTTCTGCGTCCAGTAGGCGATGAAGTCCTCGTGGCTGAGCCCGGGTCGGCGGGTGAGGAAGACGCTGATCTTCAGCATGGCGAGAGTCCTTTGCGATTGGTTGCCTTGGCAACTCAAACTCTAGCCGAATAACTTTCCTAGGCAACCAAAACGAGGGAGGCGTGCGTCACGCGCGGTCGGGGTCAGGCGGACCGACCTGCGCGCCGGGACCGGAGCCACAGGTACAGCAGAACCAGCGGCAGGAGCAGGCCGCCGATGCCGAATCCGAGGAACGTCCAGAACCCGTCGATGTGCCCGACGAGCCAGCCGAAGTTCTGCCCGAAGAAGCCGGTGACGAACGTCAGGGGCAGAAACACCGTGGCCAGAATGGTGAGCTGTTCGATGGTCGCGTTCTGGGCGACGCTCACGCGGGTCTGCTCCACCGAGATCACCGCCATGTTCGCCTCGAGCACGGTGCCGAGCAGATCGCGCTGGGCCGCCACCTCCTCGTTGACCAGCAGCAGGTGGTCGTGCACGTCGCGCAGGTAGGGCTGAAGTCGCGGGTCGGTGTCGCGCTCGACGGTCGCCACCACGGCCAGCAGCGGGTGGACGGCCCGGTAGAAGTCGGTCGCTTCCCGACGGAGCGAATAGATCCGCTCCGTCGGGGCGGCAGAACCGGAGAACACGGTCGCCTCGATCTGGTCGATGTCACCTTCCATGCCTGCCACGACGGGGCCGTAGTCGTCCACGACCGCGTCCAGGATCGCCCACAGCGCCGATGCCGGGCCGACGTCCATGAGTTCGGGGTGGCGTTCGAGACGCAGCCGGGCGCCGTGCAGATCGCTGGCGATGCCCTGGCGGACGGTGATCACGAAGGTCGGCGCGAGGAACACGCTGATCTCGCCGAACTCGACCTCCTCGGCATCGTCGTCGTAGCGGGCGGTGCGCAGGATCACGAGCTGGACGGGCCCCTCGTAGCTCTCGACCTTCGGGCGCATGTGGAAGGTCTGCGCGTCCTCAACGGCCAGCTCGTGCAGGCCGAAGGACTCGCGGACCTTGGCCAGCTCCTCGGGGCCCGGCTCGAACAGGCCCAGCCACACAAAGCCGCCGTCCCGATGCAGCGCGGCGGCCTTCTCCAGAGCCACAGCCCCTTCGCCCTGCCGACACCCATCTCGGTAGTGAGCACAGTCGATGATCATCTTCGCCTCCTTCGCCCCGCGTCGACACCAACTGTCGAGACAGTGCTTCGCGTGCGTCACGAAGGCAATGCGGATGTCGCCTTTGGGGGAAATACGGCGAGGTGCTTTACGTAATGGTGGGCGGGGCGTCGGAAGAAGTTGGGCTGAGCGCCGCGTAGGCCCGTCACATCCGCGCGATCTAGGCGACGGTGACCAACAGACCCGGGTGATCGGTCGTCCCACCCATGCCGATCGCGCTGTGCGACGCAATCCCGAACTCGGGGCTCACCACGACGTTCTGCACACCGCCGTCGTCGGCGCGCCCGTCGCCGCCGGGTAGACACGACCGCAGGTCAGGTGATCCACCCACCTGCAAGTTGAGGTCCCCGCCCAGCACGACGGGGCCGCCTGCCGCCCGCGCACCCGGTATCACAGTGCCGAAAAGGAAGCGGCACTGCGCCTCGGCGACGGCGGCGTCGGTGTTGGCCAGGTGGGTGGTGCACGCCTCGACGCCTGCGGCGTCCACGCAGACCCAAGCGCGTTCCTCGGGGTCGCGCACGTCCTGGACCGGATAGATCCCACTGGTGGACACGAGCGGCGCGGATCCGGGCGGCCGCCTGGTGACCAGGCCGATCCCGTAAGGCTGGCCGTTGTCGCAGCGGAACGCGGCACCACTGCGCCGGTCCAGCGCGGGCTGGAACACCGAAGCCGCCGTATCGACGTGAGCACCGGCAGCGAGCGCCGCTTGCAACGAGGCGATGTCGTTCTGGCAGACCTCGTTGAGGGTGACCACGTCCGGCGCCTCGGCGCGGATCACCGCGGCGGCGGCGGCCACCGCACGGCCGGTGTAGCAGCCCGCGAACCCGCTGTTGCACAGGTTCATCTGCAAAACCCGCAGTCGCAGGCCCACCGTCACCGGAAAGGCCATCGGCGTCCCCGGTGACGACGCGGCAGCGGTCAGCCCGATCATCAGCACAGCGCAGCAGGCAAGAAGACCGCTCGTGGCCGTTGGACCGAGCCGCATCCGCTGCACGACCAGCAATCGGTGACGGGGCCGTCGCGGTTCGGATCAACTCGGCGCACACCGACACCCCGTCACCGTGGCGAAGTAGTGTTCACGACGTGAAAGCCGCTGTGCTGACCGAACTGGGCGCCCCACCGCAGTTCGCGGACTTCCCCGAGCCGCAGGCCGACGACGATCATGTCGTCGTCGAGGTCGCGGCCGCGGGCGTGAACCACGTCGACCTGGCCAAGGCCTCGGGCACCTTCTACACAGGGCCACCTCCGTTGCCGTCGGTGGTCGGCTCCGACGGGGTCGGCCACACCGCAGACGGGCGGCGGGTCTTCTTCGACGCCTCGGTGCCGCCGTTCGGGTCCTGGGCGCAGCGTTCACTCGTGGCCCGAGGGGACCTCCTGGAGCCCGCCGAGGACATCGACGACGTGCGCGCCGCGGCCGTCGGCAACACGGGCATGGCCGCATGGCTCGCACTGCAGTGGCGGGCCAAGGTGCAGCCGGGCGAGTCCGTGCTCGTCCTGGGGGCGAACGGCGCCGTCGGTTCGGTCGCCGTGCAGGCGGCCAAGGTGTTGGGGGCCGGGTTCGTCATCGCCGCCGACCGTGATCCGGAGCGCCTGGAGCGGCTCCGCGACCGCGGTGCCGACGCGATCGTCACGCTGACCCCGGACGGCGACCTCGCGGGCGACTGCCGGGCCGCGGTGGACGGGGGCGTCGACGTCATCATCGACCCGCTGTGGGGCGCACCGGCGCTCGGCGCGATGCGGGCCGCGGCCCGGGGCGCCCGCCTCGTGCAGCTGGGGCAGCTCGCGGGCATGAGCGTGGAGCTGGCCGCGCCGACGGTCCGGTCCGCGGCGTTGGACATCCTCGGCATGGCCGTGTTCCACGCTCCGCTCGACGTGCGGCGCGCGGCGTACCTCGCGCTGACCGAGAAGATCGCCGAAGGCGCCATCGCCGTCGACGTCGACACGGTCCCGTTGTCCGACGTCGCGACGGCGTGGCAGCGGCAGCGCGGCGGCCCCGGTGTGAAGCTCGTGCTCACCCCGTAGCTCTGTCTCAGGGCGCGGTGCGGGCGCTGTGCGTTCTCAGCGTCAACCCGCTGATCAGCAGCTGCGCGGCGAGCGCGGCGCCGACGCCCTCGCCTGCCCGCAACCGCAGATCCAGCAACGGTTCGAGACCGAGCCGCCGCAGCACCAGCGGATGCGCCCGCTCCCTGCTGCGCTGCCCCGCCACCAGATGCGCCGCGACGCCCGGCTCGGCGTCGACGGCGACGAGGGCGGCGACGCTGGTCGCCAGCCCGTCCAGCACGACGACGCCGCCCGCGCGGGCGACCCCGCCGACCACGCCCGTCAACAGCGCCAGCTCCGGACCTCCGAGCGCCGCCAACAGACGAGCAGGTGCGGCGGCGTCTGGTGCGGTGTGGTCACGGCGCCACCGAGCCACAGCAGCGGCGACGACCTCGGTCTTGCGCGCCAGGATGGCGCTGTCCGCGTTGGCCCCCAAACCCACCACCTCGCGGGCGTCCAGACCCAGGACGGCCGCCGTCAACGCCGCCGCCACCGTGGTATTGCCGACCCCCACCTCGCCCAACGCCACGAGGCCCGCCCGGCCCCACTCGCCGCCCAGCTCCGCACCTTCGGCCAGCAGGCGCCGGGCCGCGGCCACCGTCAGCGGATCGCGGTCACGCAGGTTCCCGGTGCTCGCGCCCGCGTCGACGACCGCGACCTTCAGCCCCGCAGCGCGCGCGGCGACCGCGCCCAGAGCCCGCCCGGCCCGCAGGGCGTCCAGCAGGTCGTCGGTCACGGTGTCCTCGAACGCGCTGACGCCCAGCTCGACCACCTGGTGGCGGCCGACCGCGACCACCAACGTGCCGCCGCTGAGATCGCGGTGGCCCAGTGCGCCAACCCGATCCACGGCGCGGTCGAGCACGCCCAGCGAGCCCAACGGCGTGAGCACCGTGTCCGCGTCGTCGCGGGCGCCGACGACCGCAGACTGGTCCGGCGCCCGCAGCCGCGACGGCGGCGGAACCGGGTCCCCGGCACCGCCGTCGGGCCAACGGTTGCGCAGTACGACGGTGTGCAGGGGCGCCCGTCGCGACCAACCCGCGCGCTCCAGGCCCGGTTCGGGCGGCCGCTCGTCCGGCCAGCCAAGACACAACCAGCCCAAGGTCGCGACGCCGTCGGGCAGCCCCACCAGCGCGGCCAGATCGGCAGGCGCGAACAAGGTCACCCAGCCGACGCCGAGACCCTCGGCGCGCGCGGTCAGCCACAGGTTCTCGATCGCGCAGGCGCACGACCACAGGTCGGCGTCCGGGAACGTTGCCCGACCCAACACGCCCGCGGCAGGAGCGCGCCGGTCACAACAGACGACGACGCCCAAGGGCGCCTCGCGGATCCCTTCCAACTGGAGATCCAGCAGGTGCCGCGCCGACTCGGGGTCGAGCTGTTCGGCCTGCGCCAGCCGCTCGGCGTCAGCCAGTACCGCCGCGCGGTCCCGCTGCGCCGGATCATCGACGACGACGAAACGCCACGGCTGGGAATGCCCGACCGAGGGCGCGGCATGGGCCGCCGCCAACACCCGTTCGAGCACGTCGTCGGGCACGGGGTCGGGCCGGAACCGGCGCACGTCGCGGCGCGCCCGCACCACGTCGTGCAGAGCCTCCCGGGCCGCATCCGGGAACCGCCAGCCGTCAGGGTCGGCGGCCCGTTGCGCAGCCGACGTCCTGTCCCCCACGACGGGGACAGGACGAGGCCACAGCACGACTACAGGCTAGGCGACGCCGACCAGCACGTGGCCGGGAACGGAGAGCCCGGTGCGCCCGTGGGTCTGCCAGGACGAGGGCGTGGCACTGGGGGTGGCCTGCACCTCGGTCTGCCCTGCGGTGCGGGTGAGGTCCACGCGGTCGATCTCGCTGCCCGCGTCGGTGACGGCGCGCACGCTCATCGTGGTGGGCTGCCCGGCCGCAGCCGGGGTGACGTGCACGGTGAGGAACGCGTAGTCGAGGTAGCGGGTCTGGGACCAGTCGACGGTCTCGGGCGTCTTGGCGCCGTTGGGTCCCGCGACGAAGCTGGTCACAGGGGTGGCGGGGCCCGCGGCCGACCCCCGGTAGCGGTCGTTCTCGCCGGGCTGCCACCCGTAGCGGGGGCGCCCGCCCGAGCCGCAGCAGATGTAGGTCGTGCCGTTCTTTGCAGGATTGACGGTGGCGCCGTCGGGGGCCTGCATGGTGGAGACGCCGCCGCGGATCGGGTTGGTGCGTTCGTACTGGTGGTTGTGGCCTTGCACGACGAGATCGACGTTGAACTTGTCGAACAGCGGGGCGAGTGCCGCGCGCACGCCGCCGTCGGAGGCGTGGGTGCTGCTGGTGGCGTAGACGCAGTGGTGGAAGAACGCGACGATGAAGTCGACGTCGGGGTTGGCCCGCAGCTCACCGAGCCGCTGCGCGAGCCAGGTCAGCTGGGCGCCGCCGCTGTAACCCGCGTTGGTCGGGATCTCCTGGGACAGGTCGTTGGCGTCGAGGCTGAGCACGCCGACATTCCCGTAGACCACCGAGTAGACCGAGGGGCAGGCGCTGGGGCCGGAGCGCGGCAGGTCCAGCCGCGCCGCGTGCCCCGCGTAGCCGTGCGCGGCGCCGCCTGCCTTGTTGCTGTCGTAGAGCGCTTCCATGTCGTGGTTGCCGGTGGCGAACAGCCACGGCGTCGTCGCCGCGCTCTTCTCGATCACTCCGAAGTACTGGGTCCACACCGTGGGGTCGAAGCTGTCGAAGCCCTTGTCAGAGGTCTTGGGCGCGGCGCTCTTCACCGGGAACCCGTTGCCGCTGGGATCGGCGTAGCAGATGTCGCCCGCCAGCAGGTGGAACGCGGGTTTGGCCGCCGTGATCAGCGCGACCATGGCGTCGGAGGGCGCGGCGGTGCGCCGGGTGTCGGCGGGCTTGTAGTAGTTGTCGCTGAACCCGGTCTGCCCGTCGGGCGTCGGGTCGGTGTTGACGCCCTGGTCGGCGAAGGCGGTGAAGGTGAAGGGCGCCGTGCCCTTCGCGGGGGCGGTGGTGAACACCGCGTCCGGGGTGGCCGTGCCGTCGGCCAGCCGGATCCGGTAGTGGTACGTCCCGCCGGGGGCGAGCTTGTCGGCCAGCGCGTGGACGAAGAACTGGTCGGCGGCCCTGATGCTGCCGTCCGCCTGGGGGACCATGCTGACCAGCTCGCGGATCTCGGCGTTGACGGTCTGCCCGTAGTCGGTGCCCGTCCCCACGTCCACGACGACATTGCCGTTGGGCTTGGCGGTCAGTTCGGCGGCGACGGCCATCTGGGCGGTCGGGTCGACCCCGAACGACAGCCGCCGCCCGAGCACGCCGACGGGTGTGCTCGCAGCCTGCGCGCACCCGGCGAGCGCCCACGGCGCGGTGACCGCCCCCAGTGCGGCGAGGACGCTCGCGCCGCCTTTCAACGCCGTGCGCCTGCTGACCCGGTGCCGGTCCAGGTAGCGACGCAGCCACTCCTGCTGGTCACCTAGCGTCATCTCCGCCGCCAAGTGGCGCGGAATTCCCACATTTGGCGTCTCACCCACGGGGTTGACTGTCACACCGCGCATCCTGACGTGATCAACGTGCACTCCATCTACATCCGGTCGAACGTAACGTGAAGCCGAGGTGGGCATCAGGTGCCGTCGACTTGCCCGCGGCGACGCCCGTCCCCCAGAATCCCCGGCGGAAGCGTTTGGGTGTCTGGTGGCCCCCGCGGTCTTCAAAACCGACGTGGCCGGGTATCCCGGTCAGGCGGGTTCGATTCCCGTCCGCTTCCGCCAACGGCCGTTTGGTAACACCGTCAGGGTGTTTGACGACTCCACTGCGGGCGGAGCATCCTGCCCGTGCGGCGCCGAGTACCGACGCGCAGGCCCATCGGGAGCTGAGAACGGTGCAACAGAGCCGCCGGAACGTCGGACCGCCTGCCCTGCCCGATGAGGTCACGGTGCACCTCCCCCGCGGGGCCAACCCCACGGCGCCGCTGCCCGCGGACGAGGCGACCGTCCTCGTGCCCGGCGCGCTGCTGGCTCCCGCGCCCACCCCGCAGGTCGTCCGGGCCGGGGAAGCTCCCGTCTTCGTCGACGACAGCGGCACCCGCAAGCGGTTGCTGCGGCTCGCGGGCGTGCTGATCGCGCTGCTGTCGATCGGCTTTATCGGGATCGTCGGCGTGGCGCTCGCCGTTCCCGACGTCGCCACGTCGGTCGGGCTGGGCAACGTGGTTCCCTTCATCGTGCCGGGCGCGGCCGCGCTGCCTGCCCTGAAGGCCGCGTCCACGTCGCAGCCGCAGGTCGCCGCGCTCCGGCCGAAGCCCAGGCCCGTCGTCGTGGCCGCGCCGACGGCCGAGCTTGCGCCGGTCGTCGCCGAGGCTCCGACCACCGCTCCCGTCGCGCGCACCTCGGCTCCCGCCACCACTGTTGCGGCCACCTCGGTGCCCGCCACGGTGGATCCGACCGCAGGCGCCACGCTGACGGCGGCGCCGACCACGGCGGCCGCCGCGACGGTGACCAACCCGCCGACGACCGTCCCCGCGCCGTAGACGGCGATCCCGCCCTCGACGGGGCGACGCTCAGCCGGGCAGCGCCGCCGTGATCGCCTCGACGACCTCGTCCGACTCGGGCTCGGTGCGCGGCCGGAAGCGGGCCAGGATCTTCCCGTCCGGCGCCACGAGGAACTTCTCGAAGTTCCACTGGACGTCACCGGCGGCGCCCGAGGCGTCCTGCGTGTCGGTGAGGGTCGCGTACATCGGGTGCCGCCCCGGCCCGTTGACGTCGATCTTCTCGGTGAGCGGGAAGGTCACGCCGTAGGTCGTGGAGCAGAACGTCGCGATCTCCTCGGAGGTGCCGGGCTCCTGGCCCCCGAACTGGTTGCACGGCACTCCGAGCACGGTGAAGCCCTGGCCTGCGAAGCGCTCCTGCAGCCGCTCCAAGCCTTCGTACTGCGGCGTGAGACCGCAGCGGGAGGCGACGTTCACGACCAGGACGGCCTGGCCCGAGAGCTCGGGGAGCGCACCGCCGTCGAGCGCGGGGATCGGGGTGTCGAAGAGCGACATGCGGGCGACAGTACGCCCGTCCGGTGACGGCAATCGGCCGCCGGCCTGCCGGCACCGGAAGAAAGCCGTAACTTCTGCCGTGCCAGATCGTGTCGGGGTAGCCGCGGCAGGCGCACTACGGAAGGTTAGACACATGCAGCTCGGAATGATCGGCCTCGGCCGCATGGGTGCCAACATCCTGCGCCGGGTGATGCGCGACGGGCACACGGCCGTCGCCTACGACACCAACCCGGACAGCGTGGCCCAGCTCGTCTCCGACGGCGCGGAGGGGTCGAAGTCGCTCGAGGAGTTCGTCCAGAAGTTGGAGACGCCGCGGGTCGCCTGGGTGATGATCCCGGCGGGGATCACCGACAAGGTGGTCGAGCAGCTGGGCAAGCTGATGGAGCCCGGCGACATCATCATCAACGGCGGCAACTCCAACTACCGCGAGGACTACGACCGCGCGAAGGTGCTCGCGGAGCAAGGCGTCGAGTACATGGACGTCGGCACCAGCGGCGGGGTGTGGGGCCTCGAGCGCGGCTACTGCCTCATGATCGGCGGCACCGACACGGCGTTCACGCACTGCGAGCCCTTGTTCGCCTCGATCGCCCCCGGACTGGGCTCGATCGACCGGACCCAGGGACGCACCGGCGACCCGGCCCCCGAGGAGCAGGGCTACCTGCTCTGCGGGCCCCCCGGAGCGGGCCACTTCGTGAAGATGGTCCACAACGGCATCGAGTACGGGATGATGGCCGCCTACGCCGAGGGGCTGAACGTGCTGGCCAAGGCGGACAGCGGCGCGGGCGAGCAGGTCCACTCGGCGGAGGTCACCCCGCTGGAGCAGCCGGAGTACTACCAGTACAGCCTGGACATCGCCAAGGTCACCGAAGTCTGGCGGCGCGGCTCGGTGGTCTCCTCGTGGCTGCTCGACCTCACCGCAGGCGCGCTGAACGGCAACCCCGAGCTGAACGGCATCGCCGGGCGGGTCTCGGACTCCGGCGAGGGTCGGTGGACGGTCAAGGCGGCGATCGACGAGGGCGTGCCGGTTCCGGTGCTCTCGGCCGCGCTGTTCGCCCGGTTCAGCTCCCGCGGCGAGGCGATCTACGCGGACAAGCTCCTCTCGGCCATGCGCACGGCGTTCGGTGGGCACGTGGAGCAGGGCACCGGCGAATAGCGGGGCGGTCCTGCGGCCGCTCGCACACACCGTGCGCAACTGGCACACAGTGCGGGACGTGTGTGTCGACCCCGCGGGGTGTGTGTGAGCGGGTTCAGGAGGTCACGGCGGTGACGCGTGCGCGGATCGGGTCCACGGGGTGCAGTAGGGCGAACGCCTCGGCCGGTCGGGCGGTCGCGAGCACGCAGTGCGGCAGCCACGTCCCCGGCAGGTAGGCGGCGACCGGGCTGCGCACCCGCCCGGCCAGTGCGTCGTGCACCGCGGCGTGGACGGCGAGCAGCTCCGCGTCGACGACGGCGGCGAGGACCAACTCGTCCGGGCGCCCCGCGACGGTGCCGAGCGTGGCGAGCCAGATCGACGGGATGGCGAGCAGGCGCAGCTCCGCGTCGACGGCGGCCCGCGCGGCGGGGGGCACGGCCGCAGCTGCCGCGACGGTGACGCCGGGCTCGTCGGACGGGACGGCGATCCCGGCGGCGGCGATCCGCGCGCGGAGGTCGTTCAGTCCCGCACGGGCGTCGGGGTCCAGGGTGAAGCGGACGGTCTGAGCCACGAAAAGATCGTGGCGGACGCGCGTCCACCCGCGGGCGTCCGGGTGGTGATCGTCGCGATACGCACACCGTGGGGGTCGACGCACCCGTGTCGTACAGCTCGACGCGATCAACCCCCTGGCGCGCAGGACGTCGCCCGCGCACCGCGCCGCGGTCGGCGCCCCGGCCCCGGCCCGTGCCTCCCAGGGTGTCTCCCTGGTGCGAGGCCGAGGCGGGTGCGGCACGGTCGTGCTGACACCACACCAGGGAGCTGCGGACGTGACCACCCATGGCGGGAACGACTATGACGTCATCGTGCTCGGTGGCGGGGCGCCGGGCGAGCATTGCGCGGCCGCGCTGGCGGCACGCGGGCTGCGCGTCGCGGTGGTCGAGCGCGAGCTCGTCGGCGGCGAGTGCTCGTACTGGGCGTGCATCCCCTCGAAGTCGCTCCTGCGCCCCGGCGAGGCGGTGCAGGGTGCCCTCGACGTGGGCGCGCACGCGCAGGTCGACGTCGAGGCCGCACTGGCCTGGCGGGACTTCATGGTGTCGGACTACTCCGACGCCGGGCAGGAGCGCTGGCTGGTGCAGCACGACATCGCCCTGCTGCGCGGCACCGGCAGGCTGGCAGGCACCGGCGTGGTCGAGGTCGACGGCGTCGCCCACACCGCGGAGCACGTCGTCGTGGCGACCGGAGCCGATCCGATCGTCCCGCCGCTTCCGGGCCTGCGCGGGCTCGAGGGCGTGTGGGGCACCCGCGAGGCCACCAGCATGAAGGCGGTCCCGCGGCGGCTGCTGGTGCTCGGCGGCGGATCGGCGGGCGTGGAGTTGGCGCAGGTCGTGCGCAGGTTCGGCGGCGAAGTGGTGATCGTCGAGGGTGCGGATCGGGTGCTTCCCCGCGAGGCCGCGCCGCTGGGCGACGCGCTCGGCGTGGCGCTGCGCCGGGACGGCATCGAACTGCGGCTCGGCGAGCACGCCGCCGCTGCGCGCCGCGACGGCGAGGAGTTCGTCCTGCAGTTCGACGGCGGACCCGAGCTGCGGGGCGACCGGCTGCTGGTGGCCACCGGTCGCCGCCCACGGGTCGAGGGGATCGGCCTGGAGACCGTCGGGGTCGAGGCCGACCCGCGCGGCCTCCACGTCGACGAGTACCTGCGCGCCGGTGACCGGCTGTGGGCGATCGGCGACGTCACCGGCGTCTGGCCGCTGACCCACGTCGGCGAGTACGAGGGTGACGTCGTCGCCGCGAACATCGCCGGTGATCTCCACCCGGCGAACTACGAGGCCGTTCCGCGGGTCACCTACACCGATCCGCAGGCCGCGGCCGTCGGCGCCCTCGAAGCGGAGTACAGCGCCACCACCGCATTGTCCGACGTGCCCAGGACCGCGACCTACACCCACGCCTACGCCGACTCCCCGGGATTCCTGACGCTGCTCAGCGACGGCACGCGCCTGACCGGCGCCTACGCCCTCGGCCCTGAGGCCGGTGAGTGGCTGCAGCAGGCGACGCTGGCGATCCGCGCACACGTCCCCCTCGCCGTGCTGAGCGACACGATCCAGCCCTTCCCCAGCTTCTCCGGGATCTACGACTCCGCCGTGAAGGCGCTCGTCATGCAGATCGCGGACATGCCGCCGCCCAGCCGGTCGATGGACGCACAGATGGCGGGCCTGGCCCGTGCACAGCAGCTCGGCTGAGGGTCGATAGCGCATGCCGTGGTTTCCCGACTTCGTCGGCGCCGTCGAACTCGTGCGCAGGCAGACGCGCGCCGCCGGTCGGGCCGATCCGGTGACGCAGTACTTCACCGCGCTGAACGACGGCGACACGAGCGGCCTGGAAACGTTGTGGCCCGGCGAGGTGGTCGTCTACGACCCCCGCGCCGGTGAGGTCCGCGGCCACGAGGCGCTGCGGCTGTTCGTCCGGCGCAACCAGTCCTGGCTGGCCGAGCGCGGGGCCCGGATCGAGACCACGGGCGCCACGTGCACCGGTGGCCGGGCCGTGGTCGAGACGCTGGCCCACCTGAGCGGCCGCGGCGGCGAACTGGCCTGGCCGGTGGCGGTCGTCGCCGAGTGCCCCGACGACCGGTCGGTGGTGTTCCGCACCTACTGCAGCCAGTGGCCCGTCGATGGACGACACCACGTCCGACCGGCGATATTGCCCTCCGCGGCCGCCCGCCCCGGCGATGTCGTCGGCCGCTACTGCGCCGCGTTGGACGCAGGCGACGCCGACGCGATCGCGCGCACCTTCGCGTCGGACGGGTACTTCCGTGAGCCGCTCGGCACCCGCCACGTCCACCGCGGCGGCGGTGCGCTGCGCGCGTTCTTCACCGGCTATCTGGGCGCGGGCGGCGTCGGTCTGCAGCCCTGCGCCGTGACCGACGACGGCGTGCGGTGCGCCCTGGAATACAACTGCGTCCGCTGGGGAAGCGACGAGCTGCCGCCGCAGGCGGGAATGATCGTCTTCGAACGCGACCGCGCCGGGTTGCTCGCCGCGGTCCGCGTCTACGACGACGTCGACCACACGGGAGTCCCCGCCACAGAATGAGCGCGCGAGCCCGCCGACATGTAGGAAGAGCGGCGTGATGGTGCGATGGGGTGGGTCCGCGGCAGGCGGCAGCAAGCAGCAGGTGTCGACCGAGCCGACGGCAGGCCGGGCCCCGGGCGGTGTACGGGGACAGATGCTCGAAGCGGGCATCGAACGTGCCCTGCGCAAACAGCAGCCGCTGATCGCGGGTCGGGTCGCCGCCTACCGTCGCAAACACCCCCAGGCCTCCCCTGACGAGGTCATCCGCTGGTTGGGTCGCAGCTACCAGTTCGCGGTGGTCACGACCGGCAGCGTCGGCGGCGCAATCGCGATCCTCCCCGCCATCGGCACCGTCGTGTCACTGGCCACCGCGAGCGCCGAGGCGCTCGCCGCGCTGGACGCCGCGGTCATCTACACGCTCGCCGTCGCCGAGATCCACGCCCTGCCGACCGAGACGCCGGAACGTCGCCGGGCCCTCGTGCTCGCCGTGGTCATGGGTGAGAACGGCCAAGCGGCGCTGCGCAAGGTCACCGGCAAGTCCAGCGACTGGGCCAACGACATCGCCAACACGCTGCCGCTGACCAGGCTGGGGCCCCTCAACTCCAGCCTGACCCGCTGGTTCGTCAAGCGCTACATCGTCCGGCAGAGCGTGCTCGCCCTCGGCAGGGCGCTGCCGTTGGGCGTCGGTGTCCTCATCGGCGCCTTCGGCAACTTCGTGATCGCCCGCGCCGTCATCCGAGCGGCCGAGCGGGCGTTCGGCCCGGCCCCGGTGCGCTGGCCCGAGGCCGCCGAGGTCAATGCACATCCGACATATGCCGTTGGATCCACGGGCTCGCCGCAGCCAAGCCAAGGCCGATGACGATGACGACGGCGCCGTTGATGCCGAAGTAGGCAAACTCGTTGTCCGGAGAGTAGAAGCCTGCCAGCACTCCGGACAGCGACGTGCCGATGCCCACGGAGAAGAAGTACAGCGCCATCATCTGCGCGCGGAACGCGTCCGGGGCGAGCTTGGTCGTCACCGAAAGGCCGATCGGCGAGAGCATCAGCTCCGACATCGCGAACAGGGCGAGGATCAGCCAGACCACGATCGCGGGGCTCGACTTGCCCGTTCCCCCCGCCATGGTCAGGAACAGCAGGAACGCGACGCCCATGCCGATGACGCCGATCGCGAACTTGGTAGGCGTGGACGGCGCGCGGTTGCCCAGCTTCGTCCACATCAGGGCGAAGAACGGAGCCAGCAGGATGACCCAGACGGGCTCCTCGGAGCCGATCCACGACGACGGGGCGGTCCACCCGAAGATGTTCCAGTCCATGCGCTCGTCCGAGTACACCGCGAGCGCCGTGAAGATCTGCTGGAACAACGACCAGAAGGCCACGTTGGCGACGAAGAGCGGGATGAACGCGCGCACCCGGCCGCGTTCCTGCGCGGTAACCCGGTCGCTGGTCAACAGCACGACGAAGTACCCGATCGACGCCAAGACGATGACCGCGGTCGTCACCTTCGCGAGGTTGGCCAGCGTGACCAGCCCGGACATCAGCACGCCCACGATCACCAGCAGGATGACGACGCCGATCCCGGCCGCCTTCATCCACGCGTTATGCGGCAGCGGGTTGGGCGGCTGCTTTCCCGCATCTCCGAGGTTGCGCCGGTAGATGACGTACTGCGTCAGTCCGAGCGCCATGCCCACCGCGGCGGCCCCGAAGCCGTAGTGGAACCCGAGCCCGGTCTGCAGCAGTCCGGTGATCAGCGGACCGACGAACGCACCCAGGTTGATCCCCAGGTAGAACAGCGTGAACCCGCCGTCGGCGCGCGGATCCCCCTTGTCGTAGAGCGTGCCGAGCAACGATGAGGCATTGGCCTTCAACGCGCCACTGCCCAAGGCGACCAACACCAGTCCGACGCCGACACCCGACAGCCCCGGCAGCACCGCCAGCGCGATGTGCCCGAACATCACCACGACCCCGCCGTAGAACACCATGCGTTCCATGCCGAAGACGCGGTCGGCCAGCCAGCCGCCGAGCACGGTGGACAGGTACACCAGCCCGCCGTACGCGCCGACGATGCCGGTCGCGGTGCCCTGCGGGAGCCCCAGCCCGCCCTGTTCGAGCGAGTAGTACAGGTAGTAGCCGAGGATGGTGAGCATCCCGTAGAAGGAGAAGCGCTCCCACAGCTCGACCCCGAACAGGTTGGCGAGACCGATCGGATGACCGAAAACGGTCCGCACACCGGTGCCGTGCTGTTGGGCGGTTCGGGCTTCGCTGCTCGACATCCCTTTAGTGAAGGACGCCCCTTTGCGCGCCGCAAGAGCTGGGGCCGGGATCAGCCGTGCGGAGCGGTGGTTCGAACGACGCCGTGCGGGTACCTGCGACTGTGACAGACACCGCGGTGCTCGACATCGACGGCACGCTCGTCGATACCAACTACCACCACGCGCTGGCCTGGTTCCGCGCGTTCCGCCGCTTCGACGTGACCCTGCCGGTGTGGAAACTGCACCGGGCGATCGGCATGGGTGGCGACCAGCTCGTCGGTGCGGTGGCGGGGAAGGACTTCGAGGAGGCGCACGGGGACGACGCCCGCGCCGCATGGTCGGAGGAGTTCACCCCGCTGCTGCCGGAGATCGTTCCCTTCGACGGGGTGCAGGAGGTGCTCGGCGACCTGCATGACCGCGGCCTGAAGGTGGTGCTGGCCAGCTCCGGCAACCCCGACCAGATCGAGACCTACCTCAAACTGATCGACGGTCACCGCCTGGCCGACGCGTGGACGACCAGCGAAGACGTCTCCCACACGAAGCCTGCGCCCGACCTGATCTCCGTCGCGGTGGAGAAGGTCGGCGGCAAGCACGCGGTCGTCATCGGCGACTCGGTGTGGGACTTCGTCGCCGCGAAGAAGGCCGGGCACGTCGGATACGCGATTCGCAGCGGTGGGTTCTCCGACGCCGAGCTGTGCGACGCGGGCGCCCGCGACGTATTCGACTCGATGGTCGAGCTGCGCGGTGCCCTGGACCGCGTGCTCAGCTGACGTCCGCCGCGTGCCTCACTTCCGCCGCAGTGCGGACGCCTTGTGCACCGCCTCGCCGCCGCTCTTCTCGCTGCGCACGAGGTACTGCGGCTCGTCGGGCGACGCCCTGACCGTGCGGCCTGCCGCCTCGGTGTCCTCGGTGATCTTCTTCTCGACGACGCCCTCGGCCTCGCCACCGTGGCTGGACCAGACGACATGGTCACCCTTGCGGAACTCCGTCATGGCGGCCCTGTACCCAAAAAATCAGCTGGTTGCACCCAGTTCCCCTCCAGAGCTGGGCGCAACCAGCAATGTCGGAGTCAAATCCGACCACCTTGCAGCGACCTTGCAGCCGCCGCGCTGGACCGGAACGGCGGCGCGCTGCTCGGGGCCTGCACCACGCCGCCGGTACTGCTGAACCAGGTCTTCGTTTCGCCGTCGCCGATCATGGGGAAGTCATGAGCACGTGTCCACGATGGAGGTATCTGTGAGCAGGGCGTACGGCTACAGCAAATACGGCGGCCCCGAGACCGAGACGTGGTTCGACCGGCCGGTGCCCGTCCCCGGGCCGAGTGAGCTGGTTATCGAGGTGCGGGCGATCGGGGTCAACCCCGTCGACGCCAAGGTCCGTGAAGGCGCGATGGCCGATCCGGCGGCGACCCCGGACTTCCCGCTGGTGTTGGGCGCGGAGGCGGCAGGAGTCGTCATCGCGACAGGTTCGGACGTCGACAGCTTCAGCAAGGGCGACCAGGTCCTGGGCAAGGCGGCACCCGCCCACGGCACCTACGCCGAGCACGCGGTGCTGCTCGCGTCGTCCTGCGTCGCCAAGCCGCCGCAGCTGAGCTTCGAGGCCGCCGCCGTGGTCCCGATCGCGGGCTCCACGGCGTGGGAGGCCCTCGACGCGTTGCACCTCAGCGCGGGCGAGACGTTGTTGATCAACGGGGTCGGCGGCGGGGTGGGCGTACTGGCCGCCCAACTGGCCCGCGACCATGACGTCGCCGTGTTCGGCACGGGCAGCGGGGCCAAGCGCGAGATCACCGAGAGCGTCGGCGCCACCCTCATCCGCTACGACGCGGGCCCCGTCGTCGATGAGGTGCGCGCACTGCTGCCCGACGGCGTGGACGCGGTGCTCGACGTCATCGGCGGGAGCTCGTTGCGCGATGTCGCCACGCTGGCCAAGGACCCGGCCCGGATCGTGTCGCTGGCCGACCCCGGCGTCGCGGAGGCCGGGGGCGTCTTCCTGGTGGCGACCGGCGCCGCCGCGGCGCCGGTGGCCGAGCTGATGGCCGAAGGCAAAGTCGATCCCAAGATTCTCACGACCGTGCCGTTCGACGATGCCCCCCAGGCCCTTCGGGGCATCGAGTCCGGGCACACGCTGGGCAAGGTCGTGATCTCGGTGACGCCGGACTGACCGGTTGCGGTCAGGCTCGATCCGTTCGCTGGAGGTGCCAGCCGTCGGGGCCGGGCAGTGCGTCCGCGGCCTCGGGGCCCCACGAGCCCTGTGCGTACGGCAGGACCTTCGGCCGGTGCTCCAGCAACGGAGTCAACGTCCGCCAGGTGGCGGCCAACCCCTCGCTCGAGGTGAAGAGCGAGCGGTCGCCCTTGAGGACGTCGCGGATCAGGGTGGCGTAGGCGGGGAGGTCGGTGCCCTCGCCGTGGGAAAGCGGTAGCGCGGCGGTGCCGGTGCTGAGGGCGAGCTCGAGGCCGGGCCGTTTGGTGACCACCTCGATGTCCAGTTCGCCCGCCCCCTGCAAGGACAGGCTGATCGCGGTCGACGGCGGGTCGGCGACGGGGCCGTCCCCCGTCGGCTTGAGCAGGAGCGTGACGCGCTGCGCGGAGACGGCGAGCCGCTTGCCCGTGCGCAGCAGGAACGGCACCCCCTCCCAGCGCTCGGTGTCGACCCACATCCGCGCCGCGATGAACGTGTCGGTCTCGGAGTCCGCGGCGATGTGCTCGACGTCGCGGTAGCCCTCGTACTGCCCCAGCACCACCTCGGACGGGTCGATGGGGCGGAAGTTGGCGATCACCGACTCGCGGGCGTCCAGCAGCTCGCCCGGCGCCAGGGAAGCAGGCGGTTCCATGGCGATCTCGGCCGCGACCTGGAGCAGGTGGGTGACGACCATGTCGAGCGTGGCGCCGGTCGCGTCGTAGAACTCGGCGCGGTCGTCGATATCCAGTGTCTCGGGCACGTCGATCTGCACCTGCTCGACGACCGTGTTGCACCAGGCGTCGCCGATGATCGCGTTCGCGAAGCGCAGGACGTGCAGGTTCTGCGTCGCCTCCTTGCCGAGGAAGTGGTCGAGGCGGTAGATCTGCTCCTCGTCGAGGATGCCGCGCACCACCCCCTCCAGATGCTCGAACGCGGCAGAGCTGGTGCCGTACGGCTTCTCGAACACCACCCGCGACCCCTTGGCGAGACCGTGCGCGTCGAGGGCCTGCACGTACGGCTCGAACGTCGAGGGCGGCAGCGCGATGTAGTGCACGACCAGGGCGTCGTCGTCGGTCAGCTGCCGCGCCCTCGCCATCGTGTCGGGCAGGTCGCCCGCGTCGTCGGCGGTGAAGCCGTTGCCCGCGAACAGGAGGTGGTCGCGTACGGCGGCGAACTGCGTCTCGTCGTCGAGGACGTCGCGCACGTGGTCGGCGAACCACGCGTCGTCCTGTTGTTTGCGGCCGTTGCCCACCAGCACCCACTTCTCGGGCATCAGGTCGTTCACGGCCAGCGCAGCGAATGCGGGCAGCACCATGCGTCGCGCCAGGTCGCCGGTGGCACCGAACAGCACGAAGATCGTCGGGCGGAGATCGTTCATACCCCCATCCTTCCCGTAAGCGGGCCTGCGGACACCTCACGCTCGCCTAGCGGCTGCTGCCGGGGTAACCGAGAGCCGCCCGACTCGAGCCGAAGCTCGGGTCGGGCGGCAGGGGGGCGTCGAGCGCAGCTGCGCTCGGACCGGGTGATCGGCTCAGTACCAGTGGCGGCGGCCGCCGACCATGCGCCCGGTGCCACCGAGAATCGCAAGGATGGCGCCGATGACCAGCAGGATGATCCCCAAGGTCCACAGAATCGAGATGTGCAGCAGGAACCCGACCACGAGCAAAACCAAACCCAGGACGATCATGTCATTCTCCTTCGAGGCGAACCCCATACGGGGCGTGGCGGCAGCGTAGGGCTAGGGCTGATGTTGCGCTGGATGCGGGGCCTGTGCGTCGAGAAGCAAGACCATCTGGGGCCGATATCGCCCGATTGGTTGCTAGCGCCCCGTCAAGAAAGGTTCAGCACCAACCTTCCTTGACGAGGCACTAGCGTGGACGGTCCGGCGAGGAGTTCCTGCCCGAGACGCTGCTGCTGCGCAGGCAGAGCGAACGGATCGACGATGC
>DASWUV010000070.1:0-6240 GCA_036401495.1 Pseudonocardia sp. | reverse complement strand
CCACACCAGGAGGAGGTCGCGATGGCCGCAGGACACGTGGGGGTCGACGACTACGCGTTGACCCGAGTACCCCGCGAGGCGCGCTACTCGTGGTGGTCGGTCGCGGTGCAACGGTTCGGCCAGGTGTCGGCGTTGAGCCAGTTCCTGCTCGGCTCCACCCTCGGCTTCGGCATGCACTTCTGGACCGCGTTCTGGGCGTTCACGCTCGGCGCGGTGATCCTGGAGGTCGTCTCGATCGGCGTCGGCATCATCGGCGCCCGCGAAGGCCTGCAGACCTCCCTGCTCACGCGCTGGACAGGCTTCGGGCACGGCGGCAGCGCGGTCGTCGGCCTCGCGATCGCGATCAGCCTGATCGGCTGGTTCGGCGTGCAGTCGGGCGTGTCCGCGGAGGCGCTGGTCAGCCTCGTCGGGGTGCTGCCCAGCTGGGCCTGGTCGCTGCTGTTCGGGCTCGTGGTGACCTTCATCGTGATGTGGGGCTTCGGCTCGATGCAGTGGGTGGCGTACGTGACGGTGCCCGCGTTCCTGGTGCTCGTCGCCTGGTCCATCGGCAGCGAACTGTTCGGCCACGACGTGCGCGCGCTCGTCACCGCTCCTCCGCCGGGCCCTGAGCTGACGCTCCTGCAGGGAACCACGCTCGTCGCGGGCGGGTTCATCGTCGGCGCCGTGATCACCGCGGACATGACGCGCTTCAACCGTTCCGACGCCGACGTCGTCAAGCAGACGGTGGTCGGCTTCACCATCGGCGAGTACGTGATCGGCCTGGCCGGGGTGCTGCTGGCGCACGCCGTCCGCTCCGCCGACGTCATCACGATCGTGACGTCCTCGGTGGGCTGGGTCGGCACGCTCGTGATCATCCTGGGCACCCTGAAGATCAACGACTGGAACCTCTACAGCTCCGGGCTGGGGCTGGTCAACTTCGTCGGCGCGGTGTTCGGCAAGCGGGTCAACCGCGGGGTCACCACGCTGGTGCTGGGCATCGTCGGCAGCGTGCTCGCCGCGCTGGGCATCCTCGAGGGCTTCGTCGGCTTCCTGACCGTGCTCGGCGTCGCGGTGCCGCCGGTCGCCGGGATCATGATCGCCGAGTACTTCGTGGTGAAGCGGTGGCGGCCGGACCTGGAACGCAGCCGCGCTGCAGGCACGGTCCCCGACAGCGCGCCGACGTGGGTGCCCGCCACGTTGGTGATCTGGCTGGTCGCGGCGCTGCTCGGCGGGTTCGTCGCATGGGGACTGCCCAGCATCAACTCCCTGGTCGCCGGGTTCGTGTTCTACGCGGTCGCGGGCAAGCTCGGCTGGGTCCGCGGCTACGGGGTCAGCGCCACCGCCGACCTCGCCTCGCCGAGGGACGAGAAGGTGACCGCGTGAGGATCGGGATCGACGTCGGCGGCACCAACACCGACGCCGTGCTGATGGACGGCGATACGCTCCTGGGTGCGGTGAAGTCCGCGACCACGGCCGACGTCACGTCCGGCATCGTCACCGCCCTCGACGCCCTGCAGCGCGAGCACGCGTTCGCCCCCGCCGACGTCCAGGCCGTCATGATCGGCACGACGCACTTCATCAACGCGCTGGTGGAGGCGACCCGGCTGGCCCCTACGGCGGCCCTGCGGCTCGGCCTGCCCGCTACGGCCTCGTTGCCGCCGATGGTGGACTGGCCCGCGCGGCTGGTCGAGGCGATCGCCGGGCGCCCCTACCTGGCCCACGGCGGCCACGAGTTCGACGGCCGCCCGATCTCCCCGCTCGACGAGGAGGAGCTGCGCCGCCACGCCGCCGACATGGCCGCGCACGGCGTCCGCTCGGTGGCCATCTCGTCGGTGTTCTCCCCGGTCAACACGGAGTTCGAGGTGCGGGCCGCGGAGATCGTGGCCGAGGAGCTTGGCGCGGACGTGCCGATCTCGCTGTCGCACGAGATCGGCCGCGTCGGCCTGCTCGAACGCGAGAACGCCACGATCATCAACGCGGCGCTGCGGGAGCTGGCCGCGGGCATCGTCGACGGGCTGGCCGCCTCCGTGCAGGGCCACGGCATCACCGCTCCGCTGTACCTGAGCCAGAACGACGGCACGCTCATGGACGTCGGCTTCGCCCGCCGCTACCCGGTGGCCACGTTCGCGTCCGGACCCACCAACTCGATGCGCGGCGCCGCCGTGCTCTCGGGTCTCGGCACGTGCGCGGTGGTCGACATCGGCGGCACCACCACCGACGTCGGCGTGCTCACCGGCGGCTTCCCGCGCGAAGCCACCGTCGAAGTCAGCGTGGCGGGCATCCGCACGAACTTCCGCATGCCCGACGTGCTGTCGGTCGGCATCGGCGGCGGCAGCCGGGTCCGCGGCGGCGCGGCGGACGTCACGGTAGGTCCGGCGTCGGTCGGCTACCGGCTGACGGAGCAGGCCCTGGTGTTCGGCGGCGACGTGCTCACCGCCACCGACATCGCGGTGGGCGCCGGGCGCGCGTCGATCGGCGACCCGGCGCGGGTGGCGGACCTGCCCCGCGAGCTCGTCGCCGCCGCGCTGGAGCGGATCGCCGTCGACGTGGCCGACGTCGTCGACCGGATGCGCGTCTCGGCCGACCCGCTGCCCGTGGTCGCGGTGGGCGGCGGCTCGGTGCTGCTGCCCGACGAGCTGCCCGGCTTCGGCGCCGTCCACCGGCCGGAGAACTTCGCCGTGGCCAACGCCATCGGCGCGGCGATCGCTCAGGTCGGAGGCGAGGTGGACCGCGTCTTCGCCATCGAGCCCGGCCGCCGCGGCGCCGTCGTCGACGAGGCCCGGCAGGAGGCTGTGGACCGCGCGGTGGTGGCGGGGGCCGACCCGGCGACGGTCGAGATCGTCGACTTCGACGAGGTGCCCATCCCCTACCTGCCCGGCAACGCCACCCGCATCCGCTGCAAGGCCGTGGGCGACCTGCGGATCGAGAAGGCGGCGGCGCGCGCATGACGTCGGTCATGGAAAGGCTGGCCGAGGTCACCGTGCACGACCTGCCCGCGCTCGCCCGCGGCGCCGCCGTACTGGGCACGGGCGGCGGCGGCGACCCCTACGTCGGCAGGCTGCTGGCCGAGCAGGCGCTGCGCGAGTACGGGCCGGTCACGCTCGTGGCGCCCGCCGACCTGCCGCCCGACGCCGGTGTCGTCCCGGTCGCGATGATGGGCGCGCCCACCGTCATGGTGGAGAAGACGCCGTCGGTCGAGCTGATCGGGCACGCCGTCACCGCGCTGACGCGCCACCTGGGCATCACCCCGACGCACATCGCGTGCATCGAGGCGGGCGGCGTGAACTCGACCATCCCGATCGTGGCGGCCGCCCAGCTCGGGCTGCCGCTCGTCGACGGCGACGGGATGGGCCGCGCGTTCCCCGAGCTGCAGATGGTGCTGCCCACCCTGGAAGGGATCGCGGCCACGCCGATGTCGATCGCGGACGAGAAGGGCAACACCGGCGTCCTGTCCACGGTGGACAACCACTGGTCGGAGTCGCTCGCCCGCTCGCTGACGATCACGATGGGCTGTTCGGCGATCATCTCGAACTACGTGATGACCGGCGCCCAGGCCGCCCGCGCGCTGGCGGCGGGCACGCTGAGCCTGTGCACGGCGATCGGCCGCGCGGTCGAGGAGGCCCGCGCCCGACTCGAGGACCCCGTCGACGCCGTCCGCGCCGCGCTGGGCGGCCGCGTGGTGCACACCGGCAAGGTCGTGGACGTCGCCCGGCGCACCACGACCGGCTTCGCGCGAGGTGAGGCCACGATCACGGGCCCCGACGGCGCGCTGACGCTGAACTTCCAGAACGAGCACCTCGTGGCGTGGCGGGACGGCGAGCCCATCGTCACCACGCCGGACCTGATCGTCGTGCTCGACTCGGACACCGGCGAGCCCGTCACCACCGAGCAGCTGCGGTTCGGCCACCGGGTGTGCGTGCTGGCCGCGCCCGCCGACGAGCGCTGGCAATCCCCCGGGGGCATCGCACTGGTCGGCCCCCGCTACTTCGGCTACGACACCGACCCGGTGCGCTGGAACGGAGGCACGGCATGAGCAGGCTGCTCACCCCCGTCGACTTGCCCGACCTGGCCAGGGGCGCCGCGCTGCTGGGCACCGGCGGCGGCGGTGACCCCTACGTCGGCCGGATGATGGTCGAGGCGGCCATGCGCGAGCACGGCCCGGTGACCGTGCTCGACCCGGACGAGATCGCCGACGGCGCCTTCGTGATCCCGACGGCGATGATGGGCGCGCCCACCGTCATGGTCGAGAAGATCCCGCGCGGGGACGAGGCCGTGACGGCGCTGCGCACGCTGGAGCGCCACCTGGGCCGCACCGCCGACGCCACGATGCCCATCGAGTGCGGCGGCATCAACTCGATGATCCCGCTGGTGGTGGCGGCGTCCACCGGGCTGCCGGTGGTGGACGCCGACGGCATGGGCCGCGCGTTTCCCGAGCTGCAGATGGAGACGTTCGGCGTCTACGGAGTGCCGGGATCGCCGATGGTGGTGGCCGGGGACCACGGCGAGACCGTCCTCATCGACACCGGCGCGGACAACGAGCGCATGGAATGGCTCGCTCGCGGCGCCGCGATCCGGATGGGGGGCGCCGCGCTCATCGCGGACTACGCCATGGACGGCGCCGCCGTGAAGCGCACCGCCGTCCCCCGCACGCTGTCGCTGGCCCTGACCATCGGCCGGGCCGTGCGCGAGGCCCGCGAGCAGCTGCGCGACCCGATCTCCGCGCTGACCGAGGTGCTGGCGGGCACGATCTACACCCACCTGCGGGTGCTGTTCGCGGGCAAGGTCGCCGACGTGGAGCGCCGCACCGAGGGCGGGTTCACCCGGGGCCGCGCCCGGTTCACCTCGTTCGACGGCACGTCCACGCTCGTCACGCGCTTCCAGAACGAGAACCTCACGGCCGCGGTCGACGGCGTCGTCACCTGCATCGTCCCCGACCTGATCTGCGTCGTGGAAGCCGACTCAGCCGAGCCGATCACGAGCGAGGCGCTGCGCTACGGGCAGCGGGTGGTGGTCGTCGGGATCTCGACACCGCCGATCATGCGCACGCCGGAGGCGCTCGCGGTGTTCGGGCCTGCCTGCTTCGGACTGGACGAGGAGTTCCACCCGGTGGAGCAGGCGGTGCCGGTCGGCTGATCTGGAACGATCCGCCCATGACCCTGCTGGGCGCCGACGACGTCGACGCGTTCGTCGTCGGCATGGGGCTGCTCGGCTCCGGCGGGGGCGGCGACCCGGCGATCTTCGCCCCGACGCTGCGCCGCGCGCTGGCCCGCACCCCGCTGACGCTGGTCGATCCCGACGACCTCGGGGAGGCTCCGGTAGTCGCGGTCGGGATGCTCGGGGGCACGCGGGTGCTCACCGAGAAGCTGCCCAGCGGCGCGGAGATCCAGCACGCGGTCGCCGCGCTGACCCGCTGGACGGGCGTCACGCCGCACGCGCTGATGCCCTACGAGGCCGCGGGGGTCAACGGGGCGCTCGCCGTGGCCACCGCGTGCTCCACGGGCCTGCCGCTGGTGGACGCCGACCTGATGGGCCGCGCGTTCCCCCGCCTCGACCTGCTCACCCGCGCGGCCGACGGCGGACCGCTCACCCCGTACGCCCTGGCCGAGCCGGGCGGCGGCACCATGCTGGTGGACGACGTCGACGCGATCACCCTCGAACGGGTGGCGCGGGCGTTCGTCGCACAGGGCGGCGGCTGGGCAGGCGGTGCGCTGGCCCCCGTTCCCGCGTCCACGGTGGCGCGGGACTCGTGCCTCGGCACCATGGCCCGGGCCCTGCGGCTGGGCCGCGCCCACGCAGAGCTGCCGCCCAAGCCCACGTCGGCGCAGGTGGCCGACGCGCTCGGCGGGCGTGTGCTCGCCGAGGGCCGCACGGTCGAGATCGCCCGACAGGCCTCGGCCACTTTCGGGCGGGCGGGCATCGCCGTGGTCGACGACGGCGGCCCCGTCCTGCGCGTCGAGGCCGAGAACGAGTACCTGCTCGCCCTGCTCGACGGCGAGCCGGTGGCGAGCTGCCCCGACCTGCTCTGCGTGCTCGACCGCCGTACGGCCGCCCCCATCGCCGTCGACGCCCTCCGCGTCGGCGACGACGTCACGGTGGTGGTCCTGGCGGGGCCGCCGTGGTGGGGGTCGACGCCCGAGCGGCGCGCGTACGCGGGGCCACGGGCGTTCGGCCTGGAGTGCGACCCGGTGACACCGTGACCGTCTCCCTGCGCGCGCTGCTCACCCACCCGGACTGGACGGGCACCGCGGTGCTCAGCGGCGA
>DASWUV010000069.1:0-18397 GCA_036401495.1 Pseudonocardia sp. | reverse complement strand
GACGCGTTGGCGCGGACGAGGTGCAGGAGCCGGTTGAGCTCGGCGGCGTCGGTGGCGCTGAGGCCGAGCGACTCCGGCGTGTTGATCTTGCGGATCGCGGGGGTGATCTGGCGCAGCGTGTGGCGGCCGGTCTCGGTGAGGTGCACCGAGCGGCGCCTGCCGCGGCCGGGGTTCGCCGGGCGCTCGACCAACCCTCGCGCTTCCAGCGACGCGATGAGCTCGCCGATGTTCTGTGGGCTCACGAGGTTGCGGCGGGCGAGTTCGCCCTGACCGAGGCCCGGGGCTGCGGCGAGGGTGGCGAGCACGCCGAATTGCGTAGGGCCGAGGCCTGCGTCGGCGAACGCGGCCGAGAACCGGCGGGCGATCACGTGGTAGGCCTGCACGAGGGTCCATGCGGGCAGCGCGGCGATCGCGGCTTCGGACCACTCCTGCTCGTCGTCGCGCATGGTCGGACGCTAGCAGCTACGCTTCGGTGAGCATCAAGAACTTGATGGTCGACGGCGTCGGCGAGCGGGGATGTGACGGATGGCGGCGCGGGCCGGGAAGTCGAGGGTCGGCAAGCGGACGCGTCAGCTGCTGGTGTTCATCCACGTGGCGGTGTCGGTCGGCTGGATGGGCGCGGGCGCGGCGAACGTCGTGTTGGCGATGACGGCCGACTACACCTCCTCGGCCGAGGTCCGGCGGACCTGCTATCACCTGATCGACCGGATCGACCTGTTCCTCGTCATTCCGCTCGCATTCGCCGCCCTGGCCAGTGGCGTGCTGCTGTGTCTGGTGACGCCGTGGGGAATCGCCCGCTACTGGTGGGTTCTGGGCAAGCTGGTGCTCACCGTGGCCGTCATCGGGTACAGCACGTTCGGTCTGGGCGTCTGGGTCGAGGAGAGCATCGACGCGACCGCGGCGAGCGGCGCACCCAGCGAGGTGGCGGGATTGCTCGCCTACGGGGCGGCGCTCAACATCGTCGCGTTCCTGTTCATGACCTGGGCTTCGGTGGCCAAGCCGTGGGGTACGACACCGTGGGCGACTCGCCGTCCGCCTATCGTGTCCCACAGATGATCGGGGAGGCTGGCATGGAGTTCGGCGAAGACCAGGCGCGGGTGCAGCGGCTGACCGGGCAGCTGGCGGCGGTCAAGAGGCTGGGTGTGGCCTACTCGGGCGGCGTCGACTCCGCGACTTTGCTCGCGTTGGCGGTGCGCGCGCTGGGCGCCGACCGGGTCCTCGGCATCATCGGCGTGTCGCCGAGCCTCGCCGACGACGAGCGGGCCGCGGCGCACGCGACCGCACGGGCCATCGGCGTGGCCGTGGTGGAGGTCGCGACCCGCGAGGGGGAGCGTGCGGCCTACCAGAAGAACGGGCCCGACCGTTGCTACCACTGCAAGGACGAGCTGTTCACCCGCATCGCGGACGAGGTGCGCACGGTGCACGGCCTCGACGCGATCGCCTACGGGGAGAACGCGGACGACATGCTCCGGCCCGACCGGCCGGGCGCACGGGCCGCCGTCGAACACGGCGTACTGCGGCCCCTTGCCGACGCCGGGCTGGACAAGGCGGCCGTCCGCCGGGTCGCGCGGGTGCTGAACCTCTCGTGCGCGGACAAGCCCGCCGCACCGTGTCTTGCCTCGCGAATCCCACACCACCAGCCCGTCACGCCCGAGAAGCTCGCGCAGATCGAGGACGCGGAGCGGGCGCTGCGCGTGCTGGGCTTCCGCGACTGCCGGGTGCGCCATCACGGCGATGTGGCCCGCGTCGAGCTCCTGTCCGACGATCTCCCGCGGGCCGTCGCCGAGCCGCTGCGCGGGCAGGTTCAGCAGGCCGTCACCGCGGCCGGGTTCCGGTTCGTGGCGCTTGACCTGGCCGGGATCCAGTCCGGCGCGTTCACCCTGCCGCTCGTGACACTGCCGCTCGTGGCCGTCACCGGTGGGTGAGGATTCAACGCCGTTCGCGGAGCTGGACCTCGACCGTGCGCGGCGCCGCGGCTACCCCGAAGCTGTGCTGTGCGCGGGCAAAACACCTGCTCAGGTCGGCGCGATCGCCGTGACGCTGCGGGCCCACGCCGCCCGTACGCTGTTCACCAGGGCCGCGCCGGAACACGCGGAGGCGGTCCTCGCCGCGCTGCCCGACGCCGAGTACGCACAGGACGCCGGATTGCTCGCCTGGCCACCGGTTCCCCCTGAACCGACGGGCGGGCGCGTCCTCGTCGTCGCGGCGGGCACGTCGGACCACGCCGTCGCCCGCGAGGCGCAGCTGACCGCCCGGCACCTCGGCCGCTCGGCTGACCTGATCATGGACGTCGGCGTCGCGGGCCTGCACCGCCTCCTCGGGAAGCTGGACACGCTGCGTTCGGCGAGGGTGATCGTCGTCGTGGCAGGCATGGACGGCGCGCTCCCCTCGGTGGTGGCCGGTCTGGTGTCCGCTCCGGTGGTCGCCGTGCCGACGTCGACCGGCTACGGCGCGGCGTTCGGCGGCGTGGCCGCGCTGCTGACGATGCTCAACAGCTGCGCACCGGGCGTGGCGGTCGTGAACATCGACAACGGCTACGGCGCAGGCCACCTCGCGGCCCAGATCGCGGCCCCCGCATAAGCCCGCTCGGGCCTGCAGCGGCGATCTGCGGATTTCCACATGCAAAAGGTCTGCTCAATTCGGAGATCTCGTACGTAGGTTCGATTAAGCTGGCGGTATGTCCGAGTCCAGGGTCGCCCACGCCTACCGCCTGCTGGCGGTCGGTCTTGCGGCGCTGGAGGAGGCCGCAGGCGCGACCGCCACCGACGACGAACTCGATGCCGTGCTCACCGTGTCCGAGGGCGTCAACCGCAGGATCGACCGTATCGTGGTCGGTGCGGTGGCGGATCTTGATCGGCGCGGTACCTTCGCAGGCCGCGGCTACCGCAACACCACCACCGCGCTGGCCGACCTGCTGCGCTGGGACCGTGGCGAGGCCCGGCGCCGCGTGATCGCCGCCGAGCAGGCCCGTCCGCGGACGGGGCTCGACGGCGCACCGCTGCCGGCGCATCTGCCCCGAACTGCCGAGGTCTTCGCGGCCGGTGCGACGAGCTTGCGCCACGTCGACGTCGTGGCCCGCCTGCTGGCCACGCCGGCCGCCCGGCGGCTCGCGCCTCAGGTCTGGGCGGGTGCGGAGGCCGAACTCGCCGCGAAATCCGGCGACTACACACCGATGGAGCTGCTGGAATGGGGCACTCGGCTGATCGACACCCTCGATGAGGACGGCCCCGAGCCCGGCGACGAGCCGGAACCGGTCAACGAGCTGCACCTGACCCGCCACCGCGGCCGTCCCGGCGGTGTCCTGAAGGGGCATTTCGATGATGCGGCGATGTTCGACGCCATCGCCGCCGCGGTCGACGCCCCATCTCGTCCGGTCGACGCCGACGAACGCCGCACGTCGCCGCAGCGGCAGGCCGAAGCGCTCGCCGATGCGTGCGGGTACGTCCTGGACCACGGCAACCTCCCGCAGTGTGGTGGGGCGCGCCCGCACCTGAACGTGCACGTGCAGTTGGCGGATCTGGCGAACCGAGCCAGGGCGGCCTGCCTGGACTTCGGCGGTCGCCTCTCGCCCGCGAGTCTGCGGATGCTGTGCTGTGACGCCGCCGTCATCCCGATCGTGCTGAACGGGCGCGGGCAACCCGTCGATGTCGGGCGGCTGACCCGGGTGATCCCCGACGGGCTGCGCCGGGCGGTGGTGGCCAGGGACCGGGGCTGCGCCCGCTGCGGGCGGCCGCCGAGTTGGTGCGAAGCCCATCACATCATCCCCTGGGAGCACGGCGGCCCGACCGCGCTCGGGAATCTCGTGCTGCTGTGTCGGGCGTGCCACCGGCTGGTCCACCATGCGGGCTGGGATGTCGTGCTGGTCAGTGGCGCACCGGAGTTCTATCCCCCGACGTGGGTCGACCCGCAACGCCGACCTCGCCGAAGACCGCCACCCCTGCCCGTTGCGGCGTAGTCAGCGTCAGCCCTTCTCGCCGCCCGCGGCCAGGCCGCCGACGAGTTGGCGTTGGAACGCGATGTAGAGGATGACGACCGGCACCGACGAGATCAGCGACGCCGCCATCAACTGTCCGTACAACGGCAGCCCCCCGGTCTCCGTGGTGGACGCGAACGCCTGCAGCTTGATCGCGACGGTCTGGGTGGCAGGCGTGGTGAGCACGCTCGCGAAGAGCACGTCGTTCCAGCCGACCAGCAACGAGAACACGAGACTGATGATCATGCCAGGCACGGCCAGTGGGAAGATGATCTTCCGGAGGGCGCCGAACCTGCTCAGCCCGTCCAACATCGCGGCCTCCTCGAAGGAGACGGGAATCTGGCGCAGGTAGGTCACCAGCAGCCACGTCGCAAACGGGATCGCGAAGGTCAGGTAGGTGACGATCAACGCGGGTCGGGTGCCGACGATCTGGACGCCGATGGCCGATCCGAACGAGGAGAACGTCACGAACAGCGGCAGGATGATCATCACGCCGGGCACCGACTGCAACCCGACCAGCGAGTTGAGGAACAGCCCCCGGCCGCGGAACCGGAAACGGGTCAGGCAGAACGCGGCGCCCAACCCGAAGACGGTGGCGATCACGCCCGCGCTGAGCGCGGCGATCAGGCTGTTGAGCAGGCCGCCCGCGAGGTCCACCGTCGACCAGACGTCGAGGTAGTTGCGGAAGACGAGCTGCGACGGCCAGAGCGCGCCCGCGGCCGCCTCAAGGTCCGGGCTCAGCGAGATGATCAGCATGTAGACGACGGGCAGCAGGAACAGGAGCAGGAAGACGATGACCAGAACCTGTAGCCAACGGGGGAGAATCCGCTGCGGGTCCCGAGTCGCGGTGCGGGCCATCGTCACTCCTCTGCCTGTGCGGTCAGCTTGGAGGCCCGCAGGTAGAAGACCGCGGGGATGATCATCAGGATGAGCGAGATCACCGCCATGGCGCCGCCCAGCCCGAACCGGAAGACCTGGAACGAGGTCTGGTAGACGTTCACCGGAAGGGTGAGCGCCGCATCCGGAGCGGGCGTTCCGAGCAGCACGTAGGGCAGCGTGAAGTTGTTGAAGTGCGCGAGTGTGGACAGCAGCAGCCCGAGCAGCAGTTGGCCGCGGATCTGCGGCAGGACGACATAGCGGAACTTCTGCCACCAGCCGACGCCGTCCATGTCGGCCGCCTCGTACATCTCGCTGGAGATGTTCTGCAGGCCCGCCAGCACCATCATGTAGATGAACGGCCACGACGCCCACACGTCGACGATGACCAACGACCAGAACGAGCGGTCGCCGATGAGCCACTGGGCCTTGTCGATGCCGACAACGCCGAGAATCTCGTTGGCCGCGCCGCTGGGCTGCAGGATGAACCGCCAGAGGGTCGCCGTGACGAACGACGGCAGCACGTACGGGATGAGGAACGCCGATCGCACCAACGAGCGTCCGCGGAACCGGGTGTTGAGGGCCATCGCCCCCAACACGCCCAACGGAATGCCGACGGCGGTGGTGAGGGCCGAGAACGCCAGGCTGACCCAGATCGAGTGGAGCAGGTTGGCCGCGCCGAACGCCTCGACATAGTTGGCCAACCCGATGAACGGCGCCTTGAAGAATCTCCGCAGCGTGTACTGGTCGAGGTCGATGAAGCTGATGTAGATCGCGATCAGGAACGGGATCAGGATGACGACGACGAGCAGGACGATGTTCGGCCACATCAACCACAGCGGCCTGCCGCCTGCGACGCCGCCACGGCTGCGCCGGGCTTCGGTCGAGGGTGGGGCCGGTGGCGGCGTGTCCGCCCGCGCACCCGCCACGTCGGCCGTCAACCCTCCGGTCATTTCTGCGCCCGGGTGAGCGCGGACTGCGCCGCGGCGTTGGCCTTGTCGAGCAGGCCCTTGACGGTGGTGACGTCGTAGGTGCCTTCGGCCAGCCCGGGCTGGGACTGCACGACGACGTTCTGCACGCCGTTCTGGACATCGGCCCAGCCACCGGTGAAGGCCGTCGGCGTGGACTGGCTTTCGATCTGCAGGAACGGGGCCAGCAGGGTGTTCTGGGCCGACAGCTGCTTCATGGCGTCCTGGTTGACCGGCAGGTTGCCGAACGCCTTGTAGTTGGCGAGCTGCTCGTCGGTGCTGGTGAACAGGTCGATGAACGCGAGGGCCAGGTCCTTGTCCTTCGTGTAGGACGCGATCGCGATGTTGTCACCCGAGACGATGGACGCAGCGGGCTTCCCGTTCGCGGGCCGCTGGCTCTGTCCCGGCGCGACCGTCGGCAGCGGCGCGAATGCGTACTTTCCCTTTACGGCGGACTTGTCCAGCGTCGGAACGGACTGTGCGGTCGCCATGGGCAACATCGCGGCCTTGCCCGCGCCGAACGCCACAATGGCGTCGCCGCCCTTCCACCCCACGCTCGCCGGGTCCGCCAGCTTGTCCTTGACGAGCATGTCGAAGTACGCGGTCGTGGCGTTCTGCACCTCGGGGGAGTTCAGCTGCGCCGTCTTCAGATCGGCGCTGACGAACGAGCCGCCCTGCTGCTCGGTCATGGCCCAGATGAACTTCCACGGGTCGTACGGGTCCGAGTAGTCCATTGTCGTGCCGTAGACGCCCGCACCCGGGTTGCTCAGCTTCTTCGCGTCCGCGGTGAACTCGTCCCATGTCTTCGGCGGCGCGGCGATGCCCGCGGCCTTGAACATGTCGGTGTTGTAGGCGAGCGAGAACGGGCGCATTGCGGCCGGAATGCCGATCTGCTTGGTCTGGTCCGGGCCGGATATGCCGAGGCTCTCGGGAATGAAACGCTCGCGGCCACCGATCTTTTTCCAGTCGTCGTCGCTCAGCTGTTGGAAACCGCCGGTGCCGTAGGCGACCGGGGTGAACGTGGTGCCCAGGTTGTAGATGTCCGGTCCGGTGCCGCTCACGATGGACGACTGGATCTTGGTGGTCTCGTCGCCCGCGTTCGCATAGGTCTCGATGACCAGGTCAGCGCCGGTCTTCGCCTTGAACTTGTCGGTGAGGTCTTTGGACCAGGCCGCGAACTGGGTCGGGAAGTTGGGTTGCGCGCCGAGGAAGACGGTCAGCGTGCCGCCGCCCGCGGAGCTGCTTCCTCCGCCGCACGCCGCCAGGAGCGTCGCCGCGCTGGTGGCGGCAATTATCGCACTCGCCTTTCGCAACCACTGCATTTCTCACTCCTCTGTTCCGACCACATTGGCGGGTCTTCGGGGCGATCGTAAGGTCGACGGCCCAGCGGCAGTGACCGATTGCCACTTGTTGCCGGCGTCGAGCTCAGTGCCAGTGGGCGCCGGGGCGCACCCCGCGCGCCGCGGCCTCGGCCAGGGCCTCGTCGAGCACGTGGCGCACCGGGACGCCACGCACAGCCGCGAGCGCGGCCGCGTCGTCGAACTCGGGATTGACGACGCTGACCACGCCGTCGCGCAGGCCCACCTTGACCCTGACCCGGCCGTCGGCCAGCGCGATCGGCAGCCAGTCACGGCCCAGCGCGGTCCGCTGCACGGCGGTCTCCCGCACCCCGAGCGTGCTGGTCAGAGCGAACATCGCGGTGCGGATCGCGGCGCGCTTCTCCTGCGCCGCGAGGACGCAGAGCGTGTGCGCGGGCCGTCCCTTCTTCATGAGGATCGGCACGAGCCACGCGTCGGCGGCGCCCGCGTCGAGCAGCGCGGCGAGCACGGTGGGCCAGACGCGCGGATCGAGGTCGTCCACGTTGGTCTCCAACACCGTCATCGCCGCCGTGCCTCCCGCCGCTGTATCTGCCGCCGCCGGGTCGCCGTTCGTCGGGCCGACCAGCGGCGTGCCGAGCACCACCCGGGTCACGTTGGCGTGGTCTGCCGGGTCGCGGCTGCCCGCGCCCATCCCGGCCGCGTTCACCACCATCGGGGGGAGCGGGCCACACCGCGCGGCCAGGCCCCGCACGAGCGCCATCCCGGTCGGGGTGGTCCATTCGCCCGGGCCGCCGGGCAGCACGGTCCACCCCAGCGCCAGGTGCAGAACGGCCGGTCCGGGGACGGGCAGGTCGCCGTGCGCCGCCGCGATGCGGCCTGAGCCGAGGGCGACCGGGCCGACGGTCAGGTCGGTGACGCGCAGGTCGGCCACCGCGGCGCAGACCCCGACGATGTCGGCGATCGAGTCCCAGGACCCGACCTCGTGGAACTCGACGTCCTCGGCGTCGACGCCGTGCACGTGGGCCTCCGCGTCGGCGAGCCGGGCGAACACCGATGTGGCCTTCTCGCGAACCTCCGGGGAGAGCGGCGCCTCGCCGAGCAGGGTGCGGATGTCGGGCCAGGCACGGTGTGGGTGGTCGGCCGCGGTGCTCGTGACCTCGGCCCGCGTCGCCCGCAGGCCTGCCCGGTGGACGGCGCGGGCGTCGACGGCGACCTCGCCCGGCACCACGGCCGCCACCGCCGCCTGCACGACGGCGAGGTCCGCGCCCGCGTCGAGCAGCGCACCGAGCAGCATGTCGCCCGCGATGCCCGCCGTTGCGTCCACCCACGCGATGCTCATCGGCCCATCTGCACTCATCGGCCCAGCTGCACTCATCGGCCCAGCCGGGGGGACTGCTCGTACACCGCGTCGATGATCCGCAGTGTCTCCAGGCCCGCGTCCGCGTCGATCCAGAACGTCTTGCCCGCTCGGACGTGCCGGTAGAAGTCTTCGATCAACAGGCCGTGGGCGGCGCCCCAGTACGCCTTCTCGCCGGTGGCCGGACTCGCAGGCTGAAGGACGTCCACCCGCCCGTCCTCGTACGCCACGGTCAGGTCCGTCTCGAGCCGGACCCGCGCGTGCTCGGCCACGATCTCGACGCTGACCGGCGCGTTCTCGACATCGCCGTTCGTGGCGTGGAACACGGAGGTGATCTCGCCGTGCGGCGTCCGGTGGCGCAGTCGGACCGCGGCGGTGTCCTCCACCTCGACGACCCCGCACAGCGCCAGGGTCGCGGCGAAGCCGTGGACGTCGCTCACCGGCCCGAGATACCACTGCAACAGGTCGAGTGTGTGGATCGCCTGGTTCATCAGGACTCCGCCGCCTGCCGTCGCCCACCGGCCCCGCCACTCGCGGCGCTGGTAGTACGCGGCGTCGCGGAACCAGTTCACGGAGGCCCTGCCGCCCAGCACCCTGCCCAGCGAGCCGTCGTCGAGCAGGTCACGCAGCGCGCGGGCGGTGTCGTTGTAGCGGTTCTGGAAGCAGACCCCGAGGATCGCCGCGCTGTCCTCGGCCGCGATGGCCAGGCGCTCGCCGTCGGCGAGGGTGTGCGCGACCGGCTTCTCCAACAGCACCGAGACGTTGACGGCCAGGCACTGCGCGGCCATCTCGGCGTGCAGGTAGTGCGGGGTGCACACGTGCACGACGTCGGGTGCTGTGGCGTCCAGCAGCGCGGTGAGGTCCGCGAACCCGGGACAGCCCGCCTTCGCGGCGGCGGCCGCGCGCCGACCGGGGTCGACGTCGCAGACCCCCACGGCGACGACGCCGGGGTCGGCCCGTATCGCGTCGAAGTGGATGTCGGCGATGTCGCCGCAGCCCACGACGGCGACCCGCAGCTGGTCGGCGGTCACCCGGCGCCCCCGACGCCGGGCACCGGCAGGCTGCGTTGCGCCCAGTCGTAGGCGACCTGGTGGCACTCCCGCAGCGGGAGGGACGGCACGTCCACCTCGATCATGTAGTCGCCCGCGAACGCCGGGGGGAACGCGGCGACGCACGCGGTCAGGTCGACGTCGCCGAGCCCCGGCTCCGCCCAGACGCGGCCCGCGCGGGTGGCCTCGTCGTAGTTGCGGTCCTGCGCCCTGCCCTCGGCGATCCCGGCGGCGAAGACGTCCTTGAGGTGCGCGCCCACGATGCGGTCGGCGTAGTCGCGCAGCACCGCGGGCACGTCCATGCCCGCCCACGCCATGTGCCCCGTGTCGGGCCCGAAGGCCAGCAGGTCGGCGCCGACCTCGTCGAGGACCGTGCGCACCTCACGCTCGGTCTCGACCCACCCGCCGACGTGGGGGTGCAACGCGGCCGTCACGCCCTCCGCCTGCATCGCCACGCAACAGCGGGCGATGCCGTCGACGATCACCTTGAGCCGGTCGGGGTCGAAGCCGTGGCCCACCGCCGGGTGCTGCATCCGGGACGTGCCCCGCGGCACGACGGTCGAGATCATGCAGAGGCGCAGGCCGAACGCGGCTTGGCGCGCCGCAAAGACCCGCGCCGCCTCGGCCTGTGCGCTGTGGGTCTCCCGGTCGTCGAAGGAACCGCTGTAGAGGCTCAGCGCGGGTTCCAAGCCGAACGACCCGAGCCACGGCAGGTAGTCCTCGGCCGCCATGTCGTCGGGCACGTCCGCCTTGACGGCGGTGTAGCCGATCGCGGCGAGCTCGGTGAACGCGGGCCCGAGGGTGCGGGTGGTCCGGTCCGGCGTGCCCCCGGCGAGCCAGTAGGCGATGGGGTTGACAGCTAGCCGCGGCCGTTCGGTGGTGGTCATCGCCACCCCCTCAGGACGCCGGGAGCGGGACGGGACGACCGGTCGCCGCGGACTCGTACATCGCGAGGATCACGGCCAGCGACCTGCGGGCGTCGGCGGTGCCGACCCGCGGCGGCCGACCCTGCGTGACGGCCTCGACGAAGTCGGCGAGCTGGCGGCGGTGCGCCCGGCCGAGCGCGAGATCCTCCGGCTCCAGCTTGTCGTCGTCGGTGACCTGGTTGACCCCCATCGCCTCGGACCGCTCGATCTCCGGCGCCGCGTCCGTGTTCTCGTGGAAGAACACGAGCTCGTCGTCGGAGATGACCGCGGAGCCCTTGGAGCCCAGTACCCGCAGGCTGGCGTCCAGACCGGGGTAGGCGGCGGTGGTGCCGTGGATGATCCCCAGTGCGCCGGAGGCGAACTTCACGACGGCGACGGCGGTGTCCTCGACCTCGATGCGCTCGTGGGCGAGGCAGGCGGTGTAGGCGAACACCTCGACCGGGGTGCCGACGGCGGTGACCAGCAGGTTGATGGTGTGCACGGTCTGGTTCATCACGGCGCCGCCGCCGTCGAGCGCCCAGGTGCCGCGCCAGTCCCCGGAGTCGTAGTAGGACTGCCCGCGCCACCAGGCGTGCGACGCGATGGCCGAGGTGATGGTGCCCAGGTGCCCGTCCCGCACGGCCTTGAGCAGCTTCTCGGTCGACTTGTCGAACCGGTGCTGGGAGATGACGGCGACGGTCTTGCCCGAACGCTTCTCGGCGTCGATGACGCGGTCGGCCGCGGCCAGCGACACGTCCAGCGGCTTCTCCACCACCACGTGCTTGCCCGCCTCCAGCGCCGCTACCGCCCCGTCGGCGTGCAGGCCGCTGGGCGTGCAGACGCAGACGGCGTCGACGTCCTCGCGCTGCAGCACGGCGTCCAGGTCGGTGGCCGCCGCCACGCCGTACTGGTCGGCCAGCGCCGCGGCTCGGGCGGCGTCGACGTCGACGACGGTGACGAGCTCCGCGAGCTCGGGCAGCTCGGACAGCGCCTTGGCGTGCACCTTGCCGATGACGCCCGCGCCGACCACAGCGAATCGGAGCCTGGGGGTGGTCATGAGTACGCGATCCCTTCGCTGTCGAGAATGGCGGTGAACGCCTGCGTCGCCCTGGTGAAGCTCGCGGTCCCGGAGAACCCGCCGAAGGCGTTGGACGAGCCCAGGTGCGGTTCCATCGAGAAGAAGCCGTCGAACCCGTCGGCCGCGAGCGCGCGGACCGTCTCGCGGAGCTGGCCGTCGCCCTCGCCCGCGGGGACGACTTCGCCGGTGGCCCGCACCGCGTCCTTGATCTGCATGTAGTCCGTATACGGGCGGACCATCGGGTAGGCGTCGGTGAACGGCGCCACCCCGACCTGCACATAGTTGGCGGGGTCCCAGGCCAGCCGCAGCGCGGGCGAGCCGACCGACTCGACGATGTCGAGCACGCGTTCCGGGGTGTCGCCGTAGATCGCTTTCTCGTTCTCGTGCAGCAGGACCACGCCGGTGGGCGCGGCGCGTTCGGTGAGCGCCGTCATCCGCCGCAGGACCTCGTCGCGGTGCCGGTCCGGGGTCTGGTCAGGACGGAGGAAGAAGGAGAAGATCCGGACGAACGGGGCGTCGAGCCGACGGGCGACGGCCAGCGCCCGGTCGGCCCGCACCAGGTGGGCGTCGAAGTCGTCGGCAATGTTGATCTTGCCGATCGGGGAGCCGATGGACGAGACCTTCAGGTCGTGCGCGGCCAGGATCGCCGCGGTCTCCTCGATCTGCTCGTCGGTCAGGTCCAGGACGTTCGTGCCCCAGGCGCTGCGGAACTCGATGTGGGTGATGCCGAGGTCGTTCAGCGTGGCGCACTGGGTCTTGAGGTCCGGGTCGATCTCGTCGGCGAATCCGGACAGGGTCCACATCGCGATGTCTCCTTCGAGGGTCTTCAGTCGGTGAGCTCGTGGGCAAGTTCGATAACGGCAGTCCGCAGGCGTTCGTCGTCGACGTCGAGGCGGGCCAGCACGCGGCGGACGGCGTCGGCGAGCTCGCCCGCGGCAAGCGCGGTGAACTCCTCGGCGGCCACGTCGGCGACCGGCACCCCGCGCCCGCGCAGGTGGCAGACCCAGGCGGCGAGGACCCGCGCGCCGCCCGCCGGGACGCGGCCCTCGGCCAGCTCGGCCCGCGCCACCGGCAGGATGCGGATCGGCACCTTCTGGGAGCCGTCCGCCGCGATCTGGCGCAGCAAGTGGCGGATGCGCGGGTTCGCGTAGCGGGCCAGCAGTGCGGCGCGGTAGGCCGCGATGTCCGCGGCGGGCAGCGGCAGGTGCCGCGCGGCGTCGTCCCACCACTGCTCCACCCAGCCGCGCACGACCGGGTCCGACACCGCCTCGTGGACGGTCTCGTGGCCGCGGATGCCGCCCGCGTAGGCCATCAGTGAGTGCGACCCGTTGAGCAGCCACAGCTTGCGGTGCTCCCACGGCGTGATGTCGTCGACGAACCGCGCCCCGACGTCTTCCCAGCGGGGGCGACCCCGCGGGAACTCGCCCGAGAGCACCCACTCGGCGTAGGGCTCCGTCGCGACCGGCACCGGGTCGTCAACGCCGGAGCGCGCCCGCACTTCCGCGCGGTCGTCGTCGGTCGTCTGGGGGGTGATCCGGTCGACCATGCAGGTGACGAACGCGATGTGCTGTGCGATCCACGCGGCGAGGTCGGGATCGACGGCGTCGGCCAGCTCGCGGGTCACCCGGGCGACCATCGCTCCGTTGTCCGGGACGTTGTCGCAGGGCACCACGGCCAGTCCGGGAAGGTGGTGGGCCCGCCGCACCGCCGCCCCGAGGACGAGCTTGCCCGGCGCCGTGCCGACCTGCGCGTCCGTGCCGTGCTCGCGGAGAGCGGCGATGTCCGCCGTGACCTCGGAATCGTCGCTGCTCAGGCCGCCGCTGTCGGCGCGGTGATAGCCCGCCTCCGTCACCGTGGTCGTGACCAGCGCCAACTCCGGGCGGGCGAAGCAGCGGCGCCAGTCGTCGAGGTCGGCCGAGACGGTGGTGAGCGCGGAGACGACCTCCGGCCGGTCACCCTCCGCGGCGCGCACCAGCAGCGTATAGAGGCCGTCCTGCGCGGCCAGTTCCCTGGCGACCGCCCCCGTGCGTCCGGCGAAGGCCGCGATGCCCCATTCCGCCGCGTCGGGCGCGTGCTCGGTGTACCAGGCCTGGTGGGCCCGGAAGAAGTTCCCCGGCCCCAGGTGGGCGATCCGCACCGGGGCCGCCGGGCGCCCGTCCCGCGTGCGGTCCAGCCGTCGGAGGGCGTGCGTCGCGGTCACAGCTTGAACGCCGCCCTCGGGTTCACCGTCACCAGCTCGTGCGCCGTCGCGAGAGCCTCCTCCTCGTCGAGGCGGTGTGTCGCGACCAGCTCAGCCAGGTAGCCGCAGTCGAGCCTGCGTGACATGTCGTGCCGCGCAGGGATGGAGCAGAACGCCCTGGTGTCGTCGATGAAGCCCGACGTGCGGGCGAACCCCGCGGTCTCGGTGACCGCGCCCCGGTAGCGGCGGATCGCGTCCGGGGCGTCGAGGAACCACCACGGCGCGCCCGCGTAGACGCTCGGGTAGAACCCGGCCAGCGGCGCGATCTCGCGCGCGAACACCGTCTCGTCCACGGTGAACAGCACCAGGTGGAAGCCTTCCGCGGTGCCGTAGCGCGCCAGCAGCGGTTGCAGTGCGCGGGTGAACTCCGTCGCCATCGGGATGTCGGAGCCGACGTCGGCGCCGAACCGCTCGAACGTCGGCGTGTGGTGGTTGCGGTAGACCCCCGGGTGCAGCGTCATGACCAGGCCATCTTCCACGGACATCCGTGCCATCTCCGACATCAGGTGCCGTCGCAGCGCCACCGCCTCTTCGGCGGTCACCCTGCGTTGCCTGGCGGCCGCGAAGATCCGTTCGGCCTCGGCGGCCTCGATCGGGGCGGTGCCCGCGTCGGCGTGCCCGTGGTCGGCGGAGACGGCACCGTGCGCGACGAAGTAGCGGCGACGGTCTTCGAGGGCGGCGATGAAGCCTTTGTAGTCGCCGGTGTCGGTGTCCGCAGCGGCGCCGAGCGCGTCGACCAGATCCGGCCAGTCGCCGCGGCCCGGCTCGAGGTAGCGGTCGGGCCGGAACGTCGGCACCACCCGCGTGTGGACGCTCTCGTCGTCGCGGAGCGCCGCGTGGTGGGCCAGGTCGTCGCAGGGGTCGTCGGTGGTGGCGAGCACCTCGATCCCGAACCGCGCCAGCAACGCGCGCGGCCGGAAGTCGGCGCGCTGCAGGGTCGCGGCGATCTGGTCGTAGATCTCGTCCGCGGTCGCGGCGGAAGGACGGGTCGACACGTCGAAGATCTCGCCGAGCTCGCTCTCCATCCAGTACCGGCTGGGCGTGCCCCGGAAGGCGTCCCAGTGCGTGCAGAACGCTCGCCACGCCGCGCGCGCGGCGTCCGGAGCCAGTGCCCCGCCACCGGCGCCGAGCGCTTCCATCGGCACACCGTTGGCGTGCAGCAGCCGCACGACGTAGTGGTCCGGGGAGATCAACAAGGAGGTGGGGTCGCCGAACGGGACGTCGTCGGCGATCCACGCCGCGGGCACGTGCCCGTGCGGCGAGAGGATCGGCAGGTCACGGACCGCCGTGTACAGCCTGCGGGCGATGTCCCGCATCGTCGGATCGGCCGGGAGGAGCCGGTCGGGATGGAGCCGGAGCGCCGCTGCGGTCATGGGTGAATGATCCGCCGGGAGGCGACGGTTGCCCGAACGGTTGCCGGAAGTTGCCTGGTCCGGTTACGTGAGGCCGTGACGTACACCGAAGGGACGTACACCGAGGGAACACTCATCGGCGAGGTTCCGGCAGGCCTCGCGGCCACGGCCGCCCGGATCGGGGACGCCGCGACCGTGCTCGCGCCCGAGCAGGTCACCGGGTTCGTCCGTGAGCAACTCGCCCGCTACCCGTTCGATGGGCGCAGCGTCTGCGTGCTGGTGCCCGACGCGACCAGGACCTGCCCGCTGCCGCAGCTGATGCAGGCCGTCCACGCCGCCTTGCACGGTCGGGTCACCCGGCTCACGGTTCTCGTCGCGCTGGGCACCCACGCGCCCATGACGGAGGCGGCGCTCGGCCGTCATCTCGGCTACGCGCCCGGCCGTCTCGAGGAGACCTATCCCGACACCGTCGTGGTCAACCACGAGTGGTGGCGGCCCGAGGTCTTCGCCGACCTGGGCACGGTCCCCGCGTCGCGGATCGCCGAGCTGTCGCAGGGCCGGATGCGCCTCGACGTGCCGGTCCTGCTCAACCGCGCGGTGGTGGAGCACGACATCGCGCTGGTGCTCGGCCCGGTGCTGCCCCACGAGGTCGTCGGCATCTCCGGAGGCAACAAGTACTTCTTCCCCGGCGTCGGCGGCCAGAAGATCATCGATGTCTCGCACTGGCTCGGCGCCCTGATCACCTCGGCCGAGATCATCGGCACGACCGGCATCACGCCCGTGCGCGCCCTGATCGACGACGGCGCGGCGCTCATCCCGTCCGAGAAGCTCGCACTGAGCGTCGTCACCGCGGCCACGGGGCTGCACTCGGTGTCGTTCGGGGACACCCGCGCGTCGTGGGCGTCGGCCGCCGAGGTCTGCGCGGCCACCCACGTGACGTACCTGGACGCGCCGGTCCGCCGCGTCCTGTCGGTCGTGCCGCAGATGTACGACGAGATCTGGACGGCGGCCAAGGGCTTCTACAAGGTCGAGCCGGTGGTCGCGGACGGTGGCGAGGTGATCCTGTACGCCCCCCACGTCAAGGAGCTCTCCTCCACCCACCAGGAGATCTACGACATCGGCTACCACTGCCGCGACTACTTCGTGAAGCAGTGGGACCGGTTCTCGTCCGTGCACTGGGGGGTGCTCGCCCACTCCACCCATCTGCGGGGGGCGGGCACGTTCGACGCCGAGACGGGGGAGGAGCGGCTGCGGGTGCAGGTCACCCTCGCGACGGCGATCCCGGAGGAGGTCTGCCGTGCCGTGAACCTCGGCTACCGCGACCCGGCGGCGGTCGACCCGACGGAGCTCGCCGCCGACCCCGATATCCTGGTGGTGCCCAGAGCGGGCGAGATGCTGTTCCGGCTGCACTGATCGCTGCGCGGCCCCGTCGACGAACGCACCACCAGCTTGGCCGGGAGCACCAACGTCTCGCCGCTCGGCTTCGCCCCTGCGGCCAGCGCGAGCACGTTGCCGACGCCCGCCGTGCCCATCGTGCGCCACGGCACGGTGATCGTCGTCAGCGCCGGGTCGACCACCTCGGCGAGCACCACGTTGTCGAAGCCGACGACGCTGACCTCGGCGGGCACCCGCACCCCGAGATGCTTGAGGCCCTTGATGATGCCGACGGCCAGCGCGTCGTTGTAGGCGAGGACCGCGGTGGCCCGCTCCTCCACGATGCGCCTGGCCACGCCGAAGCCGGTGCGCATCGAGGGCGCGTCGTTCGGGTCGATCCGCCGCACGCGCAGCTCCAGCTCCTGGCCTGCCTCCCGCAGCGCCCGCCAGCGCACCCCCTCCGGCCAGCTCGCCGCGGGCCCGGCGACGTAGGTGACCGTGTCGTGGCCCAGCTCGCCGAGGTGCTCGGCGGCGCGCCGGACCCCGTTCGGGTTGTCCGCGACGATGCACGACGTGTCGGGCATCTGCCGGTTGAGCAGCACGAGAGGCCGCTGCTTGGCGATCATGCGGATGGCCGAGTCGCTCATACGGGAGCTGGCCAGCACCACGCCCTCCACGAGGTCCAACGTGCGCTCCACGACGTCGCGCTCGACCGGCCCGGACTCCGAGGAGTCCGACAGCAGCAGCGCGTAGCCCGCGAGCCGGGCCGCCTCCTCGGCGCCCTTGATGATCTCGCCGTAGAACGGGTTCGTGATGTCGGAGACCATCAGCGCGACGGCGCCGGTCTGCCTGCCGGGCGACCCGGTGATCTTGGCAACGCGGTAGCCGATGCGCTCGGCGGCCGCGAAGATCGCCCGCGCCGTGTCGGAGTTGACGCGGCCGGGCCGCGCGTAGGCGCGCGAGACGGTCGAGGCAGCGACGCCGGCTTCGCGGGCAACGTCGTAGATCGTCGGACGATCACCCATCCGCTGACCATAGGCGGGACGCCGATAGGCGGCAATCGCTTTATGTGATCTGCATCACATCGGCACGGGCAAAATCGGGGCCTCAGGTCCTACCGTCGCCGCCGTGGAAAACGATGACCTTCGCCGCTACCTCGCCGACAACTTCCCCGGCACAGACCTGATGGCGGCGAACGGGGACCTGTTCTGCGTGTACGACCCCGACCGCGACCTGCCCGACGAGCGGCGCATGCCGTGGGCCACGCTTGTCACGTCGGACGCCTACGACGCTGCGTCCGACCTCGACCGTGCAGGCGTCTACCGACTCAACATCGGCTTGCCCAAGGCCGAGTTCCAGAAGCTGTTCCCGGCGGAGACCGAGACCGAGATGGGGACCGAGACCGGGACCCCGCACGACCTGACCGCGCTGGACGTCGTCATGCCGCACCCGGTCTACGGGTCGCAGCACTGGGTCTGCGTGCTCAACCCCGACAGCACCTGGCCCGCCGTCCGTGGCCTACTGGACCGGGCCCACGCGCTGGCGGTGCGCAAGTTCGCCAACGCGGCGGCCCGGCGGCGTTCGGGCCGCTAGCTCGACGCCACCGCGCGGTGGGGGACCGGCGTGCCCGTCGTCCACGGGAGAACCTTGCCGAACTGCACCAGCTCGCCGTAGAAGGCCGGGTCGAAGCTCGGGCCGACGGCGAGCTCGACGGGCCACGCGGCGGCCTGTTCGGGGGTCTGCGCGCTGCTCATGTCCGCGAACCACGGCCGGGACGCGTCGGTGTCGATCAGCCCGGGGCAGAGCGCGGCGATGAGCTTGTTGTCCGCGAGATCGGCGTCGCGCCGCTCGCGGGCGACGGCCCGGACGGCGGCGACCTGCGCGACCTTCGACGGGATGTTCAACCA
>DASWUV010000068.1:0-2598 GCA_036401495.1 Pseudonocardia sp. | reverse complement strand
GACCCGGCGGTCGAGGCGCTGCTGGCCTACGACCGCGAACACGGTGGTGACCTGGCAGGGTCGGTGCTCGCGTGGCTCGACGCGCTCGGCGACGTCCGGGTCGCCGCCGACCGGCTCACCGTGCACCCCAACACGCTGCGGCACCGGGTGCGGCGCGCCGTCGCCGTCGCCGGGCTCCGCCTCGGGGACCCGCGCGCGCGGCTGGTCCACCACCTCCACCTGCTCGCCGCTGGTTCCCGGTAACGCACACATACCCCGTGGGGCCCGCACGGGAGGACCGTCCTCTTGTCCGGTCGGACAATGCCCCAGCGTCAGCGTGATCCGTCGCGACGAATCGGCAGGGCGGCCGGATTCCTAGGCTCACCGCATGGATGCCGTCACCTCGACCCCGCCGCCCCGCAACGAGCCCGTGCGCGACTACGCCCCCGGCTCCCCGGAGCGCGCGAGCCTGCAGGCCGCGCTCGCCGAGCTGGGCAGCGTCCGCCACGAGCTGACGGTGACCATCGACGGGGCACAGCACGTGGCGGGCGGCATCCCGTTCGACGTGGTCGCCCCGCACGACCACGCGCACGTGCTGGGCACCGGCGGCAACGCGACTCCCCAAGACGCGAAAGGCGCGGTGGAAGCGGCCCTGCGCGCCGCGCCCGCATGGCGGGACCTGCCCTTCGACGAGCGCGCCGCGGTGCTGTTGCGTGCGGCCGACCTGCTTGCGGGCCCGTGGCGGGACCGGATCAACGCCGCGACGATGCTGGGCCAGTCCAAGTCGTGCTACCAGGCCGAGATCGACGCGGTGTGCGAGCTCGCCGACTTCTGGCGGTACAACGTGGCGTTCGCCAGGCAGATCCACGCCGAGCAGCCCACCAGCGCGCCAGGGGTCTGGAACCGCAACGACTACCGTCCGCTCGAGGGCTTCGTCTACGCGATCACGCCGTTCAACTTCACCTCGATCGCCGGGAACCTCCCCACCGCGCCCGCCCTGATGGGCAACACCGTCATCTGGAAGCCCTCCCCCACACAGACCCTCGCCGCGCAGTTGACGATGCGGCTGCTGGAGGAGGCGGGCATGCCGCCGGGCGTGATCAACCTGCTGACCGGCGACGGGCGCGACGTCTCCGAGGTGCTGCTGGGCGACCCGGCGCTGGCCGGGATCCACTTCACCGGCTCGACCCCGACGTTCCAGCACCTGTGGACGCAGGTGGGCCAGGGCATCGGGGGGTACGCGACCTACCCGCGCCTCGTCGGCGAAACCGGCGGCAAGGACTTCATCCTCGCCCACGCCTCGGCCGACGTCGACGTGCTCCGGACGGCGCTGATCCGCGGCGCGTTCGAGTACCAGGGGCAGAAGTGCTCGGCGGCCTCGCGCGCGTTCGTCCCACGGTCGGTGTGGACGCGGTTGCGCGACGACCTCGTCGCCGAGACCGAGGCGCTGACCATGGGCGACGTCGCCGACTTCGGCAACTTCCTCGGCGCGGTGATCGACCGCCGGGCCTACGACAAGCTGACCGCCGCCCAGGAGCTGGCCCGCGCCGAGCTGGACGTCATCGCGGGCGGCTCGGCGTCGGACGAGGTCGGATATTTCGTCCGACCGACGATCGTGGTGGGCGCGGACCCGACGCACCGGATCTTCTCCACGGAGTACTTCGGTCCCCTGCTCGCCGTGCACGTGTACGAGGACGGCGCCTTCGAGCAGATCCTCACCCAGGTCGACCGGGGCGCGCCCTACGGCCTCACGGGCTCGGTGATCGCCCGCGACCGCGCCGCGGTGACGCGCGCGTCCGAGGCGCTGCGGTTCGCGGCGGGCAACTTCTATATCAACGACAAGCCGACCGGCGCGGTCGTCGGGCAGCAGCCCTTCGGCGGGGGCCGAGCCAGCGGCACCAACGACAAGGCGGGCTCGATCTTCAACCTGCTGCGGTGGACGAGCCCCCGCACGATCAAGGAGACCCTCGTCCCGCCGACCCACTCGGCCTACCCCCACCAGGGCTGAGCGGGGCGAGAGTCGGGGCGCTACCCGGTGCCCTAGCGCTCGCACCGGCGGTGTGGAGCGCGCACCAGCGTTGTGGCGCTCGCACCGGCGGTATAGCGCGCGCGCCGGTGACGTGGTGCGCGCCGACGCGGTGGCGCTCGCACCGGCGCTGTGGCGCGCACCAACGTAGTGGCGCACCGACGTTGTGGCGCTCGCACCGGCGCTGTGGTACTTGCACCGGCGTCCGGACGCTTGTGCCGACACGACGACGCCAGTGCGCCGCAGCCAGGATCGGGCAGCCGACCCGTTCCCCCACCTCGCAGACGCTGTGGCAACCCCGCAGACGCTGTGGGGACCTCACAGATGGCTGACGCTCTGCGAAGTCACCACAACCACTGCGAAGGCGAGCCCGACGGGACGCCAGCGCCCCCGCCCTCCGCTCTCCCGCACCACTTCGCACACCCTGCAGCGTCTCCGCAGAGCTTCGGCGCTCTGCGAAGACACCGGACGCTCTGCGAAGTCACCGCGGCACGTCGGGCGCCACTCAATGTGGCGGGCGCCTCCCCCCATCGCGTTGCCTCCCACCCGACCGGTGATTAGCATAAGTAACTAAGTAAAACCGGAGGGAGCAC
>DASWUV010000067.1:0-8144 GCA_036401495.1 Pseudonocardia sp. | reverse complement strand
CGCGTGTTCGGCGGGGTGCAGGGCCTGAGCCCGGGCGAGTGGCGGGCGGCAGGCTGACCCCGGCGCGCATCTCCTTGATCGCCAGGTCAGGGACATGAGGTGCGCCTGCGCAGCTCATGTCCCGATCTCGGTGATCACGGTCGCCGGTCACGGTTGCCCGTCGCGCGCGCTCGACCACGCGTACTCAAACGTGTGAGGATCGGTCGCCTGCGGACGTCAGCGACCGCACTCCCGCCGAGGTCTCACATGAGCGAGCCGGTCTGCTGCGACTGGAGCGCTCACCACGACGAAAGGCTGTCCCATGGCGCGCCGCCTCGACCGCAAGCTCGACTCCATCCTCGGGGGCCGCTACACCCCCGACGACTTCATCATCGCCGACGCGAAGGACGCCGACATGGCGTTCGGCGTCGCCGCGCCGGGGCCGATCGCGGGGCCGCCGACCGTCGCCGGGCCGGGGCAGTACCGCACCCGCGCCGCCTACCTCGACGCCATGCGGGCGCTGGTGGCCCACGACGCCCTCGACATCCTGCTCACCTCGGCGTCCAACGGTGAGGTGCTGGCGGGCGACGGCTCGCTCGACGACGAGGTCACCCTGGCCGTGCGGGCCAACGACACCACCGACATCTGGAACCACCGGGGCAGCCGCTACACCGCCTCGCCGTCGCGCCCGTTCCGCACCGCCGACCTCGCCGAGGTCCGCCCGTTCTGCGACCTCGTGCTCTACTCGGTCACCTTCAACCACGACCTCGCCCACGACGTCGCCACCCTCGACGCCTACAGCGCGTTCCGCCGGGAGGCCGCCGAGGTCGGGATGCGGCACTTCCTGGAGATCTTCAACCCGAACGCGCCCGTGGACCTCCGGCCGGACGAGATCGGGGCGTTCGTCAACGACGCGATCATCCGGACCCTGGCCGGGGTCACCTCGGCCCACCGCCCGCTGTTTCTCAAGATGCCCTACAACGGGGCCGACCCGCTGGCCGAACTCGTCGAGCACGACCCTTCGGTGGTCGTCGGCATCCTCGGCGGCTCGGCGGGCACCACCCGCGACACGTTCGAGCTGCTGCACCGGGCCGAGCAGCACGGCGCCCGGGTCGCGCTGTTCGGCCGCAAGATCCAGCGCGCCGAGTCGCAGCTGGACCTCGTGGGGCTGATGCGACCGGTGCTGCGCCGCGAGCTCAGCCCGGCGGACGCCGTCCGGGCCTACCATGACGCCCTCGCGAAGGCCGAGCTGACGCCGCACCGCCCGCTCGAGGCCGACCTGGAGGTGACCGACCCGGTGCTGCGGGCGGAATGAGCGAGCTTGCGAGCGAATCATCGACGCAGAGCGAGCTTGCGCGCGACCCATCACCGACGCCCCTAGCCAGGGCCGGGGTGGTGTGCGCGGGTTCGGTCGTCGTCGACGTCGGCAAGGTCATCGAGGCCTACCCGCCCCTCGACCACATCACGACCATCGAGGCGGTCACGCAGAGCACCGGAGGGCCGGGCCTGAACCTGGCCGTGAACCTGCGTCAGCTAGGGGCGCGGTTCCCCCTCACGATGCTCGGCGCGGTCGGTGCCGACCAGCACGGCGCGTTCGTCCTCGCCGAATGCGCGCGTCTGCACATCGACACGACGGGCGTCGCGACGCTGCCCGGCGTCGCCACCTCGTTCACGGACGCCATGGTCGAACGCGTCGGCGGCCGCCGGACGTTCTTCCACCACGTCGGGGCCAACGGGCTCTTCGACGGCGACGCGGCCGCCGTCGAGACCTCGACCGCGCGGATCCTGCACGTCGGCGCGCCCGGCCTGCATCCGCTCATGGACGCGCCGACGGCCGAGGGGGACAACGGCTGGTCGCGGCTGCTGCGCCGAGCCAGGGCCGCGGGGCTGCGGACCAACCTGGAGCTGGTGAGCCTCGCGCCCGAACGCCTGCGGGAGGTCGCGCTGCGGCTGCTGCCGGACCTGGACACGATCGTCGTCAACGAGCTGGAGGCGGGCGCGCTCACGGGCATCGACGCGCCGGTGCCCGACGCCGACGGCCCCGTGGACTGGTCGGCGATCGCGGCGATGGCGGCCGGGCTGGTCGAACGCGGGGTCGCGCGCCTCGCTGTGGTGCACTTCCCCGCGGGGAGCGTGGCCGCCGCCCCGGACGGCTCGGTCTGGTGGCAGGGCTCGGTCCGGCTCCCGCCCGACCGCGTCCGCAGCACGACGGGCGCGGGCGACGCCTTCGCGTCGGGGGTCCTGCTCGGCCTCCACGAGGACCGGCCCGTGCAGGAGTGCCTGCGGCTGGGCGCAGCCGTCGCCGCGGCGTGCGTCCAGGGCCTGAACACCTCCGACAGCATCGGGCCTGCGGAGGCCTGCCTGGCCGATGCCGAGCGCGTGGGCTACCGCGCGGCGCCCGCGGTGCGCTCCCCGTAGGCGCCGACACCCGGCCTCGCACACACCGTGCGGGGCGCACACACCGTGCGGGACGTGGGTGTGGGCCACCGACGGTGTGTGTCGGCGGACCCGCGCGCGCCAGTGTCACCGATCGGTAAGGCGCCAACCACTGAACTTGTGGGCCCCAGCCGTCGATGATCCTGGCGTGGACCGCGTTCTGATCATCATGGCCAAGGCCCCCGCGCCGGGCAGAGTGAAGACCCGCCTCTGTCCCCCGGCCACGCCGCGACAGGCGGCCGAGCTCGCCGCCGCGGCGCTGGCCGACACAGTGGCGGCGGCTCGTCGGGTGCGGGCGGCGCAGGTCGTCGTCGCGCTCGACGGCGAGGCCGACGGCGATCTCGGCACGGCACTGCGTGTCACCCTGCACGGCACCACGGTCATCACCCAGCGCGGCGCCACGCTCGGCGAGCGGATCGCGGCCGTTCACGCCGACGTCGCCGAAATGGCACCTGCCGCGTGCACCGTGCAGGTCGGCATGGACACGCCCCAGATCGACCCGGCCGTGCTCGAACGGTGCCTGTCCGCCGTGGCCAGGCCGGGTGGCCCGGACGCCGCTCTCGGCCCGGCGACGGACGGGGGCTGGTGGGCGCTGGGGTTGCGCGATCCGCGGCGCGCCGACCTCCTGCGCGACGTCCCGACGTCGCAGGCCGACACCGGCGCCCGCACGCGCACGGCGCTGGAGTCGGCCGGGCTGCGGGTGGCGACGCTGCCGCGGCTCACCGACGTCGACACCATGGCCGACGCGCACCTGGTGGCCCGCCTGTGCCCCGGTACCCACTTCGCGGCGGCCCTGCGGCTGGCGCTCGCCTCATGAGCGCGCCCGTCTTCGACGCGGCACTGGAGGGGCACGCCGCGACGCTCGTCGACAGCGACGGCGCCCGTGCGAGGCTGGCCGTGCACCGGTGGCGCCGCCCCGCCGACGCCGACGACGCCTGGCTCCTCGACCGCTGCACCGGACCCACCGTCGATCTCGGGTGCGGGCCGGGCAGGCTGCTCGTGGCGTTGCGGCAGCGCAGCGTGTCCGCGCTCGGGGTCGACCACTCCCCCGTCGCGCAGGCCCAATGCGGCGCGCGCGAGGTGGTCATGGTGCGCAGGGACGTCTTCGCGCGCGTCCCCGGCGAAGGCCGTTGGCGCCACGTCCTGCTCGCCGACGGGAACATCGGGATCGGCGGCGACGCGGCCCGGCTGCTTGCCAGGGCGGCGCGGATGGTCGGCCCCGGCGGGTCGCTGCTGGTCGAGACCGATCCCGAACCCGACCGGAACTGGCGCGGATCGGTGCGGGTCGACACCCCCAGCGGGCTCGGCCCGGAAGCGCCGTGGGCCAGGGTGGGCGCGGCGGTGCTGTGCAAGCTGGCCGCGTCGTTGTGCCTGAGGACCGTCGACGAGCGGGAGGGGTCACGCAGCTTCGTCCAGCTGCAGGTCTGACGGGCCTGGTCGGAGCCCGGCTCAGGGCTCGGCGCCGACCCTGGCGAACCGGACGGCCACGGCGAGCGTGATCTCGGCCCGACACCCCTTGCCGTAGTTGTCGACCGTGATCTCGCCGCCCTGGGCCGCCATGAGCCCGCGCGCGATCGAGAGGCCGAGCCCGGCACCGATGTGCTCCGACGGGGTGCGCGCCCCGCTGCCCCGGTAGCCGATGTCGAAGATGCGCGGCAGGTCCGCGTCGGGGATGCCCCCGCACTCGTCGTCGACGCGCAGCCACGCGACGCCGCCGCGGGCCCCCGCCGAAAGGCGCACGGTCCCGCCTGCGCAGGTGTGCCGCACCGCGTTGGACACGACGTTGCGCAGCACGCGGGTCAGGTCGGTGTCGCTGGCGAGCACCATCGGCCAGCTCTCCGGCTCCACGGCCTCGATGACGACGGCGGGATGCCTGGCGACGACGGACTCGGCGGCGACGGCGTCGGACGCCATCTCGGCGAGCGACAGCGGCTCCAGCGTGAGCGCAAGCGTGCCCGACGTGGCCCTGGCGAGCTGGAAGAGGTCCTCGACCATCACCGTCATGCGGGTGCCCTCGCGGCGGATGCGCGCCAGGTAGTCGCGGACCTCGGCCGGGTCGCGGACGACGCCGTCGATCAGCGCGTCGGCCATCCCGCAGATCCCGGCCAGCGGCGAGCGCAGGTCGTGGCTCATCCCCGCGACCAGCCTGCGCCGGGCCTCCTCGGACCGCCGCTCGGCGTCCAGCGCCTCGCGCTGCCACATCGCCTCGTGCGCCACCTTGCGGCCCAGCAGCAGCCCGGCAGGCACCGTGACCGCGCCGACGACGAGGCACACCACGACCGTCCCGACCAGCTGCGGCGTGTACATGAAGCCGCTCACCCCGAGCACGCCGACCAGCGCCGCGAGCAGCGGGACGAGGACGAGCGCGACCATCGTCCCCGTGAGCGACCGGCGCCGCAGCCGAACCAGCAGCAGGCCGCCGAGCAGCGCGACCGGCAGGGAGAACAGCAGGGCGAGCGGCGCGGCCTGGAGCAGCTCGGTGAGCATCACGCGGTCCATGGGTCGAAGCGGTAGCCGGTGCCCCAGACGGTGGCGATCCGCCGCGGCCGGGTGGGGTCGGGCTCGATCTTCTCCCGCAGCCGCCGCACGTGCACCGTGACCGTCGACTGGTCGCCGAACTCCCACCCCCAGACCTCCGCGAGCAGCTCGACGCGGGTGTAGGCGCGGCCGGGATGAGCGAGCAGGAACGCCAACAGGTCGAACTCCCGCCCGGTGAGCGCCAGCACCGTGCCGTCGCGGTAGGCCGTGCGCGCCGCGGGGTCGACGACGAGGTCGCCGTCCACGAGCGGCCCCGCCGCGGGAGCGGCGGTCGAGCGCCGCAGCACCGAGGCCACCCGCAGCACCAGCTCACGGGCGCTGAAGGGCTTGGTGACGTAGTCGTCGGCGCCGAGCTGTAGACCGGCGACGCGGTCGCCCTCCTCGCCGAGGGCACTGAGCATCACGATCGGCAGCAGCGGATGGCTGTCGCGCAGCGCCCGGCAGACCTCGAGCCCGCTCATGCCGGGCAGCATCACGTCGAGCACGACGGCGTCCGGGGTGTGCTCGCGGGCGGCACGCAGGCCCGACCGGCCGTCCGCGGCCTCGTCCACCTCGTAGCCCGCGTCGCCGAGGTAGCGGCGGGTGATCTCACGCACCGTCGAGTCGTCCTCGACCACCAACACCCTGGCTGTCACACCTGTGAGGCTACGGTCCGCGTCGTAACATGCCGCCCGTCGTGCCTTAGGGCTTTCTTACCGAACACCGGAATCACCCGTACGGGCCGCCGGATCCTCCTACCGTCTCGTCCATGAGATTCGCCGTCCCGACTGTGCGGTTCCGCAGCCCGCTGCGCGGGCCGTGGCTCACCTCCGTGCTCGGGGTGACCCTGCTCGTCGCGCTGCCGCTGGTGATCGTGACGGGTCTGCTCGACTACCTCGCGTACGGGCCGGGGCAGTCGATCCCGGGCGACGTCGGCCTGCTGCACCTGCCCGCGACCGACTGGCCGTCGCGCCCGTCGTGGCTGTTCCAGGTGACGCAGGGCCTGCACGTCGGCCTGGGCATGGTGCTCGTGCCCGTGGTGCTGGCCAAGCTGTGGTCGGTGATCCCGAAGCTGTTCGTCTTCCCGCCGATCACGTCGCCAGCGCACGCACTGGAGCGGGGGACCCTGCTGCTGCTCGTCGGCGGGATCCTCTTCGAGATCGTCACCGGGCTGATGAACATCCAGTACGACTACGCGTTCGGCTTCAGCTTCTACACCGCGCACTACATCGGCGCGTGGGTGTTCATCGCGGGCTTCGTCTCGCACGCCGTGATCAAGCTGCCCATTGCGCGCAAGGCGCTGCGGTCGCGCTCACTGCGCGCCGAGCTGCGCATCCCGGTGTCGGCAACGGTCCAGGAGGAGTCCGACGGGCCCGACGGCCTGGTCGCGCCCGACCCCGCGCCGCCGACGATGAGCAGGCGCGGCGCGCTGGCTCTGGTCGGCGGGGGCGCGGTGTTCGTCGCCGCGATCACGGCGGGGCAGACCATCGGCGGTCCGCTGCGCGACCTGGCGGTGCTCCTGCCCCGCGGACGCTCCACGTTCCCGGTCAACCGGACGGCGGTCGCGGCGGCGATCCAACCCGCCGCGACCGGGACGGCGTGGCGGCTCGCGCTCGCGGGGCCGACGGCGCGGACGCTGACCCGCGACGACCTGGCGCAGCTCGGCCAACACACCGCACGGCTGCCGATCGCGTGCGTCGAAGGCTGGTCGACCGTGCAGGACTGGACCGGGGTGCGGCTGCGTGACCTCGCCGCGCTCGCAGGCGTGCCGTCGCCTGCGTCGGCGTTCGTCGAGTCGCTCGACGACGGGCCGTTCGGGCGTGCGACGCTCTCGGGCGGCCAGGTGCTCAACCCGGACGCGATGCTCGCGCTGCAGGTCAACGGGACAGAGCTCAGCCCGGACCACGGCTACCCGGCCCGGGTGATCGTGCCCGCGCTGCCAGGGGTGCACTGCACCAAGTGGGTTCGCTCGATCACGTTCAGGGCGGCGTGATGGCTGGATCGAGTCTTTCTGGGTCGATGCTGTCGGGGCTCGCCCGCCGCACCGGGGCTTCGCCCGCCCAGCTCACTCTGCTGCTGGCCTGCCTCGCCCTCGCGGCGTACGCGGGGTTCTTCCTGCTCGGCGACCCGGCGCTGCTGCGCATGCTGATCTGGTTCGCCGGGGCGGCGCTGGTCCACGACCTGGTGCTGTTCCCGGCCTACTCCGCGGCCGACCGGGCGCTGGTCGCGGCGGCCCGCGGCCATGTGCCGCTGATCAACCACATCCGCGTGCCCGCGCTGGGGGCGGGACTCGCGCTGCTGATGTTCTGGCCCGGCATCGTGCGCCAGGGCGGGGACACGCACCTGGCCGCCACGGGGCTGGACCAGGCGCCCTACCTCGCGCACTGGCTGGGGCTGACGGCGGTGCTGTTCGGCCTTTCGGCGCTCGTGTTCCTGGTGCGGGTCGCGGTTGCCCGGCTGCGGCGGTGACGGTGGCACTGCCAGGCCGGGGGCGCGCGGGGCGCCCCGCGGGTGCGCATGACCCGGGCCGCGAACCCGACGGCCTGCTGCGACGATTACTGCGGCAGGCGGCGGGAGGCGCAGCGTGATCGGTAACGGGCCACGGGCCGCCGTGGCGCGATCCCGTCGACCACCCGCTCGCGGCGACGCGGGGTCGCAGGCGGATCTCGCGGCCGTCGTCGGTGTGGTCGCGCTCGTCGTGGCCGCGGCGGTCCGCGGGCGGCGGCTCCTCGCGGAGGGGTTCGCGCTGGTACTGCCGTTCCCACCGCTGCTGGCCGAGTGGCTGCCGCACATCGGCCCCGGCACGCCCGCCGCCGTCGTGATCGCGGTCGCCGTGGTGGCGCGCGGACCGGGCCTGGCCGAGCGCCTGTCGTGGCGGCCGCTGTTGGCGTCGGCCTGGGCCGCCTCGGTGGCGTGGACGCTGGCGCTCGCCCTCGTCGACGGCTGGCAGCGCGGCGTGGTCGAGCGCCTGACGTCGACCGACGAGTACCTGCACGACGTGCCGCGCGCACCGGGGCTCGCCGTGCTGCTGCGGGACTTCGGCGCGCACATCCTGACCAGCGCGGTCGACCCCGGCCAGACGTGGTTCTGGACGACCCACGTCGGCGGCCACCCGCCGGGCATCTTCCTGCTGTTCGTGCTCCTCGACCGGGTCGGGCTCGGTGGGGGCGGACCGGCGGCGCTGGTCGTGGTGCTGGTCGGGGCGTCGGCGG
>DASWUV010000066.1:0-26711 GCA_036401495.1 Pseudonocardia sp. | reverse complement strand
CACGAGCGCAGCGGCCTGCGGCGGCGCGCCGAGGGTGGGCGTACGGCCGGGTGCGGCGAGGGCGGCCAACACCAGGCCGACCACCAGCCCCACAAGCAGCGGCAACGCCGGGCGCCGCCGGAGCCCGCGGAAGCGCCCGGTCTGCAGGCCGCCGCGCCGCCGGGCCGGGGCGCCCCGCCGTCCGCCCCGGCGTCGCCGCGCCGCACGGGAGCCCGCGGGCTGTGCTGTGGCCCGCAACGCCGCGGGACTCCATGCCGCCGCCCCTAAGGTCACCGACCCCAGCGCCGCCAGCTCTGAGGCCGAAGGCCCTGCCGCCGCCGACCCCGACGCCTGCCGCTGGTCGGCCCGCCCGAGCCGGGCCGAGCCGGGCGCCGGGTCGACCGCGGGCGGGGGTGGCGGAGCCCGGCGCGGCTCGGGGATTCGGCCGCGCCCCGTCGCGCCTGTCCCGGTCGCGCCTACCCCGGTCACCCCTGTCCCCGGCGCCCCTGTCCCGGCCGCACGAGCGGGCCCGCGGGCGGGCGCGTAGCGCACCACCACGGGCTCGTCCGTGCGGCGTCCGAGGCGCGCGCGGGGGCGCCCGCGCCGAGGCAAGGGGGAGCGTGCCATCGCCGTCCATCATCGCCGCGCCGCCGCCGTACGGCAGTCGTCCGTGCAGCCGCGACCGCGAGCGGCGGGCGGGCTGCGCCGGACGTCACCCACCCGGGCCACCCCGCGCCGCGCGGGACGCTAGCGTCGCCGATGTGATCACGCTCGACGGGCTCGTCCACCCCGGCATGCGGATCGCGTTGGCCGACGGGACGGGCTCACCGCGCGCGCTGCTGCCCGCGCTGGCCAGCGCCGCCGCTCAGCATCGTGACCTGCGCCTGCTGCTGGGCTGGATGCCCTACGCCGAGCCCGGTCTCGACGCCCGCCTGTTCGCCGACGCCCGCACCGTGATGTCCGGATGGGGTCTGCGCACGCGCATCGCCGCGGGCGAGATCGCGTCCGTGCCCACGCGGATGTCGGCGGCCGCAGCGTTGTTGGCAGGCCCGCTGCGCCCCGACCTGCTGCTCGCCTGCCTCGTCCGCGACGACGATGGCCTGCGCTTCGGCGCCGAGGTGTCCTGGATGCGCGGCGTGGTCGCGTCCGGGGTTCCGGTGGCGGCCGTCGTGTCGCGCGCCGCCCCCCACGCCGACTCCGGCCCGCCGCTGCCCGAGGGCGCGGTCACCGTGCTCGGCGAGGTCGACGACGCACCGCGGGAGGTCGCGTTCCCCCCGCCGGGCGAGGTCGAGGCGGCGATCGCCGCGCACGTCGCCGCGCTGGTGCCGCCGGGCGCGCGGGTACAGGTGGGGCCGGGGCGCCTTGGCGCGGCCGTCCTGGGCGCCCTGGCGGTGCCGGTGCGGGTCGACTCGGGGCTGCTCGTGGAACCGATCGTCGACCTCGACGAGCGCGGCCTGCTCATCGACGCCGTCGGCACCTACCTCGTCGGCACCCGACGGCTCTATGGGTGGGCCGACGGCCGGAGTGTGCTGCGCCCGTTGGAGTACACCCACGACGCGAACCGGCTCGCTGCAGCGGTCCCCGCGCCGCTGATCGCGGTGAACACCGCCGTCGAGATCGACGTGGCGGGCCAGGTCAACGCGGAGGGCACGGCAGACGCGGTGGTCGGTGGCGTCGGCGGCCACCCCGACTACGCCGAAGGCGGCACGCGCTCGCAGAACGGGCTGTCGGTGGTGGCCGTCGCGAGCAGCCACAGGGGCGTGTCGACGCTGGTCGAGCGGCTGTCGCGACCCGTGACGACCGCGTCCCACGACGTCGAGGTGGTGGTGACCGAGCGGGGTTCGGTGGACCTGCGGGGCATGGACCGGTCCGAGCGGTCAGCAGCGCTGCGGTCGCTCTGGGCGCGGTAGACCTTGCCGTCGCCGTCGGGCGCGAACTCCCACAGCCGCATCACGGTGAAGCGGATCAGCCCGCCGAGCACGCTGGCCACGACGATCGCGGCCGACTCCATCAGCTCCGACGGACTCGCGACCACGGCGCTGAGCAGCACCAACACCGCTGAGCCGTAGAACGCGTAGAAAACGATGGTGCCCAGGTTCTGCAGCAGCGTGCGCCAGTGGTGCCCGGCCTCCGCGCCGAACGTGAACCGCCGGTTCGCCTCGGTGGTGGCCAGCGTGCTGACCACGATGGCGACCAGGTTCGCGGGCACCGCGGGCATCCAGGGCCGCGCGACCAGGAAGACCACGACGTTGAGCGAGGTCCCCAGGCCGCCGACGATGGCGTAGCGACCGATCTGGGCCAGCAGGGGGTGCAGCCGCAGGCGAGCGCGCCAGGACGCAGGCCGTCCCGTCGCCCGGACCGCCGACGCGTACGTCGCGCCTGCCATGTCCATCACGTCCCCCCGTCGAGCCGGACCTGCTCTGTACTGACTGTTATGTCAGCAGTGCCCCGGAGGGCACTGTCCACATCCTGTGCAATGCTTATGAATCTACGTCCGGTACCCCGCCGCCCGTCAGCGCTCAGTGATGCCGAACACAGCGGGCTTCGCATAGGGTCTGCCGGTGGACGTCGTGGAATTCCGGCCGACGCCGGACCAGTTCGCCTGGACCTTCGGCGGGGTCGAACCGACACACCGCATCGCGCCCGGCACCGCCCTGAAGCTCTGGACGGAGGACGCGTTCTCCGGACGGCTGCAGCGCACGACCGACCGGCCGTCCCAGGTCCTGGACATGACCAGGGTCAACCCGCAGACCGGCCCCTTCCACGTCGAGGGCGCGGAACCCGGCGACACCCTCGCGATCCACATCGTCGACCTCACGCCTGCCCGCGACTGGGCGGCGTCCACCACGATCCCGTTCTTCGGCGCGTTGACCGGCACCGACCGCACCGCGCTGCTGCAGGAGCCCCTCCCCGAGCGGACGTGGATCTACCAGCTCGACCGGGCCAAGGGCACCGTGCTCTACCAGGCCGCGGCGCTCAGTCTCGAGCTACCCGTCGCGCCCATGCTCGGCACGGTCGGCGTCGCCCCTGCAGGCCGGGAGGTGCGCACGAGCCTGGTCCCCGACACGTTCGGCGGCAACATGGACACCCCCGAGATGCGCGCGGGCACTACCTGCTACCTGGGCGTCAACGTGGCGGGCGCGCTGTTCTCCGTCGGCGACGGGCACTACCGACAGGGCGAGGGCGAGAGCTGCGGAACGGCTGTGGAGGGCGCGATGGACGTGACGCTCGTCGTCGACCTGGTCAAAGGCTCGCCCGACCGTCCGGCGCCTGCGTGGCCGCGGCTGGAACACGACGGGGACTACGCCGTCGTCGGGTCGTCGCGGCCGTTAGAAGACGCGTGGCGGGCCAGCCAGGTCGGCATGATCACCTGGCTCGGCGAGCTGTACGGGCTCGACCGGCTCGACGCCTACCAGCTGCTCACCCAGATCAGCCGCTCGCCGCTGGCCAACGTCGTCGACGCGAACTACTCCGCGGTGACGCTGGTCGAGAAGGCGCTCCTACCCACCGCCCACGCCTACGACGGTTTGCACGCCCACCTGCGCTCGGTCTCGAAGGGACTCACCTGATGGATCTGCAGCTCGACGGCAAGGTCGCGCTCGTCACCGGCGGCACCAAGGGCATCGGGCGCGCCTGCGTCGAGGCGCTCGCGGCCGAGGGCGCGAAGGTGGCGTTCTGCGCGCGCACGGCGGCCGAGGTCGAGGCCGCAGCGAAGGAGTTGACCGCGGCGGGGCACACGGTCGTCGGGACGCCACTGGACGTGGCCGACGGCCCGGCGCTCGCGGGCTGGGTCGCCGCTTCGGCCGAGCAGCTCGGCGCGGTCGACGTCGTGGTGGCCAACGTGTCGGCCCTCGCGATCGGCGCGACCGAGGAGAACTGGCAGGCGAGCTTCGAGGTCGACCTCATGCACACCGTCCGCATGTGCGAGGCGGCGATTCCGCACCTGAGGACGGCACACGGCGCGATCGTCGCGATCTCGTCGGTCTCCGGGCGCGAGATCGACTTCGCCAAGGACGCCTACGGCACGATGAAGGCCGCGGTGATCCACTACGTGCAGGGCCTGGCCTTCCAACTGGCCGCGGAGGGCGTGCGCGCGAACGTGGTCTCGCCGGGCAACACCTACTTCCCCGGCGGCGTGTGGGCGGGCATCGAGAACGGCAACCCCGACCTGTTCAGCACCGCGCTCGGCCTCAACCCGACCGGCCGGATGGCCATGCCCGAGGAGATCGCCTACGCCGTGACGATGCTGGCCAGCCCGCGGGCGTCGTTCATCACGGGGACGAACGTCGTGGTCGACGGCGCGCTGACCAGGGGCGTGCAGTTCTAGCAGGTCACGCGAACACCAACACGGATGCGGTGAAGTTGTGCAGGTGGTTGCGGCCGCCGACCGGGCCGATCTCGCCTGCGGCGAAGAACCCCGCCACCCCGGACGCGCTGAGCGCCGACTTGACCGTCCGCACGTCGTGGTCGGCGTCGGGGAACATCGCGGTGCCGCGCCCGTTGCAGGAGAACAGCAGCGCGCCCTTCGCCGGATGGGCGGTGCCGTCGAGCAGCTCGGTGAGGTCCTCGCCTGCGCCGGTGGCGTCGCGCACCTGGAACCGCACGGTCTGCCCGACCTCGACGACGTCGCCGACGGCCACGGCCCCGCTCTCCTCGTCCGCGCCGACGACGCCGCGGACGAGGAAGTCGCCCCGGCCGTGCTCGTCGGCGTACTCGTCCATCGCGACGCCAAGGTGCAGGCCGCGCGACGCCAGCTCCTGCTCGGCGGGCGGGAGCGCCGAGATCATCTCCACCAGCCGCGTGTACGCGGGCGTGCCTGCCAGCTCGAACAGCAGGTTGCGCTCCGCCCGCGTGACGATCATCGGCGGCCCGATCGGCCTGCAGCCTTGGCTGACGACGGCCCGCGCGGCCACGTCACCGCCGAGCACGACGCCGATCCCGCCGCCTTCGAGCACCTCGCCGTTGTAGAAGAGCCGGTTGGCCCCAGCCCCACCTGCGGCGCCTGCCAGGCCACCGACCACCGGGAAGCCGGGAGCGACGGCGTTGCCGCGCTCGAGGAAGGGCGCGACGGGGAAGGTGTAGGGGTCGACGAGCATCGCCGCGACCCGGTCGTCCGAGACCGGCTGGGGCAGGCCGCCGATGTGCAGGCTGTCGCCGACGCGGGTGACGTCGAGCCGGTACGGCGTGATCCGCACGCCGGGCAGCACCGCCGCCCACGCGGACACCGCCGGGCCGTGCTCGCGCCCCTGGCCGTCCCCGATCACGCCGCTCGCCGTGGCGCCGACCGAGGCGCCTGCGCCGCCGAGATCCATCGCGCGCCGTCCCGCGGCGGCCGCGCGCTCCTGGTCGTTCGACGACCCCGGGGCGACGAACACGCACAGCAGATCCGGTGCGACGCCGTCCAACCCGGCAAGGGCCTGGCCGACGGCTACCTCGGCCGCACCTTCCAGGTCCGGTCCGGCGGCCATCCCGTCGCCGAACCGCCGTTCCTCGGTTGTGCTCATGCCTCCCCCTTGCAGGCGCCCTTCCGTCATCGTCGCAGGGCCGAGAGGCCGCGGCTACCGGCCGCGGTCAGCGCGTCGCGCGCCAGAGCAGGTGCATGCCCAGGTCCGTGGAGCGCTCCCGGACGTCGGCCCGGCTCCCGGGCAGCCGGGGGTCGCGGGCCAGCACGAGCCCGGTGGCCGTGGTGACGCAGAAGCAGACGTAGCCCACCGGCTTGGCGGGCGTGCCCCCGTCGGGCCCGGCGACCCCGGTGATCCCGATCCCGACGTCGGCACCGAACCGCTCCCGCGCCCCGTCGGCGAGTGCGCGCGCTACCTGCGGCGACACGGCCCCGTGCGTCGTGATCAGGTCGGCGGGCACGCCGAGCAAGGCCGTCTTCGCCTCGTTGGAGTAGGCGACGACGCCGCCCGCCACATAGGCGCTCGACCCCGCCCGGTCCACCAGCCGCGACGCGAGCATCCCGCCGGTGCACGACTCCCCCGTCGCGACGGTCGCGCCCCGCGCGAGCAGGGCGCGCGCGAGCAACTCGTCGGTCGTGGTGCCGTCCATGCTGACCAGCTGCTCCGCATGCCTGGCGGCGAGCTCGGCGTGCAGTTTGGCCGCGACGTCCTCGTGGCCGGGGCGCGGGCGGATGTCGACCTCCAGCTCCGAGCGGCGCTGGCAGGTGCTCACCTCGACCCCCGACTGGGGAAGCTCCCGCAAGGTCGCGGCGATCTCCGACTCGGGCAGGCCGAAGAAGCGCAGCTCCAGCGCGTTGGCGGCGGGGGTGGCGGCCAGCAGGGCGGCCACGGGGGCCGACGCGAGCGCGGCGGGCCACATCCCCGACAGCTCCCGCGGCGGACCCGGCAGGACGACCACGATCGGGCCGCCCGGCCGCTCGACGACCAGTCCGGGCGCCGTGCCCACCGGCGTCAGCGCGACCGCCCCCCTCGGCACCATCGCCTGCTTGCGATTGGCCGCCTCGAGCGCGGGCCCGGCAAACCCGGTGCGGGCCGCCCAACCCGCGAGGATCTCGGCGATGTGCGCGTGCATCTCCTCGTCGAGCTCCAGCGGTACCCCCGCGAACTCCGCGACCACCTCGGCGGTCAGGTCGTCGGCCGTCGGCCCGAGCCCACCGGAGGTGACGACGAGCGCCACCCCCGCGTCGGCCGCGAACCGCAGTGCCGCGGCGAGATCTTCCGGCCGGTCGCCGACGATGTCGAGGTGCGCGACCTCGAAACCCAGCCTGCCCAGCGCCTGGGCGAGGAAGGGTCCGTTGCGGTCGGAGATCACCCCGGTCAGCAGCTCGCTGCCGGTGACGACGATGGCCGCGCGCGGCCGATCAGCTGACGTCGAGGACGAACCGGGCGTCGCTGGTCCAAGCACTGACATGCCCCGACTCTAAGCCGGGTCCCGTTCGCTGGGCCGGGTCCCATCCGCTAAGCCGGGTCCCATCCGCTAAGCCGGGTCAAGGTCCATCTCCGCGGCGACGGCGTCGAGCGCCGCGCAGCACGACTCGTCGCCGATCCGCACGGCGTCGCGGATCGGGCCTTCTTCTATGCACAGGGACCCGACGCCCGCCGAGCGCGCGGGGCCGATCCCGCACAGGTGCTGCGGTCCGCGGTCGGTGCGGGCAGCGTCGACGATGCGCCGCAGGTCCACGCCGTAGCGCCGGGAGCCCTGGGCGACGGTGCCCAGGCCGGGCACGAGCCGGTCGAGGGTCCGCGCCCAGAGCGAAAGGCCCGCGTCGGCGTCCGAGTGCAGGTCGTCCGTGCCGCGGCAGAGCATCACCAGCACGTGCGTGGCGCCGCCGCGCAGCGCACGCTCGATGGCCAGCGGCTCGCCGACCGACCCGTCCACCCACCGCCGCCCGTCCCACGCCACCGGCGGGCCCGCGAGCAGCGGGATCGACGCGCTGGCCTGCAGCACCACCCGCCAGTCGGCGACCGAAGCCATGCCCGCGAGGGTGTGGGCGGACAGATCGGCCGCGTCGGTGGCGATGACGCGCAGTGGCGTGGGCGTGCGTCCGAGCTGGTCCCACGGCATCGGCTTGCGGTGGCGCAGCACCTCGTCGAGCAGCAACCCGAGGGCCACGACCGGACGGCTCGTCCCCAGTCGCCGCATGTCGATGAAGTCGCGCGTGCACAGGTCCTCTGGGTAGCAGGCGGCGCACGCCGCGGCGGCGCCGGTGAGGAACGCCGCCGCGCTGATCGCGCCCGACGACGACCCGTAGACCTCGTCGAACGCCTGCGTCACGCCTGCGCGCTCCAGTGCGTGCAGCATTCCGGCGACGTAGGAGCCACGCATGCCACCCCCGCCGATGACGAGTGCGACGCGGTGGTCGTCGAACCGGGCGCCCGGCGTGGAACCGGCCGCCTTGCGTTCCAGGAGCACGCGCAACACGTCGCGATCGCCGTGCAGGTAGGGCAATGACTCCGTCGGCACGCCCTGCAGCCTACGGGCAGCACACCCTGCTTCAGCCGATGGCGTTAACGTCAAGGCGGCCCTTGTTGTGCGTCCGTCGATCGCTTCCGTAGGGTTCGGCCCGGAGAGTTGAGTACCAGCCTCCACGTCACGGTTGTCACGACCCATCGAGGAGCCGGTGCGCATGAACGCCGATCCACCCGTCGACGCCAGCATCGGCGGCGGTGAAGGTGCCGAGGTCGGCGAGGTCATCCGCTTTGATGTCGTCGACCACGGCCCGGAGGTCCGGGTGCTGCATGTGGTGGGCGAGCTCGACACGCTGACCTCACCGCTGCTGGCAGGCCAGCTCGCCGAGCAGCAGTCGGAGGTGGCTCACCTGGTGGTCGACCTTTCCGACGTGAGCTTCCTCGGCTCCGCCGGGCTCGCGGCGCTGGTCGAGGCGAAGGAGGCGGCCGACAGCAGTGGCAAGCAGCTGCTGCTCGTGCCCGGTTCGCGCATCGCCAAACGGGCGCTCGAGGCCACCGGTCTGCTCGGGCTGTTCACGATCGCCGACGACGTGCCCGAGGCGCTCGCTGCGGCCCGGTAGGCACCCCGAACGGGCCTTTCACGGCATGTCCGCTCCCGATCTCGGCGCTTCGATGCCATGGTGACGGGATGGACGCCACCGACCTGACCGCGCTGAGCGCGGCGGAGATCGCGGTGCGCGTGCGCGACGGACGCACCAGTGCGGTGGCCGTCGCCTCGGCCCACCTCGCGCGCATCGCCGAGCGTGAGCCGGGCATCGGCGCCTTCCAGGAGCACCATCCCGAGCGGGTGCTCGCGGAGGCGGGGGCGGTCGACCGCCGCGCCGACCGTTTCGCCCTTCCGCTCGCCGGAGTGCCGGTAGCGATCAAGGACTGCATCGACGTGGCGGGATACCCCACGCGCCACGGCAGCGCCGCGACCGGCGCGGAGCCCGTGAAGCGGGACGACGAGCTGGTCAAGCGGCTCCGCGGGGCCGGGGCGGTCGTACTCGGCAAGACCCGCATGCCCGAGCTCGCGATCTGGGGTTTCACCCACTCCGCGCTCGGCACCACGCGCAACCCGCTCGATTCCACGCTGGATCCGGGCGGCTCCAGCGGGGGCGGCGCCGCCGCGGTGGCTGCGGGCATGGCTGCGCTCGCGCTCGGCACCGACGGGGGCGGCTCGATCCGCATCCCCGCGGCCTACTGCGGACTCGTCGGGGTCAAGCCGGGCCGCGACGTCGTGCCGCTGCCGCGCGGGGCCGACGAACACTGGTGCGGGATGTCGGTGTGCGGGCCGATCGCGCGCAACGCCGAGGACGCGGCGCTGATGCTGGGTGTGCTCGCCGGGCGCCCGTTCGCCGTCGACGAACCCGGGCCCGTCCACGTCGCGTTGTCGCTGCGGGCTCCCCTGCCGCTCGCGCGGCTGCATGTCGACCACCGCGCCGCCGCGGTCGGCGCGGCCGCCCGGCTGCGCACTGGCCCCGGCGGCGCGACGGTCACGCTGGCCGATCCGCCCTACCCGGCCACGCTGGGCCTGTCCTGGATGCGCCGGTGGCAGGCGGGCGTCGCGCTGGACGTGGCGCACCTGCAGCTCGACCTCGACGCGGTCGAGCGGCGCACCGCGGCCGTCGCCCGCCGCGGCCGTCGGGTGCTGCGGCTCACCCGCCCCCGGTCCGCGGCGGTGACGGCGTGGCGCGACCGCATGCTGGAGTGGTTCGACGAGGGCGGCTTCGACCTGCTGGTCGGACCCGCCACGGCGTTGCCCGCGGTCGCGGCGGGCTCGCTCGCAGGCCGGGGCTACCTGACGACGCTCGCCCGCTCCGCCCGGCGGGTGCCCTACACGCAGGCCTGGAACCTGGCCGGACTGCCCGCGGTGGTCGCCCCGGTCCTGATCGGCGGACGTCCGGTCGGAGTGCAGCTCGTCGGCCGCCCCGGCGCGGAGTCGGCGCTGCTGTCGGCGGCGGCCCGCCTCGAACAGCGCGTGGTCCCGATGGCGGGCGCCGCCCCGCGCCGGATCTACGTTTAGCTGCTCGCCGGAGACGGCCGCGTCGACTTGCCCGGAGTGGCACTGCGGCCCCAGTCGCCTTACCGTTGCCGACAATGTCTGACACGAGCCCGAACACCGCACCATCGCCCGCGGTCCCGCGAGGGGATGCCGACGACCAGATCACCCTGGAGGTCCGGGCCGACGGCCCACGCACGCTGGTCGTGGTCAGCGGTGAGGTCGACATGCTGACCTCGCCGCAGCTGCGGGCCACCGTGCTCGACCAGCTCGGGGAGGCTGCGGGCGTCGAGTTGGTGGTGCTCGATCTGAACGCCGTCACGTTCCTCGGCACGAGCGGGCTCGCCGTACTGATCGAGCTGCGCGAGGCCGCCCACACGGCCGGGGTCGAGCTGCGTTTGGCCTGCACCGCGCGCCGGGTCCTTCGGCCGCTGACGATCGCGGGCCTCGTGTCCCTTTTCGACATTCGCGATTCACAGGAAGCCGCGCTCACCGGCACCTGACCCCTCACGGGAAGGAGTGACCTGCGTCACAGGCTCGTTTGGGTGTACACACCCGAGGGAAGTCGCCTGCACACCGGCTCGAACGTGAGGCGAGAGGCGACCATGAGCGATGTATCCCGACTTCCCGGCCCCCTGGATTTCGCCTGGCAGTGGCAGCGCCTTGGCTCGTGCCGCGGCATGGACAGTGCGGTTTTCTTCCACCCTGACGGCGAGCGCAACCCTTCCCGCGCGCGCCGCACCTCGCAGGCCAAAGAGGTTTGTCGACGCTGTCCCGTGATGGAGCAGTGCCGAGAGTTCGCCCTGCAGACCCGCGAGCCCTTCGGCGTGTGGGGCGGGCTGGCCGAGGCTGAGCGCCGCGTCATCCTGGAGCAGCGCGGCATCGCGATGGCGAGCTGAGGCGGCTTATCCGGCCTCGTCCATGCCGTCTACAACGGACAGCTCAATACAGCGGTAGCGCAACAGCGGTAGGCCGTAGACCTGGGCGACGCGCTGGGTCGCCTGGACGATGACGTCGTCCGCCGGACCCGCGGGCGCGAGGCAGTAAACGCCCGGCTCGGGGTCGAAACCGATCAGCTCGCTCAGGGCCGCTACGAGTTCACCCTCGGTGCCCGCGCCGATCGGCTGTTCGAGGCCGAGGCGATGGACGACCAGGTCCGGATGGCGTAGAGCCGCCGCGGCCAGTCGTACCTCGTCGACGAGCTCACGGTCGCGGGTCCAGTCGTCGGGATCGGCCTCGTCGACGGCCGCGGGCACATCCTCGGCGGCGAGCAGCACGTCGGCGCGACCGAAGCTCTCCAAGAGCCTCACGAGATCAGATCCGGGACGCAGCAGCTCCATGGCGTCTGCCGCGACCGCGACGACGCGCCGGTCGGCGTCGCGCATCGCCAATGGCACCAACGACAACCTCCCCGCGGAAGCGGGTGCGGCGACCTCAGCCGCCGGATACGCGCCCATCCCGTCGAGCCCCCTCTGACGCTGTACACCGCCGTTGGTGCACGATTCCAGTGAACCGGTTAAGCACCACCGAGTCGCGCCACCGCCGTGTTGCAACGCCGAACGGCATCGCCAGATCCGTGAATGGCGCTCACCGGGCCCGCTCAGTCGTCGAGGCGAACCACCAGCAACGCCACGTCGTCGGTGAGCTCGGCAGGCAGGCACGCGGCGACCACGCGCTCCACCACCTCCTCGGCGGCCGATCCCGGTGGAAGACCCGCCACGGTGGCTTCCAGCAGCGCGGTGCGCTCGTCCGCGTCGCCGCCGACGACGTCGGTGAAGCCGTCCGTATAGAGCACCATGATGGCGCCCGGCGCACACCGCACCTCGGCCTCGGTGTGCCCGAGCCCGGTTCGCCTTCCCAGGTCAGGCACCGCGCCGATCATCGGCGAGCGCCGCTCGTCGAGGCGCAGGAGCTCGCCGTCGGGTGTGAGCACGAGCGGGGCGGGATGGCCTGCGTTGGCGTAGCGCACGAGGCGGGCGCCGCTCGCGTCCGGCGGCTCGAGGCGCGCGTACACGGCCGTGGCCATGGCCGCCATGTCCAGGCCTTGGACGAGCTGGTCGCAGCGGTCGAGCACCGAGCCGGGACCGCCCCCGTCCCAGGCGTAGGACCGCAGCACACCGCGCAGCTGACCCATGGCGGCCGCGGCGCGCAGGTCGTGGCCCACCACGTCGCCGACCGCGATGCCTACCGCGCCGTCGGGCAGTGACAGCACGTCGTACCAGTCGCCGCCGACCTGGTTGCCGTCGACGCCGACGAAGTAGCGGGCGGCCAGCTGCAGCCCTTCGACCGTCGGCAGCGCGGGCAACAGGCTGTGCTGCAACGTGATCACCGCGGCGTGCTCGGTCTCGTAGAGGCGCGCGTTGTCGACGGCGAGCCCCGCCCGCCCGGCGAGGTCGGCGGCCAGGTGCAGATCGCGCGAGGAGTACCGGTGCCCGTACGGGTGCTGGGTGTAGAGCGTAAGCGCGCCCAGCACGCGCCCGCGCGCCCGCAGCGGTACGACCATCGCCGAGCGCAGCCGCAGCCGGTCGAACACGGCCGCGGCCTCGGGGTCGTCGGGGAAGCGGTCGGCGCCTGCGTCGGGCAGCTCCGGCAGCAGCGTGGGCTCCCCGCCCGCCAGCACCGCGCCCATCTCGTCCGGCGATCCGACGCGATAGCGCCGCGCCTGCGACAGCTGCTTCAGGAACTCCTCGTCCGCGGGGTCGCGCGCGGCCACCGCGAGTCGGTGGGCAGGCCCGATGGCGGGCCGGTCGAGCAGGTCGACCGAGCACAGGTCGGCCAATTGCGGCACGACGATGCGCGCCAACCGCGTGCACGCGTCGGCGACGTCCAGCGCGGCGGTCATCTGGGTGGTGGCTTCGGCGAGCAGGCGCAGCTGACTGCGCGCCTGCTCGGCCTCGGCCAGCGCGGCCCGCCGCTCCTGCTCGACGAGCACGCGCTCGGTGACGTCGTTCTGCACGCCGACGAAGTTGACCAGCTCCCCCGCGCCGTCGAACACCGGTGAGATCGACACCTGGTTCCAGAAGGCGGTGCCGTCGCGGCGGTAGTTCAGCAACACCTCGGTGATCGGCTCGCGACGACGGAGCGCGGCGATGATCCGGTCGACGGCCGCACGGTCGGTGGCCGCGCCTTGCAGCAACCTGCAGTTGCGCCCGACGACATCGGCGGAGCTGTAGCCGGTGAGCCTGGTGAAAGCGGGGTTGACCCAGATGAGTGGATCGTCTTTGCGGCGCGGGTCGGTGATGGTGAACGCCATGTCGGTGGCGACGACGGCCCGGTCGCGCAGCACTTCAAGGTGTCGACGCTCGCCGTGCTCGGTGCCCGAGAGCTGCAGGAAGGCCACGAGCGCCCGTCCCTCCAGCTCGGGGCCGTCGCCGTCGGACAGCCCGAAGCCGGTGACCCAGAGCAGCCTTCCCTCGCTCGCCTCCCGCTGCGAGCTGGTCGCCGACGAGCCACGCCGAGCCGCGTCATGCACCGCGACCGGCTCGCCCGCGACCGGAACCCCTGCCGCGACCAGCGACAGCGGCGAGTCGGTCTCGCTCATCCGTCGACCGCCGAGGTCGGTGAGCCCCGCGGCGTCGCTCCACGCGTCGATGTCGACGGGCAGGTGCACGCGGTCACCCGTCAGCTGGATCGCTGCCGAGTTGGCGTAGACGACCAACCTCCGACTGGGATCGAGCATCACGATGGCCGCGGGCGCAGAGCGAAGCACGGCCGGGAGCTGATAGGGATCGCCGTCCACGGCCGCCAGGTCAGTCGCACCGGACACCGAACCAGGGTAGATGTCGGCCCGGCCGCGCGCGCGGTCCCATCGGCCGGATAGGGTCGCGCCCGGTTGAGAAGACAGCCACGCCGCTCCCGGCCGCCACGACAACCGGCCCGGTGCGTCTTCCCCCAGCTGCCCTGTCGGAGGTGAGCGTCGTTGCTCGACCCTGCCATGCCCCGATCCGCCCCGGTTCCCGGCGAGCTCGGCGTGACCCTCGAGCGGTCCGACGCCGCCTGCGCCCTGCTGAAGGTCGAGGGCGAGATCGACACCCTCACCGCGGACGATCTCGACCGCGGGTGCGAGCAGTTGCTCGCCGCCCCTTCCGACGTCCTCGTCATCGACCTGAGCCACGTGACCTTCCTGGCGTCCAGCGGACTCGCGGTCCTGATCCGCGCCGCGCACCAGGCGGGTGAGCGCAGGCTGCGGCTCGTGACGGCAGCACGCGCGGTGCGCCGACCGCTGGAGATCACCGGCTCGGAGCAGCTGTTCGATCTCTACGCCGATCGCGCCGCCGCCATGACGCAGGCGGATTGATCCTTCGTCGCGCGGGGTAGGAAGATGACCGTCCACTACCGCAGGCACCAAGAGGGGACCGACAGAGTGTCCGACCTGGACTCCCACCCGCTCGCCGACACGCCAGGTGGGCCATCCGTCGTGGAGGTCCGTACGTCGGCGACGGCAGCGCTGATCCCGACGATCCGCGCCGTCGCATCGGACCTCGCCGCACGCGCCGACTTCGATCTCGACGCGATCTCCGACCTGCGCATGGCCGTCGACGAGGCCTGCGCGACCCTCGTGGACGTCGCCGCGCCCTCCACGATGCTCCAGTGCACGTTCACGGTGTACCCCGAGCACATCGAGGTGCACGCGCAGGTGCTGGGAGGCACCGCGGACGCCGAGGTGTCCACCGACACGTTCGGCTGGCGAGTGCTGCAGACGCTCGCCGACGACGTCGAGGCCATCCGGCAGATAGGCGTCGATCACGCTGCCCCCACGGTCGGGATCCGGCTGGACAAGCGCGCAGGCGTGCCACCCCGGTGAGCGCGGCCGACCCCGAGTACGGCCACCTCGCACCGCTCCTCGCCGAGTACGCCTCCCTCGACGCCGACGACCCTCGTCGTGATGACCTGCGCGCGCGGCTGGTGACGGGCTACCTGCCGGTGGCTCAGCACATCGCCCGCCGCTTCGCGGGGCGGGGTGAGCCGCTCGACGATCTCGTGCAGGTGGCGACGGTCGGCCTGATCAACGCCGTGGACCGGTTCGCGCCCGACCGCGGAGCCGACTTCTTCTCCTTCGCCGTCCCCACGATCAGCGGTGAGATCCGCAGGCACTTCCGCGACCTCGGGTGGTCGATGCGGGTGCCGCGGCGGCTCAAGGACCTGCACGTGGCGATCAACGGCGCCGTCTCCTCGCTGTCACAGGGCCTCGGGCGCGCGCCGAAGCCGACGGAGATCGCCGAGCACCTCGGCGTGCCCATCTCCGACGTGCTCGAGGGGCTTGAGGCGTCCGAGGCGTACCGCAGCTCGTCCCTGGACGAGATGCTCTCGTCGGAGCAGGGCAGCGCCACGGTCGGCGAGCTGGTGGGCGAGGCCGACGCGGAGCTGGATCGGGTGGACAGCCGCCAGGCACTGCGTCCCATCCTCGCCGAGCTCGACGAGCGCGAGCGGACGATCGTGCTGCTGCGCTTCTTCGGGAACATGACGCAGACGCAGATCGCCGAGCAGGTCGGGATCTCGCAGATGCACGTGTCCCGGCTGCTGGCCCAGACCCTGGACCGCCTTCGGTCGCGGATGGACCCCGACACGCGCGTGAACTGATGACGCAACCAGAGCATGTCCTCGTCGTCGGGGCCGGGCTGGGTGGGCTGCGGACCGTCGAGCGGCTGCGCGCGGCCGGGTACCAGGGCAGGCTCAGCCTCGTCGGGGACGAGCGGAGAGCGCCCTACGACCGCCCGCCGCTGTCCAAGCAGGTGCTCACGGGTGAGTGGGCGCCCGAGCGCACCACGCTGCGTTCGGTGGAGGGCCTCGACGAGCTCGGCGTGCGGACCTACCTCGGCCTGCGCGCCGTCGCGCTGCGCCCCGGCGAAGTGGAGCTGGAGGACGGGGCGTCGCTGCACGCCGACGCGATCGTCATCGCCACGGGGCTGGCCGCGCGGACCATGCCGGGCCAGCCCCGGCAGGTGCACACCCTGCGCACCCTCGACGACGCACTGGCGCTGCGCGCTGCCCTGGAACAGGCGCAGTCGGTGCTGGTCATCGGCGGCGGCTTCATCGGCGCCGAGGTCGCCAGCTCCGCCCACAGCCGCGGGCTCGCCGTGACCGTACTGGAGGCGCTGCCCGTGCCGTCGGCCCGCGCGCTGGGACCGGAGCTCGGCCATCTCGCGGGACGGCTGATGACCGAGGCAGGCATCGACCTGCGCTGCGACGTCCGGGTCAGCGGGTTCGTCGAGGCGGGCCTGCGGGCAGGCGTGGCGCTGGCGGACGGGACCCGCGTGGAAGCCGACGTCGCGGTCGTCGGCATCGGTGGGGTGCCGCGACTGGAGTGGATCGACGGACTGTCCGCGGCCCAGACGGTCGGGGTGCCGTGCGGGCCCACCGGCCGCGTCGAAGGCCTTTCCGGAGTGTGGGCCCTCGGCGACGTCGCCGCGTGGGCCGATCCCGAGCACGGGGACCGGTACCGCCACGAGCACTGGACGAGCGCGGCGGACCAGGCGACGGCCGTGGCCCGCGACATCCTCGGCGAGGCGCCTTCGCCCGCACCGGTGCCCTACTTCTGGTCCGACCAGTTCGGGCTGAAGATCCAGCTCATCGGGCGGCCGGAGCAGGCCGACGGCCTGGTGCCCCTGCACGGTGACGGCCTCACCGGCGGTGCGGTGAAGGGCACCGTGGTGGGGTTGCTCGCGGGCGAGCGGCTCGTGGCGGTGGCGGGTTTCGGCGCGGCGCGCCTCGTGGTGCGCTACCGCGCGCTGCTGCAGGCGCGGGCGGACCGCGCGGCCGCCCTTGAGCACGCCGCCCTTCTGACGGACCGCAAGAGCTGAGCCCGCCGGGCCTGCGTCGGTGGCCGGGTCAGCGGAAAAGCCTGCGCAGCACGGCTGCGACCAGGATGACGCCCACAGCGATGAGGCTGTACTTGACCTTGGGATCGGCGAGCCGCTGTTGCACGGTGGCCCGTCCCTGGTCCACGAACCGTCTGGGGTCAGCGCGATCGCTGAGGACGTCAAGGCTCTCAGCGAGAGCGCTCCTCGCCTTCTCGATCTCGCTCTGGATGGTGTCCGGGTCGCGCGCCACGACGCCTCCTGACGTGCCGGTGAGTGGAGCAGGCAACACCGTAGATCACACGCCTTCGGCCCCGCCCGGCGACGTGCCAGGATCGGGGCATGACCACCCGCCTCGCTCCCGGCGACATCGCGCCCGAGTTCACGCTGCCCGACGCGGACGGGAAGCCCGTCTCGCTCGCCGACTACCGCGGCCGCCGCGTCGTCGTCTACTTCTACCCGGCCGCGGGCACTCCCGGCTGCACCAAGGAGGCCTGCGACTTCCGCGACAACCTCGCCGAGCTGGATGGCGCAGGCGTCGACGTGCTGGGCATCTCCCCGGACAAGCCCGCCAAGCTCGCGAAGTTCCGCGACAGCGAGGGTCTGACCTTCCCGCTCCTGTCCGACGCGGACAAGGAGGTGCTCACGACGTGGGGAGCCTTCGGGGAGAAGCAGATGTACGGCAAGACCGTCACCGGCGTCATCCGCTCGACGTTCGTGGTCGACCCGGAAGGGAAGCTCGAGGTCGCGCAGTACAACGTGCGCGCCACCGGCCATGTCGCGAAGCTGCGCAAGGACCTGGCCGTCTGAATCCACGGACCCTCCGTATCCTGGTGCGGTTGCCGGCGTAGTCCAACTGGCAGGAGACACGATCTTTAGGTGGTCGACAGTGCGGGTTCGAATCCCGCCGCCGGTACGACTTCTCCGCCAAAGCCGCCCCGTCGCCGTTCGGCGGGGCGGGCCGGGCGCGCGGGTCGCGTCCCCCGTCCGTTGCCGTGGCCGCGGTGCGCAGCCGACTCGGTGCCCGCTCACCGGCGCCGCGCAGGCATCGGGCCCCCACGCACGACCAGCTGGAGATCGGGGTGGCCGTCTCCGTCGGTGTCCTCTGCGGTGACGGCCACGTCGCCGGAGGTGTCGGTGCGCCGGACGACCGCGCCCGCACGTTCCAGCGTGGTGAGCAGCGGGACGTTGGGCTGGCCGTAGGTGTTGCCCGCACCCACGCTGACGAGCACCGCCCGCGGAGCCACGGCGGCGAGGAACTCCGGCGAGCTGTAGCGGCTTCCGTGGTGGGGCATCTTCAGGATGTCCGCGCGCAGCGGGGCACCGGAGGCGAGCAGGTCGGCTTGCTCGGCCAACTCCGCGTCACCCGAGAGCAGGATCGTCCCCTCGGGCGTGGTGGCCCGCACGACCACAGATCCGTCGTTCACCTCCGTGCCGTCGTTCGGGTCGACGAAGGCGGCCGGGTGCGGGGGGCCGAGTACGTCGAGGACGAGGCCGGGCCAGCTCAACCGCTCGCCCGCGGCCAGTGCGACCAGTGGCACGCGGGCCGCCGCGGCGTCCTTCGCGACGTCGCGCAGCTCCCACGCGGGCTCGTGGATGGGACCCACGCCGATCGCACCCACCGGCCGACCGTGCAGCGCACCCGCGAGCCCGCCCACGTGGTCGGCGTGCAGGTGGCTGAGCAGCACAAGAGCGATGCCGCGCACACCGAGCCTGGCCAGGCAGGTGTCGATCGGCCGGTCCTCAGGACCGGCGTCGACCAGCACCACCCAGCCGGGGCGCGCCGTGGCGAGCACGAGGGCGTCACCCTGCCCGACGTCGCACGCGACGATCACCCAGCCCGGGGGCGGCCAGCCCAGCGGGGCGAGCCGGGCCGGGACGACCACGAGCGTGACGCCTGCGAGCGCGGCCAACAGCACAGCTCGGCGCCGCCGAGAGCGGCACACCGCGGCGGCGGCGCCGAGCGCCGCGACCATCAGCAACGCACCCACGGCACCCGCGGGCCACGGCACGACGGCGCCCGGCACCGCCGCCGCCTGCTCGGCCACCGCGATGAGCCACGCCGCGGGCCAGCCTGCCAGCCACACGCACCCTCGGGCTATCGGCGGCGCCAGTGGAGCGACGAGGGCCGCCAGCACACCCAGCACGGTGGCCGGGGCGACAGCCGGAGCGGCCAGCAGGTTGGCGACGACCGCGACCGGGCTGACCAACCCGCCCAACCCGGCGATGAGCGGCGCGGTGACGACGAACGCGGCGGCAGGCACGGCGAGCGCCTCGGCCGCCCAGCGCGGCACCCTGCGTCGGTGCAGCGCGTGCGCCCATGCCGGGGCCAGGAGAACCAGCGCGGCCGTGGCCGCCACCGACAATGCGAACCCGGCGTCGACGGCGAGCGCCGGATCGGCGAGCAGGATCATGACTACCGTGGCGGCGAGCGCGGGCATGGCCGAGCGACCACGGCCTGCGCCGAGCGCCACCAGCGTGATCGCACCCATCACCGCGGCCCGCACGACGCTGGGCGACGGCCTGGCCAAGACGACGAAGCCGACCAGCACCGCGCCCGTCACGACGGAGGACAGCCGCGGGTCGGCGTGGAGGCGGCGCAGTGCGGCGAGCGCCGCACCCGTCAGCAGCGCCAGATTGGCGCCGGACACGGCCACCAGGTGGGTCAGCCCCGCCGCGCGGAAGTTGTCGTCCACCTCCGTGGTGAGCGCGCTGGTGTCCCCGATCGAGAGGCCCGGCAGGAGGCCTGCCTCAGCGGGCCCCACCGTGCTCGTGGCCGCGGCCCGCAGGCCCGATCGCAGGCCGCCCGCCGCAGACTGCCACCACGGCGGTGCTCCGACGTCGTGGGCGACGCCGCGAACCCGCAACACCGCGATCGTGAGATCGGCCCGTTCCGGCGGCGCGAGCAGGCCTTCCGCGGTGACCGCCTGCCCCGGCAGCAGACCGAGCCAACCGTCCGCGGGCGCCAGCAACAACACCCGCCCGCCGCCGCTCCAATGGCCCGGGCCTGCGGTGGCCTCGACAAGGTCAGCGGCCACCACGACGCGGGCCGCGGCCGGTCCGCCAGAGGGCGCCGACGTGCGGACCGCGCGCGGATCGTCGCGGAGCACGACCCGCAACGTGGCCGCCGCGCCCCGCTGCGCCAGGTCGTGCAACGGGTGGCTGAGGACCAGCAAGGTATGGGCGCCGACGACGACACCGGCCGCGGCGGCACATCCGGCAACCGCGACCAGGACCGGCGTTCGGCGCCCGCGATGCAGAACGACCGCGAGGCCGCCTGCGAGCAACGCGACGGCTCCGGCGGTGGAGGGACCGAGCCCGAGTCCGAGGGCGGTCACCGCCCATACCGTCGCCGCGGCCGGGACGAGGCGCAGGTCGGGTGCGCGCTGCTCGGCGGATTCGTCGGTCGGGGCGCGCATCAGACCGTCACCAGGTCACGCAGCTGTTGGAAGCGGTGCTCGCCGATCCCGTCGACTTCGCGCAGCTGCTCGATCTTGGCGAAGCGGCCGTTGCGGGTGCGCCAGTCGACGATGTGCTGTGCGGTGACCGGCCCGACCCCGGGCAAGGCGTCGAGCTGCGCGACCGTCGCCGCGTTGAGGTCGACCTTGGCCTGCGGGCCTGCCCCGCCCGCTGTAGCGGCACCCGACGACGGGCTGCTCGACGACAGACCGCCTGGCGACGTCGCAGACGGCTGTGCTCCGCCCGCGTCGGGCGCCGCGGCAACCCCGACCGCGACCTGCTCACCGTCGCTCACCCGACGTGCGAGGTTCAGCCCCGTCAGGTCCGTGCCGCGCAATGCGCCGCCCGCCGCGGCGACGACGTCGGCGACGCGCGCACCCTCTGCGACCCGCACCAGACCGGGACGCGCCACCCGCCCGGACACGCTGACCACGAGGGTGCCCGACCCCGCCGACGGGGTCGAGGTGGGAGCAGGCGTGGGCGCCGAGGCGGGTCGGGCTCCTTCGACGACCATCGAGGGCAGTCCGTGCACCGGCTCGGCCTGCGGCCTGCCGGTCCACACCCCCACGGCGGCGACGACCGCGGCCAGCGCGGCCACCAGCACGAGCGCGGCGGCCGCCGGGCGTCCCGGATCGAACCGCGCCGCGCGCCAGGACTCCGGCATGAGCCTCCTGACGAGCCGCGCCCACCACCCGTCCGCGCGCGGCGGCAACAGGGGGAAGGGCACCGTGTCGGGCCCGTCCCTGGCGCCAACGGAGCCGTCGCCGCCGGCATCGCGCGCAGCTCGGTGCGGTGGGCCCGGCAGCCCGAGCACGGAAGCCAGTCGGCCGTGATGGAGGGAGGAGGTTCGGGCCACGCCTCGAAGCTAGGGCGGCCCCGCGCCACGCGGACGGAAACTTCGCAAGCTGTGGACAACCCACCGCCATGTGGACAACTCAGCGCTTCGCGAGCGGGCTCGTGGCCGACCGCTACACCGCGTCGGAGCCCTTCTTCGGCACCACCACGACACCCAACAGCCCGGTGCCGACGTGCGCGCCGATCACCGCGCCCACCTCCGTCACCAGCAGCCGCGCCACGTTCAGTCGCTCCCGCAGCTGCGCCGCCAGGTCCTCGGCGCGGGCCGCCGCGGCCAGGTGCTGCACGGCCACGTCGACGGGCCCCTCCCCCGCAGCCGCCACGGCGAGCTCCACCAGCCGCTGCGCCGCTTTCGCGGTGGTCCGCACCTTCTCCAGCGGCAGGATGCGGCCCTGTTTGACGTGCAGAAGCGGCTTCACGGCCAGCGCCGTGCCGAACAACGCCGCCGCCGCGCCGATGCGTCCGCCGCGCCGCAACCGTTCGAGCGTGTCGACCGAGAAGAACATGCGGCACCGGGCGGCGACGTCGGACGCGGCTTCCGCGACCTGGTCGGCCCGCTCCCCCGCCTCAGCAGCGTCGGCGGCGGCCAGTACCGCGTAGCCGAGGCCCATGCACGCGGCCCGCGAGTCGACGACCCGGACACGGTCGTCCCCGATCTCGGCCGCAGCCAGCCGCGCCGCCTCCCACGTGCCCGACAGCTTGCGCGAGAGGTGCACCGACACCACGGCAGACGCGCCCCCGTCCAACGCGGCGCGGTAGCGCGTGGCGAACTCGGCGGGCGCGGGACGCGACGTCTGCACGTCGAGCCGCCGGTCGGCCAGCGCCGCGCACAGCTGCGCCGCGTCGATGTCGATGCCTTCCTGCCCGATCCGGGCGCCCAGCCGCACCTCGAGGGGCACCACCCGGATCCCCCGGCGCGCCACGAGGGCGTCGGGAAGGCAAGAGGTGGAGTCGGTCACGACAGCGACGGGCACGCGTCAGCCTACCCGCTCCTGCGCGGTGCTCCCGGGCGAAGCTCGGCGCCGAGCAGATCGGCACACGCCCGGCCGACGTCGACGTGTGCCGACCAGCCCCAGTGCATCCCGTCGGGGTTGCCGTGGCCCGCCAGGACGTGCTCCCCGACCAACGCCTTCAAATCCAGCAGCGCGACGCCGTGTGCCGCGGCCCATGCTCGCGTCGCTCGTTCCGCAGCAGGCCGTCCGGGATGCGCTTGGCCGTAGTCGGCGGCGCGGTGCACGGGGGGCAGGACCGCCACCACCGGGATGCCCGGCCGGATGGCCAAGACGGCCGCACGGCACTGCTCGAGATGCCGAACGGTCAGGTGCGGCGGCAACGCGACCGGGCCGCCGCCGGGCAACAGGCGCGCGAACGTCCGCGCCAACGTCGGTTGCAGCTGTCGATAGGCCCCGCGAACCACCCGGCGCAGACCGTCCGGTCGAAGCACCGGGATCAGCTCCCGCAGCGCGGTCGGCAGCGGAGAGGGCAGCGTGTCCATCCCGCCGACGCCGAGCACGAGCGCGTCGACCCCGGGCAGCGCAGCCCAGACGCGCGGGTCATGGGTGAGCGCATGCCACGCGTGTCGAGCCGTCCAGCCGATCCCCGCGACCAGCTCGGCCCGCCCCTCCAGCGCCGCGGCGGCGACGTTGGGCCAGAGCCGCGGATCGTCGGCGGGCTCGCCGCGCTCGGGCCCGTGGAAGGCCAGTGAGTCGGCGAGCACCAGCAACGTCGGCGACAACGCCGTCACCGCGGCATCGTCACATCACGGGCGAGACGGGTGGCATGGGGGGCACGCCGCCGCTGACGTTGTAGCCGACGAGCCGCCAGCGGGGGTGGTCATCGCGACGCGCCAATGAGGCCCAGTGGCAGTTGCCCATGCCGCCGATCGACGGCCAGGTGGACGTCGGCAGGCCGAGCAGGCCACACACGAGACCGGCGATCATGCCGCCGTGCGCGACCACCACCACGATGCCCTTGGGGTTGTCGGCGTACTCCTCGTCCAGCTCGTCGACCACGGGACGGGACCGGCGCACGACCTCGATGCGGGACTCCCCACCGGGGGGCGTCCACGCGGGATCCGAACGCCACTCCGCGATGGCGCCAGGCCATTCCCGTTCGACGTCGACGAGGGTGCGCCCCTGCCATTCGCCGAGGTGGGTCTCCCGCAGCCGCGGATCGACCTTGACGTCCAGGCCTGCCGCGATGGCGACCACGCCCGCCGTGTCGACGGCCCGGCGCAGGTCGGAGCTGATCAGCCGATCGGGTCCGAGCGCCGCGATGCCCGGCGCGACGGCCGCGGCCTGGGCGTGGCCGATCTCGGTGAGCTGCACGTCGAGGTGGCCCTGCATGCGGCCCTCGACGTTGTAGTTGGTCTGGCCGTGGCGCAGCAGGACCAACCGGCGCAGTGTCACCCGCCGTCTCCCACCTGTTCGACCTGCGCTTCGGGGAAGGTGACGCGCGGGCAGTCCTTCCACAGCCGGTCGAGGCCGTAGAAGCCGCGCTCCTCCGTGTGTTGCACGTGCACGACGACGTCGACGAAGTCCAGCAGCACCCAGCGGCCCTCCCGCTCACCCTCGCGTCGGGTGGGCTTCGCGCCGTGCAGCCGCAGCTTCTCCTCGACCTCCTCGACGATCGCCTGCACCTGGCGCTCGTTGGGGGCCGAAGCGATCACGAAGAGATCGGTGATCACGAGTTGCTCGGACACGTCGAGCACGACGATGTCCTGCGCCTTCTTGTCGGCCGCCGCGGCCACGGCCACCCGGGCCATCGCCAGCGCGTCTTCGGTCGCCGTCACGCTTGTTCCCTCCTGGACGGCCCGGCTGGCCGACGCGTTCGTCCAGTGTCCCAGCCCGGCCGCGGGTCAGCTTGGCAGGGCCTGCTCAGGCTGGACGGATCAACCCACCCGCGTGGTGAGGCGGTCATCGACGCTGCGCCGCGGTGCGGGGATCGGCCGCTGCTTCGTGACGAACGCGTGCCGCGCGGCGGCAAACCCGCCGCGGTCGTCGAAGATGTCGCGGCTCATCTCGGCCAGTTCCCGCACGCGGTAGGTCTCCAGCGGACGGTGCTGTTCGTCCTGGTCGCGGATCCTCGCCTTGGCCATCAGCCAGTTCTGCAGCTGCGCGTTACCGGCCAGGGCGGCGGCGTGGTCGACTGCCGCCGTGTCGAACGCCTCGCGGTCGCCGGGCAGCGCGGCGTCGGCGAGCCCGATCTCGACGGCCTCGACGGCGCTGATCGGCAGGCACTCTCCGGTCAGCCGGGACGCGCGGACTCCGCCGACCCGCCGCGGCAGGACGTAGGTCCAATACTCCGACCCGAAGAGCCCCATCGTGCGGTAGTGGGGATTGAGCACGACCCCTGTGCGCAGCAGAACCTGGTCGGCGCCGAGAGCCAGCATCACCCCGCCTGCGCCCGCGTTGCCGCCCACCGCCGCGACGACGAGCTGGTGGGTGCAGGTGATGATCTCGCGGCAGACGTCGTCGATCGCGTTGATGTTCCGCCACGCCTCCGCGGGCGGGTTGGGGTGCGCCTCGATCACGTTCAGGTGGATGCCGTTGCAGAAGACCTGGCCGCCCTGGAGTACGAGGACCCGGGTGTCCTGCGCTTTCGCCGTCCGCAGCGCGGCCGCGAGCCGGTGGCACTGTCCGGTCGACGCCGCGCCGTTGTAGAAGTCGAAGCTCAGCACGCCGACGTCGCCGCGGCGCCGGTAGCTGATCTCCCGGCGCCCCTGGTCGTCGCCGGTCAGCGGGTCGAGCGCCGCGGGCACGTCGGCGATGCGGTCGCCGAGCACCATCGCGGCCGGGAGCTTGATCCGCGGGCCGTCGCTTCCGGGAAGCGGCCGCGCGTGGCCGACCCAGACCGCACCGTCACCGGTGCGCACCAGCACGGCACCGTGCCTGCGCAGGATGACCGACCCCGGCGGGCAGGCCCCGTCGACCTGGCCGGTCCCGTCGTGCGCGTCGAACACCGAGAGGGGCAGGCCCGCCAGTTCGGCCCGCACCCCCGGCGCGCCGTCGGCCGCACGGATGTGGCGCAGGATGCGCGCGGTGGGGTCGGACCAGCGGAACTCGCGGTCGTTCTGGGACATCGTCGGGCGCAGCCGTCCCGGCGCGCGGGCGGCGTCCAGGAGCTCCGGGACGAACTCGGGGCGCCCGGCCTTCTCGGCGACCTCCAGAGCCAGCTCCGCCGCGGCGTCGGCGACCTTTCCCGCGTAGAGAGCGCTCTTGCGGGGTGCCTCGGGCGGCATCGAGAAGCTCCGGGTGGCCCAGACCGGGCCTGCGTCCATCTCCGCCACGGCCGAGAGCGCCGTGACCCCCCACTCCGCCACGCCGTCGCTAATCGCCCAGTCCAATGAGGACGGACCTCGGTCGCCGACCGGTCCGGGATGCAGGATCACGGTGCGCCGGGAGCTCCACACGTCATCCGGCACACGTTCGCGCAGGAACGGGCACAGGATGAGGTCGGGGTCGGTCGCGGCGATCGTGTTGCGAAGCGCCTCGTCGCCCGCCCACACCGACCATGAGACGTCGTAGCCTGCGTGCCGCAGCTGGGTCCAGACCCGTTGAGTGAGACCGTTGAACGACGAACAGAGCAGATGGATCTTCACGTACGTCTCCCCGGCAGCTGCTGTAGCCCAGACGACACGGCCGGTCACTCTACGCACCCGTTCGCTTGACCTGCGGTGTGTCCCTGGTCACACAACGGGGTGGACTGATCGCGGAGAGTCGGGGTCCGCGGCAAGAGTCCGCAGCTCCCACCGCCGACCGGAGAAGGTGCCGCGCGGTCGAGTTGGTGCGAACCGCAGGCACCCACGCGTCGCGGTGATCGTCGAAACGGAGCCGCACTCAGTCAATCGTGAACGGGTCGAAGTGAAGACGCTCCCGGGCAGTTCCCGCAGTCAGCATTGCCGTGGCGGTTGCCCGCAACATCGCGGGTGAGCCGCTGAGGATGACCTCGAAGTCCGACCAGGACCCGGAGCGGGTGACGATTTCCGCCAGGCGGCCGACCTGCATGTCCGGTCCCGGTGTGCCGTCTTCGACAACGGCTGTGACATTGAGCCAGTCACAGTGGCAGGAAAGGGATTGCAACGCAGGCAGGGCGTGCAGTTCGTCGGCGGTTCGTGCGCCGTAGTAAATCCACACATTCTCCGGGCGGCGCGCAATGCCGGCAATATGTCGGACGAGGGAATGAAGAGGAGCGATGCCGGTTCCACCGCCGACCATCAACAAGTTCCGGCCCGTCGACAGGTAGGTGCCGAGCCTGCCCAGCGGAGCCCCGATTCGCCACCGGTCGTCCTTGCGAGCGGAGGAGACAATGGCGCGGCTGATCCCGCTGGCACCGACGGCCTTCACGTACAGCTCGATAAATCCGTCCACCGAGGGCAGGTTCGCGGGGGAAAAGTACGCCCAGACCCGGGGCCGCTGGGGAATCTCCACCGCCACGTACTGGCCGGGACTGATGTCGAAGGCCGGGTCGGTCTGCAGCTGCACGACAGCGAGATCGCGGCCGACACGTCGGTGCGTGACCACCGTGGCCGACCATGTCGCAGGGGCCGTCTCCACCCCGGCCGCGCCGCGCATGAGGTCAGCGAGCTCGGCGTACGTCTGCCGCCAGGCGGCGGCGACCTCCGCGGTCCACCCGGCGCCCGCCGTCTCACCGAGTGTGATCAGCAGCGCCCGGCCGAAGACATCGTAATGCGCATCGACGATGTCGAAC
>DASWUV010000065.1:0-23817 GCA_036401495.1 Pseudonocardia sp. | reverse complement strand
CGGGCGAAGCCCATACCGTTGTTGAGGGCCTGACGCACCCCCAGCTCGTGGGTGATGACCAGCCGCGGAATCATGCCGATCAGGAGTACGCGCAGCACGTTCGCGGCCTCTGCGTAGCCGGGCCCGAAGATCTGGAGCCCGAAGTCGGCCAGCACGACCCCCACCAGCACCAGCGGCACGAAGATCACGAACAGCCGCTTGCGGGACGCCGCGATGTGCGCGCTCGCCCCGGCGGGGTCGCGCGCGATCTGCGCCGAGAGGGAGAGCATAAAGCGCGCCGCGGCGATGTCGATCACCATGACCGCCTGCCACGCGATGAAGAACGCCGCCCCCGGTACCGGGCCGAAGCGCTCGATCACGATGACCGTGACCTGGTTCATCAGCAGCACGGTTCCCCAGTGGGCCACGGTGGTCGGCCCGAGGAACGAGACGGCCTCGCGGCGCGTGGGCAGCCATCCCGTGTCGCTGCGGCGGGCGAACTGCCGGGTGAGCACGCCGCCGATGAGCGCGCCTGCCACCATCCAGACCGCGATCGGCAGCACCCAGGACAGCACGATGCCCTGCGGGCCGAGGCTCATGCCCAACGCCAGCAGCAGGCCGATGCGGACCACCGCGAACGCGACGTTGCGCCAGGCCGCCCACCACGGCTTCCCGACGATGACGAGCGTGTAGTCGTGGATGCCCCACAGGCCCCAGCCCGCCGCGGCCACCACGAACAGCAGCACCCCGAGCGCGGGCGGCCCGTTCGCGCCTGCGCCGGTGGCGGCGAGCGAGGGCACCACGGCCAGCACGTAGACCAGGCCGACGGCCAGGCACGCCGGGATGATCAAGGCGTGGCTGCGCCAGTACAGCAAGGGTGCCTTCCGGCCTGCCTTGGGCATCCACAGCAGCAGGCCCGCGTCCAGGTTGAGCTGGGCGGTGCCCGCGACGAGCAGGAACGCCGACACGAACGCCGAGGCGTAGCCCACGGCCTCCTGCGGCATCATGCGCGCGGCCACCAACCAACTGATGAACCCGGCCAGCGAGCCGACGGCACCGCTGATCGACAGGGCCAGGCCGTCGGAGAGCGCTGTTTCGTCGGACGTCGACTCCGGCACCGGCGTCGGGGTCACGCCGCCCGCGACGTGTGGATCCGCCGAGGTGGCCACCCGGGTCGACGGCCCGTCGGCACGCGAGCCGACGGGCTCTGCGGGAAGATCAGGTCGGTCGGCGGCGTCGCGGGGCGTCATCGATGCGATACGCCGGGACGTGCCCCACCAGGGACCGGTGTCGGGTCTGGCGCAGCGCGGGGAGCGGGCGCCCCGGGAACGGCCTGCGGCTGCGCGCCGGTCTCCTGGCCTGCGTCTCGCCGGGAGTCCGACTCGGGCTCCGGGACGGGCCTCGAGCGCGGAACCGACGCGGACGCGGGACGACCGCCGGGGTACTCGGGCGCGAGCGGGGTGTTGCCCAGGATCAGGTCGGCCGCCTTCTCCGCGATCATCATCACCGGCGCGTAGATCTGAGCGTTGGTGATGGAGGGCATCACCGAGGCGTCGACGACACGGATGCCGTCCAGGCCGTGCACCCGCATGGTGGCCGGGTCGACGACCTCCGTCGGCCCGATGCCCATTCGGCACGTGCCGCTGGGGTGCAACCCGGTCTGTCCCTTCGCGGCGACCCAGTCGAGCAGCTCCTCGTCGCCGCGCACCTGCGGCCCGGGCACGATCTCGCCGCCGTCGAGCGCGTCGAAGGCGGGCTGGGCGAGCAGGCGGCGGCCGATGGCCAGCGCCGTGATCCAGTCGGCCCGGTCCTGCTCGGTGGCCAGGTAGTTGAACTGGATCCGCGGGCGCACCACCGGATCAGCCGACGCGATCTTCACGAACCCGCGGGAGGTGGCCGCCATCGTGCCGACGTGCAGCTCGTAGCCGTGCCCCTGCACGACGTTGTCGGGGTCGAAGGCCATCGCGACCGCGGCGAAGCCGAGGAAGACGTCGGGGAAGTCGCGGTCCTCGTGGCTGCGCACCAGGCCCGCCGCCTCGAACAGGTTGCTCGTCGCGTCGCCCTTGCCTGCCAGCCACTTGAGCCCCATCGCGGGCCAGTTCTTCTTGTCCTTCATCCCGATCATCGAGATCGGCTGCGTGGAAGCGTGCTGCAGCTGCACGGCGAGGTGGTCTTCGAGGTTCTCCCCCACGCCAGGCAAGTGGTGCACCGGCGCGACCCCGACCGCAGTGAGCTCCTCGACGTTGCCGACGCCGGAGAGCTGCAGCAGCTGCGGGGAGTTGAACGCCCCGCCTGCCAGCACGATCTCCTCGCCGCGGACGTGGTACTCGGTGCCCGTGGAGCCGCGGTAGACGACCCCGACGGCGCGGGTGCCTGCAAAGACGACCTTCGTCGCGAGCGCGCGGGTGCGCACGGTCAGGTTCGGCCGCGACATCACCGGGCGCAGGTAGGCCTGCGAAGCCGACCAGCGCCTGCCCCGGTTGATGATCCGCTCGAAGACGGCGAAGCCCTCCTGCTCAGCGCCGTTGAAGTCGGGCGTCAGCCGGTAGCCCGCCTGCTGGGCGGCGGCGAAGAACGTGTCGAACATGGGGTTCGCGACGGCGCCGCGGGTGAGGATGTGCGGCCCTGCGTGCCCGCGGTAGTCGGTGTCGTCGCCGAACGACAGGGATGTCTCCACGCGCTTGAAGTAGGGCAGGCAGTGGGCGTAGTCCCAGGCCTCGAGGCCGCGTCCGAAGGCGGCCCAGCGGTCGAAGTTCGCCCGGTTGCCGCGCATGTAGTTCATCACGTTGATGGAGCCGGAGCCGCCGAGGAGCTTGCCGCGGGGGTGCGCCATGCGGCGGTTGTGCATGTGCGGCTCGGGTTCGGACACGAACTTCCAGTTGTGCTGGCTGCTGGCCACGGCCATGCCCATCGCCGCAGGCATGTGGGTGATCAGGTCCCACGGGTAGTCGGGGCGACCGGCCTCCAGAAGCAGTACACGGGTCGCCGGGTCGGCGCTGAGCCGGTTCGCCAGCGCGCAACCCGCCGAGCCACCGCCGACGATGATGAAGTGATATGTCGTATCCGACATGGGAAGGGCCTCCTGTGGCGCATGTCCGCCCGATGGGGTGAAGATCGGGACCGCCCGTGAACCGACGCTATCTCGTTCCGGTTGTCACCCGTTAGGTGGGTCGGCGGGGCCGGGCGCTACCTGCGCGCTACCTGCTGTGATGGTTGGGCGTCGATTGCGGGAGTGTATTTCCCGTCGGGAGTACGCCGAGGCGACCCGGCCGCAGGCCGCCTCGCTGCCTGCAGCAGGGAACTCACAGCCCCTTGATGACGTCCCGTAGCGCTCGGAAAGCCACCTCGTGCTCGTCTGATGCGCTACTGCGTGCGACGTGACGGCCGAGTGCTGTCAGGCTGCCGAGCAGTGCCATGGCGAGCAAGCGCGGGTTCTCCGTAGTGAGTTCGCCTGCGGCGACGGCCTCGTTCAGTAGATCCTCTGTGGGAGTCAGCCACCACCGTCGATCGAGCTCGTCCCATCGGTCGCCGAGGATGCCCGGGCCCTCGACCAGCAGGATCCGACCCACATCGCGGTCCGCGCAGCGCCGTAGGAAGACCGCAGCAGCTGCCTCGAAGCGTTGAAGAGGGGATCGGCGGGCTCCCGTGGCCGTGCGGATCTCAGCGGCGATCTCGCGGTGCAGGTCCGAGACGACAGCCGCGAGAAGCTCGTTCTTCGTCGCCCAGTGGTGGTACAGCGCTCCGGTGCTCACGCCCGCAGCCGCGGCGATCTGCGCCATGGAGGTGTCGGCGCAGCCCACGGCGGCGAACAGTGACCGGGAAGCCGCGATCACATGCGCGCGGGTCGAGGACGAGCGGTCCGCGTTGGTGCGACGTAACGACATACCGAATGATGCTATGTTTCTTGAGTGATGGACGCAGCAGAGATCCAGCGCGCGCTCGATGCGAGCCCGTTCGGTCCCTGGTGGGGCTTCGCGGTCGACTCGGTCGTCCCGGGCCGGGCTCGAGTCCGGCTGCCCGCTCGGCCCGAGCTCTTCCGGCCGGGCGGCGTCCTGCAGGGTGGATGTGCAATGACGCTCGCCGACGTCGCGTTCTGGTCGGCGATCATGGCCAGTGTCGACGACGGCCACGCTGCGGTCACGCTGGAGCAGACCTCTGCGTTCCTCGGCGCCGCACGAACTGACTTGGTCTGCGATGCGGAACTGCTTCGATGTGGCCGAAGCATCGTGTACGGCACCGCCGATGTCCGAGACGTGGAGGAACGCCGCATCACGCACCACACGCTCACCTACATGCGGCCAACCAGCTGACGTCATGCTCTCGCCGGTTGGTCGGATCGCCTCGACGGCGGCAGCATGTGGGCCTTGCCGTGTGCGACAACGCCGCGCCCGGCGATGGCGCACCGGAATGGGTGTGGGACAAGCGGTTGTTCGTCTTCAGTGATCCGACGCAGCCTGCGACCCTGCGCGTGCGGCTGATACACCCGTGGGAAGACCACGTTCATCCAGGCCGCTGCGCGACCGGCCGAAACGGCTAAGCGTCGGCATTCGGGTGTGCCGTAGACGTGCGGCTGGCGAGGAAGACGAACTCCAACTGCGGCCGGTCGGGGGCGGCACGCACCTCGTCGATCGCGAACCCGTGCCGACGAAGGTCATGCTCAACCTCTGCGCGGTCGCGGAAGCGCAGTGTGGAATCCGAGGTGAGGACGGCGCCGTCGGCCTCGAACACCCAGGTGTGGCGGAAGCTGATCAAGGGCAGGTTCTCGGCGGTCAGCTCCCCCAGGTCTCAACCCAGCCGGCCCCCTCGATGTCGACTCGACGGTGCGACTCGGCCTTCGTCCAGTGTTCCCAAGACCGCCGCGACGGATCGCGCGTTTCGAAAACGAACCGTCCGCCCGGGCGCAGCGCCGCGTGCACGTGGCGCAGCAGGTCGTCCCAGTCGGCCGGGTCGACGACGGCCTGAGCGGCGTTCCCCGTCATCAGCACCAGATCTGCCGCGTTCCTCGGCAGTGCCGATGCGTCACCGAGGATCCAGCGCACCTGGCGCGCGCCGGGCTGGGCCTGGGCGTACTTCAGCGACCCGGCCGCAGGATCGACCCCCGTCACGTCCATCCCGGCCCGGGCCAGTCGCCGCGCCAGCAAGCCCGTTCCGCAGCCGAGGTCGATAACGGCCCTCGGCGCAAACTCGGCGACCATCGCCGCGTAGGCGTCCAGGTCCTGCCGATCGGCATCGAGGGCGTCGTAGATCGCGACGAGGCGCGGATGTTCGAAGATCGCATCAGGCATCGCGGGAAGCTTCAGGCTTCGCCGGCCGGAGGACAACCGAATAGGACTGGCCCCTGCCGAGACGTGCGGCGCGGCCGTGATCGCTGCTACACCAGCGACCGCGTCACCAGGGTCGTCGGCCGGGACGTGGTGATCGCCAGGATCGGGACATGAGCGCTATATATGGCGCGCATGTCCCCATTTCAGCGATCACGTCGACGGGGACAACTGAATGGCGGGGTCGAGGGCGGTCGTTCACGGGGCCTCGGCGGAGAGTCGATCAGCACAGCGGGCGATGCCTGCGCGGATCATGCGCCCGTAGCCGTCGTCGTCGAGCGTTTCGGCGGCCGCCTGCGCCATGGCCACGTGCTGCTTCGCCTGCTCCCAGTTGCGCAGCCTCCGGTAGACGTCGGCCAGGTTCAGGTGCAGGGACGGGAAGAACGCCGCCACAGCCAGCGAGCGGTGGTAGTCCTTCGCGCGTTCGTCGCTGATCTGCTGGGCTGCATCGAGAGCTCGCAGGTCCCACTGCAGCTCGTCGTCGGGATCGGTCTGCACGTCGGCGGCGTAGTGCGCGAGGGCGCAGCGGTGGAGGGGATCGCCCGACGGTCCCATCCGGTGCCAGATTTCGGCGAAGCGCTCTCGGGCCGTTGCCGCCTGACCGCCTTGGGCCAGCGCGACGACCGTCGCGATCTCGGCCATCACGTCGTCCTGCTGCTCGGTCATCCGCGGTGCTCCTCATCTTCACCTCGCCCACGGTAGAGAGGGGGACCGACAAGAATCAGCGGCCGATGACGACCGTCGCGTACAGCTCCTCCGAGTGCATGACGCGCGGAGTGAGGCCTGCAGCGGCCATCGCGGCCGCGGTGTGTGGCGCTTGACTCTTGCCGGTCTCGATCAACAGCGCACCACCAGGGCGAAGCCAGGCGGGGGCGTCGGCGGCGACCCGGCGCTGGACGTCCAGGCCGTCGGCGCCGCCGTCGAGTGCGACCCGGGGTTCGTGGTCCCTGGCCTCGGGCGGCATGGTCGCGATGGCGTCGGTCGGCACGTAGGGGGCGTTGACGACGAGCAGGTCGACCCGGCCACGCAGGTGAGCGGGGAGCGCGTCGTACAGGTCGCCCAGGTAGACGCGGTCGGCGGGCAGGTTCCGGCGGGCGCACCGCACCGCCGCGGGCTCGATGTCGGCCGCGTGCACCTCGACGCCCGGCCCGGCAGCGGCGATGGCGGCGCCCACCGCCCCTGTGCCGCAGCACAGGTCGACGACGAGCGCGCCTGGCCGGGCCGCAGCCCTCGCCTGCTCGACGACCCGCGCGTCTGGCCCGGCCGCAGCCACCACGTGGTCGACTCCGCAGGCGTCCGGCTCGGCGACGGCCCTTGCCGGTCCGACGAGCCCCGCACCCGTCCCGACCACCGCCACCGCCTGCTCCACGAGGAACGCCGTCCGTTGGCGGGGGACGAACACGCCCGGCTCGACGACGATGCGCAGCCCACAGAACTCCGCCCACCCCAGCAACGCCTCGAGGGGCGCGCCTTCGACCCGACGTTCGACGAGGGTGTTCAGCTCGACAGGAGTGTCGGCGGCCGCGCGCAGCAGCCGCGCCTCGTCCTCCGCGAACACGCAGCCCGCCGCGCGCAGCCGGGCCACGATCGGGTCGGGCGCGCCCACGTCACTTCCACGCCCCTGGCCCGCCTGCATCGGGCCACTCTCGCATCCGCGGCCCGCCGGCCGCCGCCCGCCAGCCGCGGCCCGGCGGTCAGAGGTCCGCCCTCCGCGGGCAGGCCATCCGCGGCCCGGCGCCGCTACCGTGGTCACATGTGCCGCAACATCCGCACTCTCCACAACTTCGAGCCCCCCGCGACGACGAGCGAGGTGCACGCCGCCGCGCTGCAGTACGTCCGCAAGGTCAGCGGGGCCGCTTCGCCGTCGCAGGCCAATGCGGCCGCGTTCGAGCGGGCGGTCGCCGCCGTCGCGCACGCCACCCAGCACCTGCTGGACGAGCTGGTCACCACCGCACCCCCGAAGGACCGCGAGGTGGAAGCGGTGAAGGCGCGGGCACGGGCCGAGATCCGTTACCGCTCCTGACGGACCGGACAGGCTCACGTGGCACACCGGGTGGCGTCTCCGCAGACGTTCAACGCCAGCGAGGACGCCTGAACCTCCGCGAAGTGGGCTCGGCGGCGCGCACGCCTGGCCGGAGCCTCGTCGCGGAGAATGACGTCAAGGCCCGAGCAAGCGGGCACGAATGGTGCTGATGTCGTCGACGGCGACTCCGGCCCCACGCAGATAGCTCTCCATGTCGTACTCCCGGAGAACGGCGCGAAGTTCCGCCTCGACGGCCGTCGAAAGGGCCGGTGCGTCACCGGAGAGGGTCGATGAATCGGGCAGGCCCAGCGCCGCCAGCAATGGCGGCAAGCCTTGGGCGGTGAGCTGGTAGTCGGAGACGATCGCCGACGGCTCGACGCCTGCCAGCCCGAGAAGCAACATCGCGACGAGTCCGGTGCGGTCCCGTCCGGCTCCGCAGTGGAACAGGACGCCGCCGGGCGCCGCGTCGGCCATCGCCGTCACCACCGCGGCGCACCGCTCCCTCTTGCGGGCCAGGAACGGCCCGTAGTAGTGCGGTAATCCATTGAGTCCCTTGTCGTTCATCTCCCGCCAGAACGCCGTATCGCCGATGTCGTCGAGCGGCAACTCAATGCGCTGCAGCTGCTGTGGCGCCCGGGAGTCCGCCATGGGGGCGACGAACTGGGCCGAACCGGCAAGCGCCGTCGGACCGGGGCCGTCGCGCTGCGGGCGTATCTCGTCCGGGTTGCGCAGGTCGATGACACTTCGGACACCGGCCAGCCATGCCGCTTTCCACCCCGCCTCGGTGACGAACCGCAAATCCGCGGAGCGAATGAAGGCGCCGTGCCGCGTGCGCCGCCCGTCCCGCGTAGGCAGCCCCCCGAGATCGCGCGCGTTGAAGAACCCATCCCATGTCACGGCCCGACCGTTGCTCACCCAAGCAGCGTGCACGACCCGAAGTCGGCTCGGGGCGCGCACGCCGCCCCGACACCCCGGCAGGCTCGCTACCGTCTCGGCATGCCCGCGAGCTACCTGCGCCACCCCCACCTGCACGGCGACACGCTCGTTTTCGTCGCGGAGGACGACGTGTGGACGGCGCCGGTCGGCGGCGGCCGCGCCTACCGCCTGACGGCCGACAACGTGCCGGTGTCGCGGCCCCGGCTCTCGCCGGACGGCGCTCGCGTGGCGTGGACGTCGTTGCGGGAGTCGGCGCCGGAGGTCTTCGTCACGGCCGTCGACGGGGGCGGGACGCGCAGGCTCACCTGGTGGGGCGACTACACGACGCGGCTCATCGGCTGGACGCCCGAAGGCGACGTGGTTGCCGTCAGCGCCATCGGGCAGTCCTCACGGCGGCATGGCTGGGCCTACGCGATCCCCCGGGACGGCGGCACCCCGCGACGCCTTCCGCTGGGCCCGCTCGCCGACCTCGCGCAGCGCGACGGCGGCCCGACCGTCCTGATGTCCGCGATCATGACCCGCGAGATGGCGTGGCAGAAGCGCTACCGGGGCGGCACCGCGGGCAAGCTCTGGTGGGACGCCCGGGGCGACGTGGAGTTCGTCCGGTTGGCCGCCGATCTCGACGGCAACCTGGACGCGCCGATGCTCGTCGGCGACCGCATCGCGTTCCTCTCCGACCACGAGGGCTGGGGCAACGTCTACTCCCTCGGCCCGGACGGGACAGGCCTCGCACGCCACACCGACCACGGGGCCGACGGCGCCCCCGCGTTCTACGCCCGCCACGCCGCCACCGACGGCACCCGCGTCGTGTACGAGTCCGCAGGACAACTCTGGCTGCTCGACGGGCTCGACGGGGCGCCCCAGCCGATCGACGTCCGGCTGGGCGGTCCCCGCACCGCCCGCAAGCCCCACCGGATCGCGACGGACAAGTGGCTGGGCCGCGTCATGCCGGACACGACGGGCCGCTCCAGCGTGGTGACCGCGCGCGGCACCGTGCACCGTCTCACCCACCGCGACGGCCCGGCTCGCACGCTGCTCGCCCGCGACGGCGTCCGCGCCCGGCTGGCGGGGCCGCTCGGCGCCGACCGCGCGGTGTGGGTCGACGACGCGCTCGGCGAGGACGCGGTCTGCGTCGCCCCGCTCGACCCGCACGCGCCCGACGCAGCAGGCGAGCAGCGCTTCGGCGTCGGCGAGATCGGTCGGGTGCTCGAGCTCGTCGCGGCGCCCGACGGCGGCAGCGTCGCACTGACCACGCACGACGGGCGCCTGCTGCTGCTCGACCCGGCCGCAGGTGGCTTCCGCGAGCTGGCCAGGGGCGCCGACGGCGAGATCTACGACGTGTCGTTCTCGCCGGACAGCGCGTGGTTGGCGTACTGCGACCCGGTCGGCTCCGGGCGCTCGCGGGTGATGCTGGTCCACCTCGGCGATGACGCGTCCGTGCCGGTCACCGAGGGCCGCTTCCGCGACGCCGACCCCGTGTTCACCCTCGACGGCAAGCACCTGGCGTTCCTCTCCCAGCGCAGCTTCGACCCGATCTACGACGAGCATTCGTTCGACCTCACGTTCCCGGCCTCCTGGCGCCCGTTCCTCGTGCCGCTCGGCGCGCGGACCCCGTCACCGTTCGGCGCGAGCCCGGACGGGCGCCCGGTGTCGCCAGAGGACGACACGCCGGAGGACCCGCCCGCGCTCGACCCGTCCGACCCCGCCGACGAGACCGCCGAGGCCCCCGCACAGGAGCGCACCGACAGCGACGACGGGCCGCCCGAGGTGGTCGTCGACGTCGAAGGGCTCGCGGCGCGGGTGGTGCCGATCCCGGTCGTCGAGGGTCGCTACCACGGCATGCGTGCGGCGAAGGAGTGCCTGCTGTGGTTCAGCCTCCCGCTCAACGGGACGCTCGGGGACGGGCGCGCGGGCACCGAGGTCAAGCCTGACAAGCCGGTGCTGGAGCGGTTCGACCTGGCCCGCCGCAAGCTCGACGTGATCGCCGACCCGGTCAGCGCCTACGAGGTCAGCGGGGACGGCACGCGGCTGGTCGTCCGTGACGGCGAGGCGCTGCGCGTGCTGCGCACCGACCGTTCAGGTGTGCACGCCCCGAGCGACGGACCGGTCGACGCGGGCGCCGACGAGTACCCGATCGACTCGCGGCGGATCGTCGTCACCGTGGACCCGGCCGCGGAGTGGCACCAGATGTACGACGAGACCGCCCGCCTCATGCGCGACCACTTCTGGGTCGCCGACATGGCGGGCGTCGACTGGGCCGCCGAGGTGGCCCGCTACCGGCCGCTCGTCGACGCCCTGGGCAGCCACGACGATCTGGTCGACCTGCTGTGGGAGCTGCACGGCGAGCTCGGGACGTCACACGCCTACGTGGTGCCGCACACCGAAAGCGGACGGGACGGGCGGCCGGGGCTGCTCGGCGCGGACCTGGAACCCGTCGACGACGGTTGGCGCATTGCGCGCGTGCTGCCACCCGAGACGTCCGACCCCGCCGCGCGCAGCCCCCTGTCCAGCCCCGGCGTCGATGTGCGGGCGGGCGACGTCCTCCTCGAAGTCGGCGGCCAGCCCGTCGATCCGCTGCTCGGGCCCGCGCCGCTGCTCGTCGGAAGGGCGGGGGAGCTGGTGGAGCTGACCGTCCGCCGGGACGGCGAGCAGGGCGGTGAGCTGCGCAGGGTCGTCGTCCGACCGCTGGAGTCGGAGACGGCGTTGCGCTACCAGGACTGGGTCGCGGGACGGCGGGCTGCGGTGGCCGAGCGCTCCGGAGGGCGGCTGGGGTATCTGCACGTGCCCGACATGATGCCGACGGGCTGGGCGCAGCTGCACCGCGACTTCTCCCGCGAGACCGCGCGCGAGGGCCTCGTGCTCGACGTGCGCGGCAACAGTGGCGGCCACACGTCGCAGCTGATCGTCGAGAAGCTGGCGCGGAAGGTGATCGGCTGGGACGTGGTCCGCCACGGCAAGCCCTTGACCTACCCGCAGGACGCGCCGCGGGGCCCGATCGTCACGCTCGCCGACGAGTTCGCGGGCTCGGACGGCGACATCATCACGGCCGCGATCAAGCGCCTCGGGTTGGGTCCGGTGGTCGGGACCCGGACCTGGGGCGGGGTGATCGGCATCGACGGGCGCTACGGGCTCGTCGACCGCACCCGGGTGACCCAGCCGCGCTACGCGTTCTGGTTCGACCACCTCTCGTGGGACGTGGAGAACCACGGCGTCGACCCGGACGTCGAGGTGGTGGTCGCCCCGCAGGACTGGGCGGCGGGACGCGACCCCCAGCTCGAGCGGGCCGTCGAGATCGCGCTCGCGGCCCTGCGGGAGCGGCCCGCGGTCACCCCGCCCGACCCGGCGACCCGCCCGTCCCGGACGCGTCCGACGTTGCCCCCGCGCCCCTGACCCCCGCCCTCCTGATTGATCGTCGCAATCGGGACATGAGCTGCGCTGGTACAACCCATGTCCCGATTTCGGCGATCAGGTGTTGCCCGACTCACCGTGTCGAGATGCCGGACTCACCCTGGGGGGGTTCTGCGGTGACCGGCAGCCCTTTTGCCGCCGCGCGCTGGCGGCGCATGACGTGGTAGGCGACGAAGCCCAGCCCGACGGCCACGACCACCGACAGCGGGGCGGAGTACTGCAGCACCCAGCCCTGCCCCGAGGGGTCGTAGACCGACGCCCGCGGCCAGCCGACGTTGATCAGCAGGAACAGCCCGAACACCACCGCGATGACGTTCACCGGAAGCCCCCAGCGGCCGAGGGAGAAGTAGGCGGGCTCCGGGTTGTGCGCCGGGTTGCGCTTGATGCGTTGCCACAGCAGCGGGACCGTGACGAACAGGTACGCCAGGTAGACGATCACCACGGAGACGCTGGTGACCGTCGCGAACACACTCGTCTGCCCGAGGTTGATCAGCAGCACGCCGATCGAGAGCAGTCCGACGACGATGCCGGGCAGGATCGGCGTCTTCGTCCTCGGTGACACCTTCGCCAGCGCCTTCGCGAACGGAAGCTGTCCGTCGCGGGCCATCGAGAACATCACCCGCGTCGCCGAAGCCGAGATCGCCAGCGCGGCGGAGAAGATCGAGATCGCGACGACGGCCAGGATGATGCGGCCCACGACGTCGCCCAGCTCCGTCGTCACCACCCACGCGATGCCCTGCGTCGACAGCTCGGGCGCGGTGATGTCCGGCGCCGCCATCAGCGTCGCGATGATCAGCAGGCCCCCGCCGACCGCGGAGATCACCATGCAGCGGGTGATCGCCTTCGGGGCCGTGCGGCGCGGGTCGTTGGTCTCCTCCGACAGCTCGGCCGCGCTGTCGAACCCGTACATGACGTACGCGGCCATCAGCATCGACGCGAGGAACGGCCAGATATAGGGCGCGTCGCCCTCGACCCCGTTCGTCTGGAACACGACCTCGGGGCCGCGGTGGGCGTGGAAGAGCAGCAGCACGATCACGAGCACGACGCCCGAGATCTCGCACGTCACCCCGATACGGGTGAGCGAGGCCATCTTCGTGACGCCGAACGAGGCGATCGCGACGCAGAGGGCGATGCAGATCGAGCCGAGGATGATCGCGTTGAGCGCGCCCGTCGGCGACGTCGGCGACGGGTCGCCGCCCACGAGCTGGAACCCGCTCCACACCTCGGGCAACACGGCCTGCAGCGCGATCGCGATCGCCGCGACCGAGATGATGTAGCCCAGCTGCATCAGCCAGCCCGCCATCCAGCCCAGCGGGTCGGTCGACACCCGCCGCGACCACTGGTAGATCGCGCCCGCGATCGGGTAGCGGGCCGCCAGCTCGGCGAAGCAGAGCGCCACGCAGAACTGTCCGATGAACACGATCGGCCACGTCCAGAACCAGGCCGGGCCGCCGAACCCGAAGCCGATGATGAAGAGCTGGAACACCGTCGTCAGGATCGAGACGAACGAGAAGCCGGACGCGAACGAGGCGAAGGGCCCCAGGCCCCGGTGCAGCTCCTGCTTGTAGCCGAGCGTCTCGAGGTGTCCGTGGTCGGGGATGGTCGTGGTCATGTGCTGCTGTCCCTCCGCTTCGGTAGGTGGCCCGAGCGGACGAGACACCCCAGCGTGTCGCAGATGACCCGGGTGGCGATCAACGCGGTGATCTCGGCGTTGTCGTAGGGCGGGGAGCACTCGACGACCTCGATGCCCGCGAGCGGGCGGGCGTCGGCGACGATCTGGATGAACTTGAGGACCTCGCGCGGCAGGAACCCGCCGGGCTCGGGCCAACCGGTGCCGGGGACGAACGCGGCGTCGAGGCAGTCGACGTCGAAGGACAGCCAGACCGCCTCGGCGCCGTCCCACGCCACGTCCAGCGCGCGCTCGGCGGCCTCCCTGATGCCCATCTCGACGCAGTCGGTGACGGTCATGACGGTCGTGCCGCGCTCCCGCCCGACCTTGACGCCCGGCCGCGGGGCCTGCCAGCCGCCGATCCCGATCTGCACGAGGTTCTTCGCGGGCACGTTCGGGAGGTCCGTGGCGTGGAACCAGGGCGTGGTGTGCATCCGCTCGTCGAGGTCGGTCTCCTGGGTGTCGACGTGGCGGTCGAAGTGGATGATCCCGAGGTTGCCCCCGCCGAGGTGCGGGGCGACGCCGCGGGTGGTGGGGAAGCCGATCGAGTGGTCGCCGCCCAGCACGACGGGGAACGCGCCGCTCGCGTACACGTGCGAGACGGCCTTGGTGATCTGGTCGAACGTCTTCTCGATGTTGCCGGGGATCGTGAAGATGTCGCCGAGGTCGCAGATGGTGATCGTCTCGCGGAGGTCGACGCCGAGCTCGAAGCTGTACGGCCCGTACAGCGCGGAGATCTTGCGGATGCCCTGCGGGCCGAAGCGGGTGCCCGAGCGGTAGGTGGTGCCGCCGTCGAACGGGGCGCCGAGCACGGCGACGTCGTACTCGCCGCACCGGCGCACGTCCTCGACGTAGGGCGCCTTCAGGAACGTGTTGATGCCCGCGAAGTGCGGCAGCTCGCCGCGGGAGAACGTGGGGATCGTCCGGTCGACGATCGAGTCGGCGCCCTGCAGCCCCAGCTCCAGACCGCGGGCGAGCTCCTCCGCGTGCTTGGTGGTGGGCAGGGCGGCCTCGGCGCGCACGGCGAACTCGGCCTCGGGGCCGTAGCGGTCGTGGATGTGGTCCTCGGACAAGCGCGCTCCTCACGGTCGAAGGCGCCGGCGGGAGAGCAGCCGGTGCCGCCAGCTGTCTCCCGGGCTTTTGTCCCGCCGTGGGACGGCCTGCGTGGCCGCCTGCATCTCTCGGACCAGCCCCCCGGCCTTGTCGGAGCCGGGGGCGGAACCCTAGACGCGCCTCACATGGTGTGAGTCCCGCTCATCGCACCCGTCCGGTGTTGCCGCCGTGCTCCGCGGCGGTAACTCGTCGGTGAACCCGCTGATCGCCACGAGAGCCCGGGTCCACCCGCCACTGATACCCCCGGCGTAACCTTGTGGTAGGCCCCGCCCGGGCCCATGGCCCAGGCAGGGGTCTGTCCGCGCGCGCTCAGCACCCAGGGGGAACTCCCGACCGTGGCCAAGCTGTCTGGTCTTTATCGCTCTGCCTTCTCCCAGCCCGACCTGCACGCCATCCGCGAGACCGAGATCCGCCCCGCGTCGACGCCCGCGCTGCGCATCGAGGGCCCGTCCGCACTCCGGCCGTTCCTGGCCGCCGCCCTCAGCGAAGGGCGGACGGTGTTGGCCGTCACCGCCACCGACCGCGAGGCCGACGATCTGGGCGCCGCGGCGGCCGACCTGATCGACCCCACCTCGGTCGCGATCCTGCCGAGCTGGGAGACCCTGCCGCACGAGCGGCTCTCGCCCCGCCCCGACACCGTGGGGCGCAGGCTCACCCTGTTCCGCCGCCTCGCCACCGCGGACGCGCCGCGTGTCGTGATCGCCGCCGCCCGCAGCCTCATCCAGCCCATTGCGCCGGGGCTGGGTGCGCTCGACCCGGTGCGCCTGCGCGTCGGCGACACCTACGATTTCGACGCCGTGCTCGTGCGGCTCGTCGAGCTGGCCTACACGCGCGTCGAGATGGTCACCGCACGCGGGGAGTTCGCCGTGCGCGGCGGCATCGTCGACGTCTTCCCGCCGACCGCCGAGCACCCCGTGCGCGTCGAGTTCTGGGGTGACGAGGTCAGCGAGCTGCGCGCGTTCACCGTCTCCGACCAGCGCTCCACCCATCCGGTCGAGGAGCTCGACGCCCCCGGCTGCCGCGAGCTGCTGCTCACCGACGCCGTCCGCGAGCGCGCGGCCACGCTGGCCCGCGCCCACGAGAACAACCCCGCACTGCGGGAGCTGTTGGAGCACCTGGCCCAGGGCATCCCGGCCGAGGGCATGGAGTCGCTCATCCCGGTGCTCGTCGGGGGGGAGCTGCAGCTGCTCACCGATCTGCTGCCCGCTGGTGCCGTCGTGCTCGTCGCCGACCCCGAGCGGGTCCGCACCCGCAGCGCCGATCTCGTGCGCACCGGGCAGGAGTTCCTCGAGGCGTCCTGGTTCGCGGCCGCGTCGAGCCGCGTTGACGGCACCGGACTGGGCGGCAGTGCGCCGATCGACCTCGGCGCGTCGGCCTACCGCGATCTCGCCGACGTCCTGGAGCATGCGACCGCCACCGGGCGGCCGGTCGTGACGCTGAGCCCGCTGCGCTCAGGTCGGGACGACGCACTCGCCCCCGATGTCCACGAGGTGCAGGCCTACCGCGGCGACACCGACCGCGCGCTGGTCGACCTGCGCGCCCACGTCGCCACGGGCGGCGCCGGTGTGCTCGTCGTCGGCGGCCTCGGCACGGCCAAGCGCGCGCTGGAGCAGATGCGCGAGGCCGACGTGCCCGCCGTCCGCGTCGACGAGCTGCCGGACGAGCCGGACAGCGGCCTGGTCACGATCACGTGCGGGCGGGTCCTCGAGGGGTTCACCGTGGGTGCGCTCGTGGTGCTCACCGAGGCCGACCTCACCGGCAACCGCGCCGCGAGCACCGAGACCCGCAAGCTCGCGTCGCGGCGGCGCACCGCCGTCGACCTCGTCACGCTGCAGCCGGGCGACTACGTCGTGCACGCCCAGCACGGCATCGGCCGCTTCGTCGAGATGCGCCAACGTGCGGTGCAGGGCGCGACGCGCGAGTACCTGGTGCTGGAGTACGCGAGCTCGAAGCGGGGCCAGCCCGCGGACCGGCTCTTCGTGCCGACCGACGCGCTCGACGAGGTGAGCCGCTACGTCGGCGGCGAGGTGCCCACGCTCAACAAGCTCGGCGGCTCCGACTGGGCCAAGACGAAGGGCCGCGCGCGCAAGGCCGTCCGGCAGATCGCGGCGCAGCTCGTGCAGCTCTACGCGGCGCGCCAGTCCGCGCCGGGGCACGCGTTCGCCAAGGACACCCCCTGGCAGCGCGAGCTGGAGGACGCCTTCCCCTACACCGAGACGGCCGACCAGATGGCGGCGATCGAGGAGGTCAAGGCGGACATGGAGCGCCCGGTCCCGATGGACCGCGTGATCTCCGGCGACGTCGGCTTCGGCAAGACCGAGATCGCGGTGCGGGCGGCGTTCAAGGCGGTGCAGGACGGCAAGCAGGTGGCCGTGCTGGTGCCGACGACGCTGTTGGCGAGCCAGCACCTCGACACCTTTACCGAGCGCATGCGCGCATTCCCCGTCATCGTCAGGGGCCTGTCGCGGTTCACCGACGCCGCCGAGGCGCGCGACACGGTCGAGGGCCTCGCCGAGGGCAAGGTCGACATCGTGATCGGCACGCACCGGCTGCTCCAGAAGAACATCGTGTGGCGCGACCTCGGACTGGTGATCGTCGACGAGGAGCAGCGCTTCGGCGTGGAGCACAAGGAGCACATCACGGCGCTGCGCACCTACGTCGACGTGCTCACCCTCTCCGCGACGCCGATCCCCCGGACGCTGGAGATGAGCCTCGCGGGCATCCGGGAGATGTCGACGATCACGACGCCGCCCGAGGACCGGCACCCGACGCTGACCAACGTGGGCGCCTACGACGAGAAGCTCGTCGCCGCCGCGATCCGCCGCGAGCTGCTGCGCGACGGGCAGGTGTTCTACGTGCACAACCGCGTGTCGACGATCGACAGGGCGGCGCGCAGGGTGCAGGAGCTCGTGCCGGAGGCACGCGTCGCCGTCGCGCACGGGCAGATGAACGAGGACCTGCTCGAACGGACAGTGAACGGGTTCTGGCACAACGAGTACGACGTGCTGGTGTGCTCCACGATCGTGGAGAACGGGCTGGACATCTCCAACGCGAACACGCTGATCGTCGAACGGTCCGACACGCTCGGCCTCTCCCAGCTGCATCAGCTGCGCGGGCGCGTCGGTCGTGGTCGCGAGCGCGGCTACGCGTACTTCCTGTTCCCGCCCGAGCACCCGCTCACCGAGACCGCGCACGACCGGCTGGCCACGATCGCGCAGCACTCGGAGCTGGGTGCGGGCACGGCGGTCGCGATGAAGGACCTGGAGATCCGGGGCGCGGGCAACATCCTGGGCGCCGAGCAGTCCGGCCACATCGCGGGCGTCGGTTTCGACCTCTACATCCGGCTGGTCGGCGAAGCGGTGGCGGCGTTCCGTCAGCAGGCGGGCTCGGAGGCGCCGGAGGAGGAGTCGCTCACCGAGGTGCGGGTGGATCTGCCCGTGGACGCGCACGTGCCGCACGACTACATCGACGGGGAGCGCCTGCGGCTGGAGGTCTACCGCAAGATCGCCGAGGCGGGGGACCGCGCGGCGCTCGACGCGATCGTCGACGAGCTCACCGACCGCTACGGCGAGCCGCCAGAGGAGGTGCGCAACCTGCTCGCGGTGGCCGCGTTCCGCCAGGGCTGCCGGGCGTTCGGGGTGACGGAGGTGGCGCTGATGGGCAACGGCATCCGGGTCACGCCCGCCGCGCTGCCCGACTCGGCGCAGATGCGCCTCACCCGGCTCTACCCGAAGTCGCAGTACAAGCCCGCGGCCCAGGCGATGATCGTGCCGCGGCCGGTCGTGGGCGGCCGAATCGGTGGCGCGCCGCTGCGTGACGTGGCTCTGCTGGACTGGTGCACCAAGCTGCTCGGCGACATCCTGAAGCCGGTCGCGGTGGCCTGACCTGCCCGTGAGAGGGTGGGCGACGTGCAGACGAAGGTGGGCCGTGCCATCGCGGCGGTGGCGGTCGTCGGTGCCGTGGTCAGCGGCTGCGGCGGTCCGATCCAGGCAGGGTCGGCGGCTGTCGTCGGCGATACGACGGTGCCGCTCGACCAGGTGCAGACGCAGCTGGGCGTGCTGCTGCCCAGGGTGCCCGCCGACCAGCGCCAGCAGGACACCAGCGCTTCGCTGGCCCGCGACATCGTCACCAACGAGCTGTTGCACAACCTGCTTACCCGTGCGGCGGCCGAGCAGGGCATCACGGTGACCGACGCCGACGTCGACAACTTCATCACCCAGCAGGGCGGGGCCCAGGCCCTGCTGCAGAACTCGGTGCTCGACCTCCCAGGGCTGCGCCAGCAGGCGCACGACTTCCTCATCGCCACCGATCTCGGCCGTCGCGCGGCGCCGAGCCTGCTGGTCACCATCGACCTGATCGGGTCGCCGGGCCGCGCCGACGCCGAGGCCAAGGCGCGGGTGCTCGCCGCGGGCGGTCCCGCCGCCGACGCGCTGTTCGCCAACCCGGGCACCGCCAAGCGCGGCGTCCGGGTCGACGCCATCTCCGACACCCAGAACGCAGGCAGCGTCGTGTTCGGCACGCCGGTCGGCGATGTCGTGGCGTACCAGCCCGATCCGCAGCAGGCCACGTGGAACGTCTTCAAGGTCACCCAGCGTCGCACCGACGCCGCCCCGGCTGACCCGGCCGCGCTCTCGGCACTGTCGCTGCAGCAGCTGTACCTGATCGGTCAGCGCACGCTGCAGCCCGAGGCGGACGCGCTGGCCGTACGGGTCAACCCGCGCTACGGCGTGTGGGACCAGGTCGCGCTGCGCGTCGTTCCCGCTGACCAGATGTCCGGCCTGGTGATCCCGGGGCCGACCCGCTGAGCTTGCGGACGCGGAGCTTGCGGAGCGAATAGAGGGCACTGAGCGGAGCTTGCGGAGCGAACAGAGGGCACTGAGCGGAGCTTGCGGAGCGAACAGAGGGCGCTGATGGACTACACGGTGGTCGTGCTGTCGGCGCGGCGGCCCGACGTCCTTGCCGCCGCTGCGGTGCGGGCCCTGCGGGAGGCGTCGACGGTCGTGGCGGACGCCACGGTCCCCGAGGACGTCCGCGCTGATCTGGGCGCGACGCTGCTCGACGGTGCGCCCACGCCCGGCGCCGTGCTGCTGACCACCGATCCCGGTCGCGTCGACGATGCCGTCCTCGGCGCGCCCGCCGGGATCGAGCTCCTGGACGCCGTGGCCGTCATGGACCGGCTGCGCTCGCCGGGCGGCTGCCCGTGGGACGCGGAGCAGACCCACGCCTCGCTGCTGCAGTACCTCGTCGAGGAGTGCTACGAGCTCTACGACGCGGTCGAGCAGGGCGACCCGGACGCGATGCGCGAGGAGCTCGGCGACGTCCTGCTGCAGGTCCTGTTCCACGCGCGCATCGCGGAGGAGGACGGCGGCTTCACGATCGACGACGTGGCGGCCGGGCTGGTCGCCAAGCTGGTCGGACGGCATCCGCACGTGTTCGCGGGCACCGAGCGGGTCGACACCGCGGCCCGGCAGGAGCAGCGCTGGGAGGAGCTCAAGCGGGCGGAGAAGCAGCGGTCGTCCAGTGTGGACGGCGTCGCGCTCGGCCAGCCCGCCGTCGCGTTGGCGGCGAAGCTGACCAACCGCACCGCCCGTGCGGGACTGCCCGGCGAGCTCTTGCCGTCCGGGCCCGGGGTGGGGGAGCAGCTGTTCGCGCTGGCCGCAGCGGCCAAGCTCGCGGGCGTGGATCCGGAGGCCGAGCTGCGGGCGACGGCGCTGCGGTTCGCCGAAGCGGTGCGCACGGCGGAGCGCGCCGCCGCGGCCGACGGGGCAGATCCGCACGCGCTGGATCCGGCGGCGTGGACGGACCACTGGCCCGAAACCCACCCCGCGCACCCGACTTCGGCGGGGTGATCCGCCGGTGCGTCAGGCCTCCAGCAGGCTTTGTCCCCAGTAGTCGCCCTCGCCCAGCCCCGTCGGGACCGCGAAGACGGCTGAGCCGTTGTGCTCGATGTACTCCATCATCCGGTCTTTGCCCGCCAACGCGCGCTGCATCGGCACGAAGTGCGTCTGCGGGTTGCGCATGTAGGCGAGGAAGAAAAGGCCCGCGTTGAGGTGGCCCTGCCCGTCGCTGCCGTCGACGAAGTTGTAGCCGCGCCGCAGGATCCGCACCCCGCCCTGCTGTTGGGCCGACGCGAGGCGGATGTGCGCGTCGGGCGCGATGGCGCTGCCTGTGAGGTCCGGCGTGTCGAACTCGTGCGCCGACCCGTGCGGCGCCCCCTCGCCCTTGTTGCGCCCGATGATGCTTTCCTGCTCGGTGAGCGACGTGCGGTCCCACACCTCGATGTGCATGCGGATGCGCCTGGCGACCAGGTAGCTGCCGCCCGACAGCCACGCCGGGCCATCGCCTGGCTGGATCCAGACGTGGTCGCGCAGCAGGTCGGTGTCCTCGGCCTTGAGGTTGCGTGTGCCGTCCTTGAAGCCGAAGAGGTTGCGGGGCGTCGCCTGGCTCGTCGACGTCGAGGACGTGCGCCCGAACCCCAGCTGCGACCAGCGCACCGCGGTGGTGCCGAATCCCATGCGGGCGAGGTTGCGGACGGCATGCACGGCGACCTGGGGGTCGTCGGCGCACGCCTGGACGCAGAGGTCGCCGCCGGAGAGCGCGGGGTCGAGCTGGTCGCCACGGAAAGCGGGCAGGGGGGCCAGGCCCGCGGGCTTCTGTGCGCCGAGGCCCAGCTTGTCGAAGAACCCGGGCCCGATCCCAAAGGTCAGGGTGAGCGACGACGCGGGCAGCCCCAGCGCCTCGCCAGTGTCCGACGGCGGGGCTTCGGGGTTGAGGTCGACCGCGCCGCCCGGGGCGGCCTCGGCCCCGGCCGTCATCCGCTCGGCGGCCCGTGTCCAGCGCTGCAGCAGCGCGACGACCGCGGCCCGGTCAGTGGTCGTCAGGTCGATCGCGGCGAAGTGCAGCCGGTCCTGCGCAGGCGTGACGATGCCCGCCTGATGCTGTCCGCGGAACGGCACGACGCCGTCGGCCTGCGGCTTGTCCTCTGCCACCGCGAACCCGGCCGCCACCCCGACACCCGCGACAGCGGCCCCCACGCCTGCCGCGCCCAAGAGGCGACGGCGCGAGAATCCGCGCGGTGGTGGCTCCTGGGTGGGCCGGGCGACCGGCCGGTCGTCGATGGTCATGATTGCGCCTCCGCGGGAACGAGCACGTCGGCGGCGGTCATGACGTCACCACGCCCGCAACCTCGCTCACCGGCTCCGCCAGCGCGTCGACGGCCTCGGCCATCTTCTTGGTGTCCTCGGGCGTCAGCTCGTTGTAGAGCTTGTAGCCCGCGCCCACCCGGTAGGTGGCCAGCAGGTCGTCGACGGCCTTGAACCGCGCGTCCAACGTCGGGCCGAGCGCCTTGTCCTTGTCGTCGATCACCGGACGCAGGGCCGCCACGGCGCTCTGGCTGCCGTCGACGTTGGCCTGGAAATCCCAGAGGTCGGTGTGCGAGTAGCGGTCTTCCTCACCGGTGATCTTGCCGGTGGCCACCTCGTCCAGCAGCTCCTTGGCCCCGTTGGCCAGCTGTGCCGGGGTCAGGGTGAGCGCGGGGAGGCGCGACTGGAGGTCCTTGGTGTCGGTGACGAGCTGGTCGGCCACCGCGGCCGCGTCGGGGGAGAGGCCGCTGACCCACAGCTCCTTCTCCAGCCGGTGGAAACCCGTCCAGGCCACGCCCGGATCGCGTTCGTCGTCCTCGCGGCCGTCGAGCTTGGGGTCGAGGTCGCCGAACGACTCGGCGACCGGTTCCGCGCGCTCATAGTAGGTACGCGCGACCGGGTACAGCGCCTTGGCTCCGGCGACATCGCCCTTCTTGACCGCGTCGGCGAACTCCTGCGTCTTGGGCACGAGCGCGGCGACCTGCGAGGCGATGTAGCGCTTGTACCCGTCGGTCGCGTCGGCGAGCTTCGTGTTCTCGTTGACGGAGCGGGGGGCCTCGCCGGTGACCGTGAACGGGGCACGGATACCGTCACCGACCATCCCGGGCTTGCACGCCGTGGTGTAGGTGCCCCCATCGGGGACCTCGACGATGAGCTTGCTGGTGAGGCCGGGGCCGATGTTCTCGACCTCACCCATGATCCGGTCGCCGGTGCCGTACAGGTAGAACTCGGTGACCTTGGTACCCGTGTTGGCGATCGCGAAGCTGATGTTGCCTGCGGCGGCCGTCGTCGTGCTGATCTCGCAGCTCGTGTCGGCGGCCTTGACGGTGATCGGGCCGGGCGCGCCGGGAGCCGCTGACGTCGGGGCCGTGCTGGTGCAGCCTGCGAGCGCGAAGGCGGCCACGGCGGCGGCCCCCGCGAGGCAGGGAGTGCGCGACATGCGGGATTTCTCCTAGGAGGTGGTGGCCGCGGTGACGGGCGCTTTGGTGTGTTGCGGGCGGAGGAACAGCGTCAGCACGACACCGACGTAGAGCACCCACACGACGGCCTGCAGCACCGTCGTCTGCGGCGAGAAGTTGAAGACGCCCTTGAGCAGCACGCCGTACCAGGAGTCCGGGGGCACGGCCGCGCTCACGTCGAAGGCCAGGGTGTCGAGCCCGGGGAGGATTCCCGCTTCCTGGAGGTCGTGGACGCCGTAGCCGAGGATCCCGGCGGCCACGAAGATCAGCAGAACGCCGGTGACCGAGAAGAAGCGCCCGAGGTTGAGCCGCACCGCGCCCCGGTACATGAGGTAGGCGAGCACCACGGACACGGCGATCCCGAGCAGGAAACCGATCAGCGGCTGGGTGGTCTCGCCCGCCGCCTGTGCCGCGGTGAAGAAGAACAGCGCGGTCTCCAGGCCTTCCCGCCCGACGGCCAGCGCGGCCATCACGACGACCGCCGAGGCGCCGAGCCTGATCGCGTCCTCGAGCTGTCCGCGCAGCGCCCCGGAGATGCTGCGGGCCGTCCGGCGCATCCAGAAGATCATCCAGGTGACGAAGCCCACCGCGATGACCGACAGTCCGCCGCCGAAGCCCTCCTGGGCCTCGAACGTGAGCGCCTGCTGGGTCAGGGCCAGCGCGGCCGTGACCGCCGCGCTGACCGCCACGGCGATCCCGACGCCCAGCCACACCTTGGGCAACACCGAGCGCCGGTCGGTGCGCACGAGGAACGCCACGAGGATGCTCACGACGAGCGAGGCCTCGAGCCCTTCGCGCAGACCGATCAGGAAGTTGCCCAGCACGGCTTCCCTTTCCTTAGGACAGGCTTGCTTACCTACGGGAGGCTAGCCGCTGGCCCGGTGGAGCGAAAGTGCAGCTGGTCCCAGTGCCCGGCGCGGGCCGCTAGTACTCCGAGCCTGCGTCCAGCGCCATGCGGGCGCGCACCTCGCCGAGCGCCTCCTGGTACTCCGGGCGCGGATCCATAGCGGCGGCCATCTTGAACTGGGCGTGGGCTTCGTGGAGCCTG
>DASWUV010000064.1:0-15199 GCA_036401495.1 Pseudonocardia sp. | reverse complement strand
GTGAGTCGTGCATCTCGGCCCGCCGAGTTGGCCGATCGTGCCCAGCCGGCCCGGAAAGGCCCAGGGTGAGTCGTGCATCTCGGCCCGCTGAGTTGGTGGATCGTGCACAGGCGGGCTGCTGGTTCGCCGGACCCGCCGTGCCGGTTAGCCCAACTCGTCGTGCCCAGCTGTCCGACTCACCCTGTGGGGACGCGCTCTTGCCCAGGTGAGTCCGGGGTTCGCCCACGCCGAGTTGGCCGATCGTGCACCGGTACGCGGGTCAGCTCGCCCCGGCGTCGTGCCGCTTCGCCTGATTCGCCGTGCTGGGTTGCCCGATTCGCCGCGCCGGATTACACGACTCACCGTGCCGGATCACACGACTCACCGTGCTGCTCGTCCGGACCGCCGTGCCGGATCGCCCGACTCCCCGTGCCGGATCACACGACTCACCTGTTCGGATCGCCCGACACGCCGTGCCCAGCTGCACGACTCACGTTGGGGTGTGGGCTATGGCCAGCAGGTCCAGGCCGGCGTCGACGTCGTCGGCCCGGAGCGTGAAGTCCGCTGTGGTCACCGAGGCGACGTCGCGCAGGAGGGCGAGGGGCCATGGCGCGCCGGTCAGGGCCACCGTGGTCTGGGCGTCGACGAGGGAGCCGCCGTGCGCCGCGTCGAGCGCGCGCAGCCGTGGGCCGTGCCGCAAGCCGATCACCGCGACGTCGACGAAGCCCGCGTCAGCCACGAGGCCGGCCAGCTCCGTCGCCGATAGCTCCCGCGTGTGGAACGGGTTGAGCGGCGTGTCGCGGCCGGGGGAGAAGGTGAGCCGGTTGGGCGTCGAGAGCAGCAGCGCGCCACCGGGCCGCAGCACCCGACGGCACTCGCGCAGGAACCCCTCCTGATCCCAGAGGTGCTCGATGACCTGCAGCGACACGACGGCGTCGATCCGACCCGCGCGCACGGGCAGCGCAACGAGGTTGGCGCGCAGCGCGGCCACCCGCGGGTACCGCCGGGCGGCGTGCGCGACCGCCGCGGTGTCGTAGTCCAGCGCAAGGACGCGCTCGGCGACCCCGGCCAGCAGCTCGGCCCCGTAGCCCTCTCCACAGCCTGCCTCCAGGACGACGCCGGAGGCGCACCACGGCCGGATCGCCTCGTAGGCGACGAGATGACGCCGGAACCAGTAGTTCTCCTCGGGGGTCCCCGGCACGGTCCGCTCGCCGGTGAGGGGGAGTGAGACCTCCAGGTGGCCCATTCCGCGACGGTGTCAGACGGCCACCGGAGGGGCGCAGTCAGGTCCGGCCCCGCCGCCCCACTCCGGAGTCGAGCCGCCGCCCGTCGCGCCGTCGTCCGCCGCGCAGCCGCGGCCCCGCCGCGCCGCGCTAGGTACGTGGACGGCGCAGGCGCGGGTCGGGGCCCGGGTCGCTGGTCACCGTCAGCACCCCGCCGATGGTGTACCGCAGCCAGGCGAGCAGCGTGCGGTCGTCGAGCGTCAGCGGCACCTCCGGCCCCGACCAGCTCAGCAGCGCCGTCGGCCGGTGGTGCAGCGCGTCCCGCAGCGCGGCCGCCAGTTCGGGGGTGGCCAGCACCGTCATCCCGTCCTGCGTGACGGGCAGCGCGCCCGGCAGCGCGCGGGGCATGTCGCCCCCGGTGCTCACCACATAGCCGCAACCGTGGCGGTCGTCGTAGCCGGTCACCACCATCGGGTCACGTCCCTGAAGCGGCCGAGGCCAGCCGGTCGCACTCGGCGGCGAGGCGGACGACGTTCGGGTCGTCGGCCTTCAGTCCGTGCCGCGCGGCGAGCACACCGACGTCGACGTACCCGATCTGCGTCGTGTTCTTGTTGTCCAGCCAGACGACGAACCGCAGCGGCAGCTCCAGCCCGAACGTCGGCGCGGCGGCTACCAACGGTGAAGTGAAGCCGGGCGCGCTCACCAACAGCGAATGCGTCGCACGGAGCGCGGGCCCCGGGTCGCCGGAGCCTGCCGCCAGGTCCTGGTCGGCCACCACGGTCTCGCCGGGCGCCTTGAGGGCGCCGCGCAGCCCCGCGACGGTGGCCTGCACGGTCGTCCTGGCGCCGTCGGTGAGCAGGAAGTCCTTCGGGGTGACGCCGATCAGCGGCGCGGACTCGTGGACCCCTGAAGTCCCCGCGGTCTGGTCGGCGACGCTCGCGGTGGCCGTCGTGAACGGGTTCGTCGCAGCGAGGTCGACGACGCCGGACACCGCGGCGACGTAGTCCGGCCCGTTATAGGTCAACGAGACGGCGCCGCCCGGGTCCTGCTTCAGCAGGTAGCGCTCCGGCAGCGCCGCGGCGGCCTGCTGGTTGGCCCGCAGCATCGGGAGCCCGACGGCGGCCGCCCCACCGATCACGACGGTGTTGGCCGCCACGGCGGGCGCGCCGTTGGCGCGGGCGTCGGCCGCGTTGTCGACGGTCGCGAGCACGACGCCGCCCCCCGCCGTGATCGCGTCCTGCAGCTTCTTCACGGCAGGCCCCATCTCGGTGCCCATGGGGAGCGTCACGGTGCCCGGCGGCCTGCCTGCGCTCGGCAGCGGCGGGGCGATCGAGGTGACGTCCTCGCCGGTCGCCGCGAATCCACACGCCGCCGTGCCGACGAGCAGGCTCGCGGCGAACACCGCACTCACGATCACGCGCCGTCGCTGGTTGTGGGTCCTACGGGCCATCACGGGTGCGACACTAGTGCCCCGGCTCCGCGGCCCCGCCCGGGTGAGGAGTTTCACCTGCACCGGCGTTGCACCATACTTACCGGCCGGTAACACTGGCCCCGAGGGCAGCCCGCCGAGCCGCACGGCCGCGACGGTGGCACAGTCGGAGCTCGGGACGCGTGGCGGCAGCGACAGGGAGGTCGAAGAGGTCCGATGAACATCGTCGTGCTGATCAAGCAGGTGCCGGACACGTACTCCGAACGCAAGCTCCGGACGGATGGTGTGCTCGACCGCGACGCCACCGACGCGGTGCTGGACGAGATCAACGAGCGGGCGGTCGAGGCGGCGCTGCAGCTGAAGGAAGCCAACGACGGCTCCGCGGTGACCGTGCTGACGATGGGCCCCGCCCGGGCCACCGACGCGATCCGCAAGGCGCTGTCGATGGGCGCGGACAAGGCCGTGCACCTCTCCGACGACGCGCTGTCCGGCTCGGACGCGGTGACCACGGCCAAGGTGTTGGCCAAGGCGATCGGCACGGTCGAAGGAGTCGACCTGGTGGTCGCGGGCAACGAGGCGTCCGACGGGCGCGGCGGCGCGATGGCCGCGATGGTGGCCGACCTCCTCGGCTACCCCGCGCTCACCCACGTCCGCGAGCTGACGGTCTCGGGGAGCACGCTGACCGCTCGGCGGGAGACCGACGACGGGATCACGGTGCTGTCCGCCGAGCTGCCCGCGGTGATCTCGGTGAGCGAGAAGATCAACGAGCCGCGGTACCCCTCGTTCAAAGGGATCATGGCGGCGAAGAAGAAGCCCGTCGCTGCGCTCACGCTGGCCGACGTCGGCTTCGACGCGTCGCAGGTCGGGCTCGCCCACGCGCTCGCCACCGTCACCTCGGCCTCGCCGAAGCCGCCCAAGAGCGCAGGCGAGAAGGTCGACGACGAGGGCGACGGCGGATCCAAGATCGCGGCCTACCTGGTCGCGCAGAAGCTCATCTGACGTGCGAAGCAGGGGACGGAGGCAACATGGCTGAGGTGCTGGTCCTCGTCGACCATGTCGAGGGTGAGATCAAGAAGTCGACCTATGAGCTGCTGACCGCGGCCCGCGCACTCGGCGAGCCGTCCGCGGTCGTCGTCGGCGCTCCCGGCGTCGCGGGCAAGCTCGCCGAGGGGCTGAAGGCCCACGGGGCAGAGAAGATCTACGTCGCCGAGACCGACCGCGACGACTTCCTCTCCCCGCAGGTCGACGTGCTGGCCGCGCTGATCGCCGCCGCAGCACCCGCCGCGGTGCTGGTGGGCGTGTCCGCGGACGGCAAGGAGATCGCCGGACGGCTGGCCGTGCGCACCGACAGCGCATGGCTCAACGACGTCGTCGAGGTGACCGCTGAAGGGGTGACGCACTCGGTGTTCGGCGGCGCCTGGATCGCGCAGGCGAAGGCGAACACCGAGCATCCGGTGATCACGCTGCGGCCCGGCTCCGTCGAGATCCAGGAGGTCGCGGGCGCAGGCACCGAGGAGACCGTCGAGGTGCCCGCGGCCGCGGGGCGCGGAGCGACGGTCACCAGCCGCGAACCGATCACCGGCGGCGACCGGCCCGAGCTGACCGAGGCCAGCGTCGTGGTCTCCGGCGGCCGCGGTGTGGGCTCAGCAGACGACTTCACCGTGGTCGAGGTCCTGGCCGACACGCTCGGCGCGGCGGTCGGCGCCTCGCGCGCTGCCGTCGACTCCGGCTACTACCCGCACCAGTTCCAGGTGGGCCAGACGGGCAAGACCGTCTCGCCCCAGCTCTACATCGCGCTGGGCATCTCGGGCGCGATCCAGCACCGCGCCGGGATGCAGACGTCGAAGACGATCGTCGCGGTCAACAAGGACCCGGACGCGCCGATCTTCGAGATCGCCGACTTCGGCGTGGTGGGGGACCTGTTCACGGTCGCCCCGCAGCTCAAGGAGGAGATCGCCAAGCGCAAGGCGTGAACGACCACGGGCGGTCAATTCACCGGCGGGCCACCGGACCGTCGTGTCGGGTGAGCGCCCTGGTCGTTTCGTCCGCGTAATCCTGCGCCGGTGACCTCATCGCAGGTTCTCGCCGCCACCTCGCAGTCCGCGCCGTCCCGCTACACCCTGGCGCTGACCACCGACTCCGACGACGTGCGCGCCGCACAACGGCTGCGCCACCGCGTGTTCGCCGACGAACTCGGCGCCACGCTCCACACGACCGAGCCCGGCCTGGACATCGACCGCTTCGACGCATACTGCGATCACCTGATCGTCCGCGAGGAGTCCAGCCGGGAGATCGTCGGCACCTACCGGATGCTGCCGCCGGAGCGGGCCCGCGCCGCGGGCGCTCTCTACGCGGAGAGCGAGTTCGTGATCGACGAGTTGGCGCCGCTGCGGCGTTCGCTGGTCGAGACGGGCCGCTCCTGCGTGCATCCCGACCACCGCACGGGCGCGGTCGTCGGACTGGTGTGGGCCGGGATCGCCCGCTACATGCTGCTGACCGGCAACCGGTGGCTGACCGGGTGCGCCAGCGTGCCGTTGGCCGACGGGGGCGGCACGGCCGCAGGCGTGTGGGACCGCGCGCTGGCGCAGCACCTGTCGCCGGAACCCTTCCGCGTCCAGCCGTTCATGCCGTGGGACCCGACCGGGGTCATCCGTCCACGCCCACTGGTGATGCCGCCGCTGGTGCAGGGCTACCTGCGCCTCGGCGCCTGGGTGTGCGGGCCGCCCGCGTTCGATCCCGACTTCGGCTGCGCCGACTTCCTCGTACTGCTCGGGCTCGACCACATGGACCCGCGCTACGTCCGCTTCTTCCTGGGCGGCTCGTGATGGAGCACCCGGTTCCGCGCGGCTGGCTCCCGGCGTCACCGTGCACGCCGGGATGCCTCCCCGCGTCCCTGGACGACGCCGGGGTTCTGGCCAGGCTGCGGGTCACGGCGCGGCTGGCGGCGGTGGTCGTGGTGCTGCTGTCCGCGGTGGCCGTGGCGCCGGTGTTGGCCGCCCCGGTCCGCGCGCGCTGGCTGCGCCTGTGCAGCCGGGCCATGCTCTGGTCGGTGGGGGTGCGGCTGCGGGTCACGGCGTCGCCGTGGCCGGACGGCCCGGCCGCCGTCGGCCTGCCGGGAATGCTGGTCGTCGCCAACCACGTGTCCTGGATCGACGTGCTCGCGCTGTCCGCGGTGGCTCCGGTGCGGCTGCTGGCCAAGCGGGAGGTCGGGGAGTGGCCGCTGGTCGGTGGGCTGGCTCGCCGCGCCGGGGCACTCTTCGTCGACCGCGCGCGGCTGAGGGCGTTGCGCGGCACGATCGCCGCCCTGACCGACGCCCTGCGCTCGGGGGACTGCGTCGGCGTGTTCCCGGAGGGGACGACCTGGTGCGGCGCCGCCGCAGGCCCGTTCCGAAGAGCCGCCTTCCAGGCCGCGATCGACGCGGGCGCGCCGGTGCGGCCGGTGGCGGTCGCTTTCCGGCACGCGGACGGCTCCCCGGCGCAGACGGCGGCCTTCGTCGGCGCCCAGACGCTGCTGGACTCGATGCTGCGCGTGCTGCGCACACCGGGGCTCACGTGCGAGCTGACCGTGCTGCCCCCGCTGGCGCCCACCGGAGACCGGCGTGACCTGGCCCGGCGAGCCCAAGAAGCGATCGCCCGCACCACGGGCGTGCGGCACGGCGCGGACCCCGGACCCGTCTTGCCGTCTCCGCTGGCCGCGTGAACCTCAGGAGCCGTCGATGCCCGCCGCGGTCAGGTCGGCCACCGACTCCACGGCGACGGTGCCGCGCAGCCGCAGGTCGAGCGCGGAACGCCCGACCAGGACCGTGAACGTCCCCGGCTCGACGACCTGGCGCATCGCCCGGTTCCACACGGCGAGGCGGGCGGCGGGGATCCGCAGCGTGACGGTCATGGAGCGGCCGGGTTCGAGATCGACCGCCGTGAAGGCGGCGAGCCTGGTCGTGGGGGGCACGATCGACGCCACCTCGTCGTGCACGTGAACCTGCACGACCTCCTTGCCCCGCCGGTCGCCCTTGTTGGTCACCCGGCACTGGACGACGAGGTCGGCGGGCCCGACCGAGCGGTCGGCCGATATCCGCAGGTTGGAGTATTCGACGTCGGTGTAGCCGTGGCCGTGGCCCAGCGGGAACACGACGCGGCCCGCGTCGCCGGTGATCGCGACGGGCAGCCTGCCCCCGGGCTCGACGGCGCCGAGGAGGATGTCGGCGAGGGTTTCGGGGTGGCCGTTGACAGGCTGCCAGCACAGCATGACGGCCGCCGTCGTCGCCACGATGGGGCCGAGGCCGCGCGGGTCGCCGCCGCTCACCAGGGCCACGCACGGCCTGCCGGTGGCGACCAGCCTGCCGATCACCGCCTCCGCCCCTTCCGGGTCGTCGACCAGCACGACTACTGCGGCGTCCTGCTGCAGACCCGCTTCGGCGGCGTCCACGGCCCGCGCGCCGCCGGTGTGCCTGGTGCTGAGCGCGTTCACGAGCGCGCGTATCCCCACTGCCTCGACGGTCGATCCCGCCGAGGTCACCAGGATCTCCTCGGGCCCGGAGAGCGGAAGCACGCCACGAGGGTCGGTGAGCAGGACGGTCGACCCGGCCGCGGCCCTGACGGCGAGCGCTTCGCGGGCCTCGCGGCGCGACGGCGCACGGGGGGTCGGGGCGTCGAAGAGCCCGACGGCGAGCTTCAACGAGACGACGCTGACGACGGCCGCGTCGACCAGCCAACTGGCCAGGCTGCCCTCCGCGAGCAGCCGCAGCATGCGTCGGGGGATGTCGTCGTCGCCCGCAGGAGCGAGGATCACCTGGACCCCCGACTCGATCGCGAGGGCGAGCGCGGCGTCGGCCGTCTCCGCCACCATGTACCGCTCGGCGAGCGCGAGCACCTCGTCCGCGGTGGCCATGACCACCCCGGTGAAGCCCCACTCGTCGCGCATGAGCTGCTGCAGCAGCCAGGAGTCGGCGTGCAGTGGGATGCCGTCGTTGGCGACGGCGGCCGGAAGCACGATCGCCGCACCGGCTCGGACGGCGGCCTCGCCCGCGGCCAGGACCGTGGTCCGCAAGGACCGCCTTGACCACGCGTTGTCGACGCCCTTGACGGCTTGGCCCGCCGATCCACCCACGTCGGGCACGATGGCGGCGACCGTTCCGCTGGCGAAACGCACCGCGGCGCCCTGCAGCCCCTGCACGTGGGCCTGCGCGAGCTCGGCGGCGAGCACCGGGTCACTGCCGAGGCTGCCCGCGATGTCCGCCCACGCCGCCCGTTCCACCGCGGGCGCGACCGATGGGCACGCGGTGGCGTGCACCCCCGCGGACGCCAGCGTGTCTGCCGCCGCCCCGGCCAGCGCAGCGGCCAGGTCGGTGTCCCACGTCGCCGCCCTGGCGAGCGCGAGCGGGAAGGCGGGCAGGTCCGTCGGGTCGTGGAAGGCGACGGCCAGCGCGGGGATCGGCAGTCGCCCCATCGCGGCGATCTGCTCCTGCGCCTCCGCGACGTCGCTCGTCATCGCGGCGAGCGGCCGCGGCCCGACCACGACGACGCCCGGCGCGGTCGGTCCGGGCAGCGCGACGCCCTCCCCAGCCGGGCCGAGTACGGCGCCGGTGAGCTGGCCGACCTTCTCCTCGACACTCATCCCCGCCACCAGGTCGGTGACGAACTGCTCCCGCGCCTGCGACGCCCGAAGCGAGTTGCGCGTCAGCTGGCGCGGGATGGCGAGGTCCTCGGTGCCACCGCGGCCGGGCGGCGGCCCGTGCACAGCCATGATTGTGAACTTTCCACCAGGGGCATCGCGCTGCGACGCCTGCGTACGGTCGGGGGCTCGCGGTCGGTTCGCCCACTCGTGGGCGGGTCGAGCCGCGACTCTAGCTACGAGGCTTCAGCGACGGGATATCGGCTACGGGGTGGCGGCAGCGACCTCCGCGTAGCCCTGCTGGGACCGGGCGTCCGAGCCTGCTGCGTCGCCCGCCCCGTCGGGGTCCTGTGCCGCGCCGTGCCCTCTGCTGACTCCGCGACCCGGACCGGGGGAGGGCCGCGCGGGCGCAGGCCCGAGCTCGACGCGGATCGCCGCCGCAAGGCGCCTGAGCTCGCGGCGCGCGCTGTCCTGCAGGCCACGCAGCGTGGCCAGCTCGCGCTCCGCCAGCTCGCGGGCCCTGGCCAGCTCCACGGCCGTGCGGTTGCGCAGCTCGTCGACGTCGGCCTTCGCCGTCGCGCGCCTGGCCTCGGCGGCCCGCTCGGCCGCCACCCGGATCGACTCGGCCTCGGCCCGCGCACTGGTGAGCCGCGCGGCCAGCGCGTTCTCGCGCGACTGCAGCTCGGCGGCGCGGCGGTTCGCGTGCTCCTCGGCCCGCGAGGACTCCGTGATGAGCCGCTGACGGACCTCGTGTCGGTGCCGCTCCGCGTCACCGAGCGCCCGTTCGGTCACCTCGGCGGCAGTGCGGCTTGCGGTGGTGCGTATCTGCTCGGCCTCGGTCTCCGCGAGCCGGAGCATCCGTTCCGCGCGTGCGCCGAAGCCTGCCTCGGAGGGCGGCTGGGCGGTCCGCTCCGAGCGCACGACGCGGATCTCCTCCTCGACCGCGATCGCGTGTTCCTCGGCCATGGCGCGCCTGCGCTCGCTCTCCTCCAACGCGGACCGCAGCGCGGCGATCGCGTCGTCGAGGCGACCGACGTGGGCGTCGACGGCCGAGGGGTCATAGCCCTTGCGAACGGTCGCGAAGTCAGGTCGGCCGAGCTCCTCGGCGGAGTGCCAAGCGGGTACGGCCACGGGCAAGGCCGAGGCCGGGGTGAAGGCGTCGTTCTCGCTCTCGTCGCGCGGCCGCTTGTCACGCTCTGGACGGGTGGTCCGGTCATTCCACAAGAGTGGAAGCGAGCGCGGTTCTTGAGTCATCGTGACGTCAGGGTGACCGTTCTTCATGGGAGTGCTGGACCGTTCGGGGCGTTGGCATCACCCGCATAGCGGACAGGGCGGCCCCTCGGGTGCAGACAGTGCCACAGGGGCGATGAGCCGCCCGCAGCGGGCAGGAAAACGACCCGTACCGATTCCGCCCTCGGCCAACACCGTGTCCGCGACGACGTGGCTGTGGCCGTCTTCCAGACAGGTGACCTCGGACCACGATGGGCCGCCCGCCATGGTCACGACCGGCCGCTCACCCATTTTTGCTCCCGTCTCCCCGAACGCCGGACCCCACAGCACTGAGAGTTACCCGCCTTCCCGGCGCGCCGCAATGGGCCGACCGGTGTCAATTGCACGTGCATCTGCACGGAACGGCGGCGACACGCCCTACCCCGTGAGCGGGTGCCGGGGGACGACGCTAACCTCCGCCACGAACGGGGGTACCACGGTCGGCGTAAGCGGTCGCGGTACGTGAGACCGACTCTCTCGATCGCCGACGTCAGTACCGCCAGGAGGTCCCCGGATGCGCAGGCACCACCAGTCGACCGCGACCCGATGGGGACGGCAGGCGGCGTTGACGGTGCTCGTGCTCGCCGTGGCGCTGCTCGCGCTCCCGATGGCCGCCACCGGCGCGGGCGCCGACACCGGCACCTACGTGCGTCTGGCGCAGCTCTCGCCGGACATGAGCGGCGTGACGATCTCGATCTCCTCGGTCGGCGACGCAGGCCGCGACATCATGTTGCCCGGCGAGGCCTACGGCGGTCTTTCGGCCTACCAGCGGATCGAGCCGGGCGACTACGTCGTCGCCGTCCGCGCGAAGGACTCCGCCAGCCCCGTGGTCAGCTCCGCGCTGAAGGCCGTCTCGGGGTCGTCGTACACACTCGCCGCGACCGGCGCGGGCGACAAGCGGGCGCTGTCGGTCTTCACCGACGACCTCACGGCCCCGCCCGCAGGCCGCGCCAGGGTTCGCGTGATCAACGCCGCGCCGCCCGCCCCGGTCCTCGACGTGCGCGGGCCCGGCGGCTCCCCGTTCTCGAGCGGCTTGCCCCTTTCCCAGGTCAGTGGGTACCGGACGGTCGACGCGGGCACGTTGCCGCTGTCCGCGGGACCACCCGGGGGCATGAATACGGACTTCGCCGTGCCGGTCGGGCCGAACCAGGTGATCTCGGTCGTGCTCGTCAGCGACGGGGCCCGCATCGCCGCCCAGCCGCACGTCGACGCCGCAGGCCCCGGCACGGTGCCGCCGGGTTCGATGGCGGCGGGCTACGGCGGTGCGGCCGACCCGCACGGCCCGCTGTCGGAACTGCTGTTGGGCGGGGTCGCCCTGGGCGCCGGAATCGCCTCCGTCGTGCTCTCGCGCCGGGGTAGGCGGTCGCCGAGCAGGGCGTGCTGACCGACCAGCTCTACGCCCTCATCGGGGAGGACGCCGCCGAAGCGATCGCGCTCGGCTCCGCTGTACTGGCGGGTGTGCTCCTGTGGGTGCTGGCGGGCAGGCTGCGGGTCTCCCCGGCGTCGGGTGCGGCGGTGCTCGCGCTCTACTCCGCCGCGTTGCTCGTCATCGACCTGCAGTCCGGCCCCGGTGTCGACGGCACAGGCCTGCTGCTGCTCGTCGCGGCGGCCACGCTCTCGGTCGGTGGCGGAAGGGTGCGCAATGGCGCAGCGCTCGTCCTGCTGGTGCTGGCCGTGGGCGCGATCCCGGTCGCGGCGGTCGGACTGCTCGTGCTGCTCGGCGGCATGGCGTTGACCGGTGGCATCGTGCACAGGCTGCCGAAGGCGCTGCGCGTCGCGGCCGCGATCGCCGCGATCGTGTGCGCAGCCGCAGTCGCGATCCTGCTCGCCCGGCCGGACGAACCCGCCGCGCTGCCCGCCTTCGTGCCTGCCGTGCTGACCCTCTGGGCGCTGCTCGTCGTCGGGATACTGTGGCGACGGCTGCCGTGGTTGCGCGCGGTGTGCGCGGCCGTGCTGGGCCTGACCGCGTGTCTGTGGATCCCCGGCCCGGACGCCGACGCGACGCTCGTCGTCGCCGCCGCGGGCGCGCTCCTTACCGCCATCGCGGCCGAGGACACGACCGCCGTGCTGGCCCGGCGTGCGTTCGTCGCCGTCGCGGCGGCCGCGGTCGTCGGCAGCACTGTCCTGCTCACCCCCACGGTCGCGGGCCAGGGACCCGCCCTTCTGCGGCCACCGGCGAACGTGCCCGCCGCGGCCGTCGCGGTGCCGGTCCGGCCGGTCGCGGTCGCGATACCGGCCCTCGGGGTCACGGGCCCGCTGGAGGACCTGGTTGCGGATCCGGCGACGCGCGAGCTGTCCGCGCCCAACGACCCCGCGCGAGCCGGGTGGTACGCCGCGGGCGTCGTGCCCGGCGACCAGGGCCCCGCGGTCATCGGCGGGCACGTCGACTCCCGCCGCGGACCCGGTGTGTTCTTCCGGCTGCGCACCCTCTACAAGGGAGACCTGATCGAGGTCACCCGATCGGACGGCCGCACGGTGCGGTTCTCCGTGCTGGCCGTCGCCCTCTTCCCCAAGGACGCCTTTCCCACGCAAGCCGTCTACGGCCCCACCCCGGGGCCCGAGCTACGCCTTGTGACGTGCGGCGGGACGTTCGACCGCAGCGTGCGCAGCTACGCGGACAACGTCGTGGTCGACGCCGCGCTCGTCTGAAAATCGCCGCCTTGTGACGGCTACGTTTCGTCACGCTTGTGCCCCGGAAAGCTCAGCCGATCAGGGGACCCCGGCGAAGGTCATCTCGCGCTCCGCCACTACTGTCACGCCAGCGCGGCCTCGCTCCCCTATCACGAGGCCCGGGTCAGCGTCGCCCGCCCCGACGCCCAGTTCGAAAGGTCACCCCCCGATGACCGTTGCCGACGAGACCCACTTTTCCGTAGTCCGCCGCGGCTACGACCGCGCTCAGGTCGACGACCAGTTCGACGCGCTGTCCAACCAGTTGCGCACGGCCATTGCGGCCCGCGAGTCGGCCGTCGCCGAGGTCGAGGTGCTCTCCCGACGGCTCGAAGCCAGCATCGGGGACGTTCAGGCGGCCCGCTCTGAAAGCGCCCAGCGCCGGTCCGAGACGGACAAGCTCCGCGCGCAGATCGCCGAGCTGTCCACCATTCCGCACACCGTCGACGGGATGAGCGAGCGCCTGCAGCAGATGGTGCGCATCGCGCAGGACGAGGTCAACGACATGCGGCAGCGCGCGACGAGCAGCGCCGCGCACGTTCTCGCCCTCGCCCAGGCGGAAGCCGACGAACTGCGTGAGCGCTCGGACAAGGAGCGCCACGAGTTCGAGACGGAGCGGCGCACCGCACAAGAGGCCCTGCGCAGCCAGCTCGAGGAGAGCCGCACGCGGCTCGAACAGCTGCGCAGCGAGTCCGACGGCCAGCGGGCCCGCCTCGACGCCGAGCTCGCCGAGCGGAGGGCCGCGACCGACAAGCAGTTCGCCGCCGAGATGGAGGAGCGCCGCTCCGCCATGCTCGCCGAGCTGGCCGCCCAGGAGGCGGCGCGCCGCGAGGACGCGGGTCGGATCCTCGAGTCGGCCGCTCAGCAGGCACGCGCCCAGCTCGCCGACGCGGCCGCCGAGACCCAGCGCATCCGCGCGGAGGCCCGACACGACGTCGCCGCGGCCCAGCGCGAGCTGGAGGAACTGCGCGCCCTGCAGCACCAGGTCTCCGAGCAGCTGACCTCGGTGCGCGCCCTCCTGGACTGGACGCTTCCGCAGATGCCGGGGTCCAACGGCGACCATGGGCGGCAGCTGCCCGTCGGCAAGTCCAGCGCCCCCGCCATCGCACCGGCACCTGCCGACGCCGACGCCGTCCCCGAAGAGGATCTCGGGAAGGGCCAGGAAGACCGGGTCGAGGCCGTCGTGTCCGGTCAGCGTGGCGCCCGCCCCGCGGGCGGTGCAGGCGACCGTCCCAGCCCGGCCGCTCGCCCCGGGCGACTCGCCGCGGCCGACGGCCGGTCCTGATTCAGATCGTCAACCCGCCCACCGGGCGACCCAGCAGACAAACGACCAGAAGGACGTGAAACGTGGCCGGTCCCGCCACCGCGAACCCTCCGCTGTCGACGCCAGAGGGCGCTGAGCAGCAGTTCGACACCGCGCTGCGCGGGTACGAGAGACGTCAGGTCGACGACTTCGTCGCCGCGCGGTCGAAGGAGGTCTCGCGACTGAAGGCGCAGCTCGCCGACGAGCGCAGGCAACGCCAAGCCGCCACCGACCGGGCCGATGCAGCGGCCTCGGAGCTGCGGGAGGTCCGATCTCGTTCGGCGCACGAGCCTGCCGACCCGCAGGAGAGCTTCGGATTCCGGGCCGAGAAGCTGCTGCGGATGGCCGAGCAGGAGGCGGTGGAGATCCGCAGCAACGCCAGCCGCGAGTCTGCTTCGATCATCGAGCAGGCGCGCAAGGAGGCGGAGCAGCACCGCCATGAGGTCGAGCAGACGCTGATCTCGCGGGCGTCGCTGCTCGAGCAGCAGGCGGCCCAGCGCTCCGCGGAGATCCAGGAGCGCGAGCAGCAGGTCGCCGACCAGCTGGCCGCTGCCCGCGAGCAGGCCGACCAGATGCACGCCGCCGCGACGCGGGCCGCCGACCGGCTGCGTCAGGAGTCGGAGGCCGCCGCGGAGGAGACCAGAGCTCGGGCGGAGTCCGCCGCGCAGCGGCAGCGCGACAGCGCGGCACAGGAGATCGCGCGGCTCAGCGCGCTCCAGTCGGACGTGCGCTCTGAGCTCGCCCGCCTCGCCGAGGTGCTGACCAACGAGCTGGCCGCCGACCGGGCGAGCACCGACCGGGCGAGCACCAAGCGGAGCCTGTCCGCAGAGGGCGCCGGGGACAAGGAGACGGCGTCGGCGAACGGACGCTCTCGCTGACTTCCACCGCTCACGAGGCCGTCGGCCCGGTACCACCCTGCGACGAGGTCGCGCAGCGGTACCGGGCCGTCTTCGACGCAGCCGCCGTCGGCGTGCTCGAGCTCGATCGCGAGGGCAGGGTCGTCGACGCCAACCCGGCGTTCCGCCGCTCCGTCCCCGGCATCGTCGGCAGGCAGGCAACCTCGGTGATGACCCGAGCCGACGTGCTGCGGCATGCGCCGCTGTGGCAGGAGCTGATGGAGGGCAGGCGCCCCCGCTACGCGATCGCGGCCACTCTGCGCCAGCCGGATGGCACCGCGGTGTCGGGGCAGGTCGTCGTCACGGCGGTCGTGGACGGGGCAGGTGAGGTGACCGGGGCCGTAGCCATCGCCACGCCCGATGCGCCGGGCTCGGAGTCGGTCGCGTCGCGCCGCGAACAACCGACGGCTGCGGAGATCGCCGTGCTCACCGGGCTTGCGTCAGGGCTGACGCTGCAGCAGGTGGCCGCGCGGCTGGGGCTCACGCGCCGAGGCGTCGACTACCGACTGGCCCGGCTGCGGCAGAAGCTGCGCTCCGACGGCCCAGGAGGGACGCCGGCCACCACAGCGGGTGTGGTGGCCCGCGGTTACGCCATGGGTCTGCTCGCGCCGGGCACCTGGCCGCCTCGCCCGGGCCCCGGGGCAGATCTCCCGCACGCCTGAGACGCGCACGTGCGCAAACGGCCGAGTTCGTCAGCCTCAGCGCATCCGGACCAACTATAGCCATCGGGTAAGCGAACAAATACGCTCCGCTTCAATTATGGGCACGCTCTGTTTTATAACGATCGCGCAACGCGACATACCCTCTTGCATTGGTCCGGTT
>DASWUV010000063.1:0-6923 GCA_036401495.1 Pseudonocardia sp. | reverse complement strand
CGAGGAGCTCAGCGGCCGGTGGTACGCAGTCCGCAGCCGCTGTAGTACTGCTGGGTCCGGGTGGCGATGGGTAGCGGCACGCCCGCGGGTGCGGGGTACAGGTCGTGCTCGACGATCGCGATCAGGGGCACACCCAGGGCGTTGAGGTCGGCCAGCAGCGGCGGCATGTCGGGTTCGCCGAGGGTGGGCTCGACCATGGCGCCGTGCTGCACCGCCTGGGCGAAGGACATGCCCTCGGCGTGGACCTTGGCCAGCACGTCGGGGTCGATCGACTTGAGGTGCACGTACCCGATGCGGTCGGGGTGGGCGGCGACGATCGCCCGGTTGTCCCCGCCTGCGTAGGCGACGTGGCCGGTGTCCAGGCACAGCGACACCGTGGCCGGCTCGGTGAGCTCTAGGAACCGGGTGATGCTGGCGTTGGCGTCGACATGGGCGTCGGCGTGCGGGTGGAAGACCTGCCGGACCCCGTGCTCGTCGAGCAGTGCGGCGCCGAGCGCGGAGTGCGCCTTGCCGAGGGTGGTCCATTGGTCGGCGGTCAGCTCACGTGGCTCCAGCTGCGCGCCGGTGTGTAGGTCGGTGTACATGGCGGGCAGCGTGACCAGGTACGGGGCGTCCATAGCAGTGAGCAGCGCGGCGATCTGTCGGCATTCGGCGAGTGCCGCGTCCAGCGCGTCGTCGCCGCGGTGCAGGGCGGTGCCCGCGGTGGCCCCGGTGAGGGCGAGTCCGCGGCGGCCGAGTTCGTCGCGCAGTTGTTCGGGCCGGGTGGGCAGGTAGCCGAACGGGCCCAGCTCGATAGCGGTGTAACCGGCGGCGGCGGCCTCGTCGAGGAACTGGTGCCAGGGCACCTGTTTCGGGTCGTCGGGGAACCAGACACCCCACGAGTCGGGGGCGGTGCCCAACCGCAGGTTGGGCAGCATCGGGTCAGTCATGTCACTCCTCGTCGAGGATGGAAGCCGAGCGTTGGGCGGACACGAACCGGGGGTCGCCTGAGGTGCCGCGGCCCCCGATCGGCCGGGTCAGCGGGTGTTGTTCGCGGCGTAGGTGGCGACGGCGTCGATGTTGGTCGAGTCGACGAAGGCCGGGCCGGTGAGTACCGGCTTGCCGCCCCCGAGCACGTTGCCGTTGGTCAGATACAGCCACAGTGAGTCGACGGCCTCGTAGGACTGCAGGTAAGGCTGCTGGTCGATGGAGAAGTCGATCTTCTTGTCCTTGATCGCCTGCACGACGTCCTGGTTGAGGTCGAAGGTGACCAGCTTCGCTTTGCTGTTGGCGGCCTGCTCGGCCTGCATAGCCGCGGTGGCGACACCCGCATCCAGGGTGACGATGGCGGTGATCGACGGGTCCTGGAGCAGCTTGGACTGCAGCGTCTGCTGGACCGACGCCAGATCCTGGCCGTTGACCTGGATGTTCTCGGTGTTCGGGAACGACTGCTTGACCCCGGCGCAGCGGGTCTCCAACGTCTGGACGCCCGCGGAGTGCACCACGCACAGCACCTTGCCGCTGCTGCCTCCGTCCTCCTTGGCCAGCCGCTGCCCAGCCGCCTGGCCGGCCAGGCTCTCGTCGGAGCCGAAGAACATCTTCGCCCCGTATTTCTGGTAGGAGTCGATACCGCTGTTGATGGCCACCGTCGGGATGCCCGCGGCGCCCGCCTTCTGCAGCTCGGGGCCGATCGTGTCCGGGTTGGGCATGGTGGACGCGATGGCGTCGACCTTGCTGTCGATGGCGTTCTCGATGAGCGTGGACTGCTTGCCCACGTCAGGGTCGTTGGAGTACTTCAGGGTGACGCCGTGCTGCTTGGCGGCCTGCTCGGCACCGGCGCGGATGCGGTCGAAGAAGGTCTCCCCCGGCCCCTCGTGGGTGATCACCGCAATCGTGTACTGCTTGCCACCCGCCGCGCCGGGGGCGGCCGGGGCGCTCTGGGCGCCGCCTTGGCTGCTGCAGGCGGTGACGGTGAGGAGGAGTCCGGCTGCGGCGGCCGCGACCAGCTTGCTCGTGCTGAATATTCCTGACTTCGACATTGGAGCCCTTTCCAGTGGAGGTGGTGGTCAGGCGGTGACGGGGGTGGGCGTGTTCTGGGTGGCGGTCGCGACGACCGCCTCTTCCAGCAGCAGGGCGTGTTTGCCGTTAGCGAAGGAGGCGTTGCGTGGCAGCTCGTCGCGTCCGGTGACCTCGTCCAGGAACGCCCGGGCCTGGTAAACGAAGCTGTCGTTGTGCCCGGTGCCGATGCCGGTCGCGTCCATCGCCAGACCACCGGCGATGTAGGGGTGGTCGACACCGACGATGACCCGGCGGAACCCGTTCACCTGGCCGGGCACCGCGGCGCTGGCGATCTCGAACTCGCCTCCGCGGCTCACGTCGAACGCGACGGCGCCGCGCTCGCAGAAGACCTCGAACTTCAAGGTGTTCGGGTGACCGAACGCGATGCGGGACACGCTCAGGTCGCCGGTTGCGCCGTTCGCGAACCGCACCGAGAAGCTCGCCCAGTCGTCGTTCTCGACCGGTTCGCGCTCGTCGCTCACCTCGACGTGGGCGTGCCCGACGACGTGGCCGAGCGGTTTCGGACGCTCAGCGATCACGGTAGTCAGCGCCGCACCGGTCACCGCCTCGACCGGCCCCATCAGGAACTCGGCCGTGTCGGCCAGGTGGCTGCCCAGGTCCGCCAAGGCACCGGATCCGGGGCCGCCGCGGTAGCGCCAGCTCATCGGCCCGTTGGGGTCGCTGCCGTAGTCCGTCCAGTACTGGGCGTTGACGTAGAGAGGGCGGCCGAGCTCGCCGGACTCGATCTGCTCGCGGGCCGCGGCGATCCCCGGCGTCCGGCGGAACGTGAAGCCGACCCGCGCGACCACCCCGGCTGCGTCGACGGCGTCGATCATGGCCTGCGCATCGGCTGAGGTGGGGGCCAGCGGCTTCTCGCACAGGATGTGTTTGCCCGCGGCGGCCAGTTCTTCGACGATCTCGCGGTGCAGGTGGTTGGCGACCACCACGCTCACCACGTCGATGTCGGCGGCCTTCACGATCGCCTGCCAACTGCTGTCGCCGCGCTCGAACCCATAGCGGCGCGCGGTTTCGGCGGCCAGTTCCTCGTTGATGTCCGCCACGGACACCAGCCGGACGGGAGGCAGACCGGCCGCGAACACGGTTCCGGCCGACCGGTAGCCGTGCGCGTGGGCGCGGCCCGCCATACCTGCGCCGATGACGGCGACACCGATGTCTTCAGTCATGAGAATCCTTCACGTCGTGGGACGACCGGTTGCACGTCATCGTTGCTGGATCGTGCTACTAGATCGTGAACTGTCTCGTGCTACTTGCACGTGCTAGACGGTAGTGTGTGGATGATGACGACCGGCGTCAAGGGGTCAACGGCAAGGAGTTACGAGGTGAGGGATCCACAGCGTGCGGCGGGGCCGCTTGCGCGGCAGGGCAGCGGCCGCTCGCAACGACCGACGATGGCGGACGTCGCCAAGCACCTCGGCGTCTCCCGCGCGCTGGTCTCGATCGTCCTGCGGGGGGCAGAGGGCGCGTCGGACGCCACGCGCGAGCGGGTGGTCCAGGCGGCGGCCGAGCTGGGCTACCGACCGGACTCACTGGCCCAAGGCCTGCGCCGCAACCGCAGCCGGACGTTGGGGGTGTTGTTCTCGCTGCGACGTCCGTTCGAGGTCGAACTGGTCGAGCACATGTACCCGGCCGCCCAGCAACTGGACTACGACCTCCTGCTCGGCCCGTTCGCGCCCGGCCGCGGGCAGGACGCGGTCGTGGACGAACTCCTGCGCTACCGCTGTGCGGGCTTGATCGTCGTCGGCCCGGAGCTACACGCTCACGACCTTGCACCGCTGGTCGAGGAGGTGGCAGTGGTGGAGGTGGGACGGGGCGTCACCCGAGGCTCGGTCGACGTGATCCGCAACGACGACGCGATCGGCACCCGGCAGGCCGTCGACCACCTCGTCGGCCTCGGACACCGGGCCATCACCTATATCGACGGCGGCGACAACCCCGGCGCCGAAGACCGCCGCGAGGGATACCGAGCCGCGATGACCGACCACGGTCTGACCGCCGACATCCAGGTCGTCTCTGGCGGCTACGACGAAGACGACGGCGCCGCCGCCGCCCGCACCCTCCTGAACGGTCCCCTGCCGACCGCGGTCATCGCCGCGAACGACCTCTGCGCCATCGGCGCGCTCGACACCGTCCTCCGCGCAGGCCTCACCGTCCCTGGAGACCTGTCGATCATCGGCTACGACGACTCCCGATTCGGACGCCTCCCCGGGATCGATCTCACCTCGGTCCGCCAAGACATCAAGAAGCAGGCCCGCTCCGCGATCAAAGCCGTCGTCGAGCGCCTCGACAAACCCGACCGCAAGCCCAAGAACATCGCACTCAAACCACAACTGATCGTCCGCGGCACCACAGCCGCGCCACGACCGGCAGACGACAGCGTCTGACTCTTTGGTTCTTGACCCGCCGATCCAGGACCGCGGAGGACTTGCCGCTGGCCCGGGTCACCGGGGCGCTGCCGGTCGTCGGTAGGTTCGCCCCGTGCGCAGCAGCGATGAGCGCCTCTGCGGCACCGGCGTGATGTCTGTTCGGTACACGGCGTTGTAGATCGTCTCCGAGCAGACGTGCCAGCCGGGGCGGCGTGGGCAGCGTCGGCGCAGCCAGCGGCTGATCTGCGCGGGCGACCACCGTCGGTGCAGCTGTGCTGCCACGACATCTCGTAGCCGATCGTCGGTGACGAATCGCCGCGGCTTGGGCCGCTTTCGCTACATATAGTCCTGATCGTGCGCAAACCAGGGCTGATAGGTTCCGTCGTCTTTACGGTTACGCGCGATCTCACGATACACGTCCTCTACGTGCGCGCCATCCGAGGCATCCGCTAGTCCGCTAGTGGTATGCCTCAACAGTCCCCGCAGGGCCCCCCGTCGATAACCACCACATCCGGGCCGACTCCGCTGAGGTCGCCGGCGGCCACCCGCACTGAGCCCGGTCTGACCCCGCTGCTGTTCACGACCGCGTCGACCGTCGCTCACATAACCGCGCTGATTCTGGGGGGTTACTCTTCCGCGTCGGCGAGGAAGACGGCCTGCCGGAGGGCGCACGCTGGCTCACGCAGCACGGCATTGGCTGGAGCTGGGCCAGCCACACCCGCAGCGCGGTTGCCGCGGCCACCACCGCCACAGCGCTCCTCATCTGCCCCGTTAGACCGTCAGGGAGAGGCCATCAGGGTGAGGAAACGGCGTGAACCACGCCCGCGCGCTGGATACCGCCGATCCCGTCCGTGCCGTACAACTATCCGTCAGGGGTCCTTCTACCGGTGCGGAATGGTGGTGGGCGGTGGGAAGAATCGTCGGGTTCCTCTTCATCGCGCTCATTGTGTGGATGATCCTCACGCAGCCGACCACGGCGGCCCACATCGTGAACAACATCTTCGCGATTCTGAGAACCGCAGCCACGAACATCACCCACTTCTTCGCGGAGGTCTTCAGTTAGACCTCGTCTCAGAACCCTGTGGGGTGCCAGAAGTTGCCTGGGTTGCTGACCAGCGGTGATCGCGGGTCGGACGTGATCCCGACATGGCGTTGCGGCTGCTGTACCCGATCTTCGGGCAGGCGCTCGGACTGCTCCTGCTGATGGGCCGCATGTCCTCCACCAAAGATGTCGAGCTCCTCGTCCTGCGCGACGAAGTCGCCGTATTGCGCCGCACCAACCCACGACCGCGCCTCGACTGGGCCGACCGGGCCGTGTTCGCCGCGCTCGTTCAGCGGTTGCCCCGAGCGCTGCGTCTCTGGTGCGGATGGCGCGGGAGAACACGCGGTGGGGGTACATGAGGATCAGGGCGAGCTGCTCACACTCGGCCACCGGGTGGGCGGCGCGTGGACCGCCATCGCCGCCCTCGACCTGTGGATGATCACGCAACTCCTCGCTGCACAGTGACCGCCCCGCACCAACCAACCGACTCCCAGCCAGGCCCGCGGCCGCCGACAAAACGGGCGTGCGCCCGACGCCGATGACACCCCGGCACGCCGCCGTGCCGGTCAACGTTTCGCACGCTCCCCGTGGGTGGCGACGGGATAGGCCGTCCGGGTCATAGCAACGTTGCCGCACCGCGGGCCACAATGTTCAAGATGTCGTCTCGTGCTCGGCTCGTCACGAGCTTGGCGGTGACCGTCGCAGCGCTGTTCGCGTCTGTCACCGGCGTCGTCGCTCATCAAGTCGCCCGTGCGGACTCAGTCGCGCCTGCTCCCACGGTGAGCGACGCCGCCTATGCCCCGGCCTCGCTCGCCGAGGTGCTGGACCTGTGGCTGCCACCAACAGCGTCACAGCCCGCTCCATTATTGATCTTCGTTCATGGCGGCGGATTCTCCGGTGGAGATAAGCGTGATGTTGGTCCGAAGGTCATGCCGCTGTTGCAGCAGGGCTTCGCAGTGGCGAGTGTCAACTACCGGCTCTCCGGGGAGGCGCGTTTTCCGGCCGCAGCACAGGACGTGAAGGCAGCCGTGCGCTACCTTCGGGCCCACGCGTCCGCCGACAGCATCGATCCGGGCCGCTTCGCCATATGGGGCGAGTCGGCCGGCGCGAACTTGGCCGCGTTGGTCGGGACCACCGCTACCCAACCCACGATCTTCGATGATCCTCAACTCGGAAACGGTGCGACGTCGTCGGCTGTCCAAGCCGTTGTCGAATGGTACGGGCCGATCGACTTCGCGCATCGGGAGAACCAATACCGCGCCGGTCATTCGGACTGTCGAGCGCCGCAGATGACGGACGCGGATCGTTTCACGACCGGATACCTGGGTGCCGACGTGGATCGTGTCCCCCAAGAAGCTGCATCCGCCGACCCGATCACCTACGTGCGTCCGGCCGGCAGCCTGCCGCCGTTCTCGATTGCACATGGATCGGCGGACTGCCTTGTTCCGGTCGACCAGGCC
>DASWUV010000062.1:0-59332 GCA_036401495.1 Pseudonocardia sp. | reverse complement strand
ACCGACTGCGCCTCGAGCAGCTGACGGAGAAGGTGCTCGCGGAGCACGGCCTCGGCATGGCCGAGCTGGTCGCCGAGTACGGCCCCGACGTGCCGGTGCCCGCGTCGGCCGCGGAGACGGCGGAGTACGCGGCGGCGCGGGAACGGGGCGAGGACGTCACGCCGCCCCCGCAGATGCCCTACGACCGTGCGACCGAGGCGCGCCGCGCCCAGCGCGCGGAGAAGGACCTCACGCTGCTGGGCAAGGTCAACCCGCTGGCGCTGGAGGAGTTCGCGGCGCTCGAGGAGCGCTACCGGTTCCTCTCGACGCAGCTGGAGGACCTCAAGAACACCCGACGCGACCTGCTCACCGTCGTCCGCGAGGTGGACGACAAGATCCTGGAGGTGTTCACGGCGGCGTACTACGACGTCGCGCGGGAGTTCGAGACGGTCTTCACCACGCTGTTCCCCGGCGGCGAAGGACGGCTGGTGCTCACCGACCCCGAGGACATGCTCACGACCGGGATCGAGGTCGAGGCCCGGCCGCCGGGGAAGAAGGTCAAGCGTCTCTCGCTGCTGTCGGGCGGCGAGCGCTCGCTGACCGCGATGGCGCTGCTGGTCGCGATCTTCCGGGCGCGCCCTTCGCCGTTCTACATCCTCGACGAGATCGAGGCGGCCCTCGACGACGTCAACCTGCGCCGCCTGATCTCGCTCATGGAGGAGCTGCGCGAGGCCAGCCAGCTCATCGTGATCACCCATCAGAAGCCGACGATGGAGGTCGCCGACGCCCTCTACGGCGTCTCGATGCGCGGCGACGGCATCACGACCGTGATCAGCCAGCGCCTCCGCCCGGTGGCCAGCTGACCTTCGCCACTCCGCAGACGCTCAGTGGCGCTCCTGTGGTCGGTCAAGCGGCGAGGGTGCTCGGCGCACCGCTCGGAGCTGGGCGTGGCAGGGTGGGCGGGTGACGCAGACCCTGTGGATCGTCGTCGCGGTCGTCGCCGTGCTCATCGTCGTTGCGGTCGTGCTGGGGCTCGTGCTGCGCCGCAGCCGCCGTATCAGCCTGCGGGAGCCCGAGAAGCGGGAAGAGCTACCGCCCCGCGCAGGCAGCTACCAGGCCGAAGGTGGCTTCAACTTCTCCGCGGGCACCGAGACCCCGGTGGTCGAGCGCGCGCCGACCACGCCGCCGACGGGCCCGAGCGCAGCCCCCAAGGCGCAAGCGCCCCTCCCAGCCGAGACCGCGGCCCCCGCCGACACCGCCGCAGCCGAGACCGCTCCAGCCGGCACCGCCGCGACCTCCCGCGCTGCGACCGACATCGCTGCCACCACAACCCCTGCCACCACAACCCCTGCCACCACGACTCCTGCCGACACTGCCCCTGCCGCCGACGCCCCCGTCGGCACAGCCCCAGCCGACGCCACCGCAACCGCAGGCTCTGCGACCGACACCGCGGCGACCACTCCCGCTGACGCAGCCGCCGACACCGCCGCGCCCACCACCACCCCGACCACCACCGGCACGCCCACCACCGCCACGCCCACCCCTGCCGACACCCCTTCGACCTCCGCAGGGCCTGCCACCAACGGGGTCGCCCCCTCCGCCATCACCCCGGCCGACATCGCCCCCGCCGAAGGCCGCATGGAGCGCCTACGCGGCCGCCTCGCCCGCTCGCGCAGCGGCTTCGGGCAGAGCCTCTTGGCGCTGCTCGGCGCAGGCGAGCTCGACGAGGACTCGTGGGAGGACGTCGAGGCCATGCTCCTTTCGGCGGATCTCGGGCCCGAGATGACCCTGGAGCTGGTTGACACCCTGCGCACCGAGCTCGCCCGCCGCGCGGTCCGCACGACGGACCAGGCCCGCGCCCTGCTGCGCGATGTGCTCACCGACGCGCTGCGGACCGACCTCGACCGCTCCGTCCGGGCGCTGCCGCACGACGGGCGCCCTGCCGTGCTGCTCGTCGTCGGCGTCAACGGCACGGGCAAGACCACCACTACCGGGAAGCTGGCACGGGTGCTCGTGGCGAGCGGCCGCCACGTCGTGCTGGGTGCGGCCGACACGTTCCGCGCCGCCGCCGCCGAACAGCTCATGACGTGGGGCGAGCGGGCGGGCGCCACCGTCGTGCGCGGCCCGGAGGGCGCCGACCCGGCCAGCGTCGCGTTCGAGGCCGTCAAGCAGGGCGGTGAAGAGGGCGCCGACGCCGTGTTGCTCGACACCGCAGGCCGCCTGCACACCAAGACGGGTCTGATGGACGAGCTGGGCAAGGTCAAGCGGGTCGTGTCGCGCCAGGCCCTCGTCGACGAGGTCCTTCTTGTGTTGGACGCCACAACCGGCCAGAACGGGCTGATCCAGGCCAGGGTCTTCGGCGACGTCGTCGACGTCACGGGCATCGTCCTGACCAAACTCGACGGCACGGCCAAGGGCGGAATCGTCTTTCGCGTGCAGCGTGAGCTGGGCGTTCCGGTCAAGCTCGTGGGCCTCGGCGAGGGCCCCGACGACCTGGCTCCCTTCGAACCCGCGGCCTTCGTCGACGCCCTGCTCGACTGACCGTCGAGGGGGCAATCAGCATCCGCCTGGTTCGGTAACGTGCCCGTAACCCCAATGGGCGAGCCGTTCACCCATACGCAACAAGGTGCGACGTTCGGCGAAACAAGGCACCCCGAGTATTCCCCCCAGCCTGGCCTACAGCAGGAGGGAAAACGTGCCCGCTATTAACTCCGGTGACACCGCATGGGTGCTCGCGAGCGCTGCGCTCGTCATGCTCATGACCCCGGGACTGGCGTTCTTCTACGGAGGCATGGTCCGTAGTAAGAGCGTGCTCAACATGCTCATGATGAACTTCATCTGCCTCGCGGTCGTCACGGTGCTCTGGACGCTGTACGGCTACAGCTGGGCGTTCGGCAACGACGCCTTCGGTGGTCTGGTGGGCGGCGGCGAGTTCGCCGGGTTGTCCAACACCATCGGCGGCTTTGTCGGCGTCGCTGTGACCGGTCCACCGCCGGTCGCGTGGCCCGGCACCGATGCGCTCCCCGCGACCGCGTTCGTGATGTTCCAGCTGATGTTCGCGGTCATCACCCCCGCCCTGATCTCCGGTGCGATCGCCGACCGGGTCAAGTTCTGGTCTTGGGTGCTGTTCGTCGCGGGCTGGGTCACGATCTGCTACTTCCCGGTCGCGCACTGGGTGTTCTCGTTCAGCGGCTTCACGAGCGCGGACGGCGTCGGCGGTTGGATCGCCAACGACCTGAAGGCCGAGGACTTCGCCGGTGGGACCGCGGTCCACATCAACGCCGGTGCCGCAGGTCTCGCACTGGCGATCGTGCTCGGCAGGCGCAGGGGATGGCCGCGCGAGCACATGCGGCCGCACAACGTCCCGTTCATCCTGCTCGGCGCTTCGCTGCTGTGGTTCGGCTGGTACGGCTTCAACGCCGGGTCGGCGCTGTCGGCGAGCGACCTCGCAGGCGTGGCGTTCACCAACACCACCATCGCCACCTGCACCGCGGTGCTCGGCTGGCTGATCGTCGAACAGATCCGCGACGGCAAGCCCACCACACTGGGCGCGGCGTCCGGTGCGGTGGCGGGCCTGGTCGCCATCACCCCGGCGTGTGGGTACATCGCACCCGTCGGGTCGATCTTCCTCGGCCTCATCGCCGGTGCGGTCTGTGCCCTCGCGGTCAGCCTCAAGTACCGCTTCGGCTTCGACGACTCGCTCGACGTCGTCGGCGTCCACCTGGTCGGCGGGATCATCGGCACGCTGCTGATCGGGTTCCTCGGCACCAAGAGCGTCAACGCCGCAGCACTGGGCGACGACGGCCTCTTCTACGGCGGCGGTCTCGTCCAGCTCGGCAGGCAGGCGGTGGCCGCGGGGTCGGTGCTCGTCTACTCGTTCGTGTGCGCCATGGTGCTCGGGTACATCATCAAGTTCACGATCGGTTTCCGTATCTCCGAAGAGGACGAGGTCACGGGCATCGACGAGACCGAGCACGCCGAGACGAGCTACGACTTCTCGACTCTCGGCGGCGCCCTCGGCCTCAGCTCGGGTCATGCCCTGGCCGCTGCGACCGCGGCGTCCTCCTCGGACTCGGCCACGGAGTCCTCCTCGGACGCTGTTGCCGCAGGCAAGGAAGGCTGAGACATGAAGCTGGTCACGGCAATCGTCAAGCCGTTCGTCCTCGAGGACGTGAAGGGCGCGCTCGAACAGATCGGCGTCCTCGGCATGACGGTCAGCGAAGTCCAGGGTTACGGCAGGCAGAAGGGCCACACCGAGGTCTACCGAGGCGCGGAGTACTCCGTGGACTTCGTGCCGAAGGTGCGGGTCGAGGTTGTCGCCGACGACACGCTCGCGGACAAGGTGGTCGACGCCGTCGTCGAGGCCGCCCGCACCGGCAAGATCGGTGACGGGAAGGTCTGGGTGACGCCGGTCGAGAGCGTGATCAGGGTCCGCACCGGCGAACGCGGAGCGGACGCCGTCTAACCGACCCTCGCCACCGGGGCCCGCCGCTCTTTCCGGAGTGCGGTGGGCCCTGGTGTCGTCGGGGGGCTCCCGCCATGGGCACATGACAAGGGGATCAAGGCGATGATGCTGGTCACGGCGATCGTCAAGCCGTTCGCCCTCGACGACGTCCGAGCCGCCCTCGAACGGCTCGACATCGCGGGCATGACCGTCTGCGAAGTGTCGGGCTACGGCCGTCAACGCGGTCACACCGAGGTGTACCGCGGCGCCGACTACCAGGTCGACTTCGTGCCGAAGGTGCGTGTCGAGCTCGTCGTCCTCGACGAGGCCGTCGAGAAGGTGATCGACGCCGTCGTGCAGAGCGCGCGCACGGGCAAGATCGGTGACGGGAAGGTGTGGGTGACGCGGATCGAAACGGTCGTGCGGGTCCGCACCGGTGAGCGGGGTGCCGACGCGCTGTGACGACTCTGAGCTCCGGCTCGGCGGAGGACCTCGTCCGCGCGAAGGCAGTGTTGCTCGACCCGGGGCCGGGCAAGCGCCGCCTGAACGCCGAGGCGCTGCGCACGGCGCTGGTGGACCTGCACGACTTCTGGCTCGCGTCCCGCTGTGCGGCGATCGGGCTGACCGACCACGCCGCGCTGATCGCGGTCGGGGCGCTGGGCCGCCGTGAGCTGGCGCCCTACTCGGATCTGGATCTCGTCCTGTTGCACGACGGGCGCAAGGACGTCGAGCGGCTCGCCGAGCAGCTGTGGTACCCGCTGTGGGACGCGGGCATCGGCCTCGACCACTCCGTGCGCACGCCCGGCCAGGCCGTCCAGGTCGCGGCCACCGACCTGCGCGCCGCGTTCGGCCTGCTGGAAGCCCGGCACATCGCAGGCGACCCCGAGCTGTCGGAGAAGGTCAAGTCCGCGGTCCGCCAGGCCTGGCGGGCGGGGATCCGCGGCCGTTTCGACGAGATCGCCGACGGCGCCCATGAACGCTGGCGCAAGTCCGGTGACGTGGCGCATCGCGTCGAGCCCGACCTCAAGAACGGACACGGCGGCCTCCGCGACGTCCAGCTGATCGACGCGTTGGCCGCCGCCCAGCTCGTCGACCGGCCTGCGCGTGACGTTCTCGACGGCCGCGATCTCTTGCTGGACGTCCGCACCGAGCTGCACCGCATCGCCGGGCGCGCCCGCGACGTGCTGCGGGCGCAAGATGCCGACGAGATCGCGCTGAGCCTCGACATCGCCGACCGGTTCGAGCTGGCGAGGGCGTTGTCCGGCGCGGCGCGCTCCGTCGCGTTCGCCGCCGAGGTCGGCCTGCGCCAGGCCCGCAACGCACTTCCGCGTCGAGGGCTCGCGGCCTTGCGGCGGGCGCCGGTCCGCCGTCCGCTCGACAGCGGGGTCGTCGAGCACTCGGGGGAGGTCGCGCTCGCCCGCGACGCCACCGCGGCGCGCGATCCCGCGCTGGTGCTGCGCGTCGCCGCGACGGCCGCGCGCACCGGGCTGCCGGTGGCGGCGGGCACCCTGCACCGGCTGGCCGACACCGCACCCGAGCTGCGGGAGCCATGGCCGCGCGCCGCGTTGGGGGAACTGCTGTCGCTGCTGGGCTCCGGGCGCCCGCTCGTGGACGTCGTGGAGTCGCTGGACCGCACCGGCCTGTGGGGGCGGCTGTTCCCCGAGTGGGGTGCCGTGCGGGATCTGCCGCCGCGCGACCGCGCGCACGTGTGGACCGTCGACCGGCATCTCGTCGAGGCCTGCGCGCAGGCCGCCCGCCTCACCACCCGCGTTGCGCGCCCGGACCTGCTGCTGGTCGGCGCGATCCTGCACGACATCGGCAAGGGCCGCGGCGGCGACCACTCGGTAGTGGGCGAGTCGCTCGCCGTGCAGGTGGGGCGCAGGCTGGGGTTCTCCGATGCCGACGTCGATCTGCTCGGCGCCCTGGTACGGCACCACCTGCTGCTGCCCCACACGGCGACCCGCCGCGACTTGGATGACCACGCCACGGTCGCGCGCGTCGTCGAGACGCTGGAGATCGCGGTGCCCGGCGGGGGCGGCCTGCTGCTGGATCTGCTCGGCGCGCTCGCGGAGGCGGACTCCCTCGCCACCGGCCCCGGCGTGTGGAGCCCCTGGAAGCGGGTGCTGATCGGCGACCTCGTCGCCCGCTGCCGTGCACTGCTTGCCGGGGAGGCGTTGCCCGCCCCGGCCCCGCCGTCGGCCGACGAGCTTGCGCTGGCAGCAGCAGCGGTCTCCGAAGGGCGTCCTCAGCTGAGCATGCAGCCCGGCGACCCCGCGACGGTCATCGTGGCCATGCCGGAGGGCCAGGGGGGGCTGGCTGCGGCGACGGGCGTGCTCGCGCTGCACTCCTTGGAGGTGCATGCGGCTGCGCTGCACCCCGCGGGCGCGGCCTGCCCCGAAGCGGCGGTGTTCCGCTTCACCGTCACGCCCCGCTTCGGTGGCTATCCCGACCCCGCGCTCCTCCGGTCGGATCTCGTACGGGTGCTCGGGGGCACGCTGGCGCTCGAGGAGGCGTTGACGCGCAAGGAGCGCGACTACGCGCCGACGGCGGCAGGCGAACCGCCCGCGCCTGCGCGCGTGCTGTGGTTCGACGACGAGGCCACCGGCGCCGTTGTCATGGAGCTGCGCGGCACCGACCGGATCGGGCTGCTGCACCGCGTTGCGGCGGCGGTGGCGGCGTGCGACATCGACATACGGTGGGCGCGGGTGGCGACGCTCGGTGCCTCAGTGGTCGACTCGTTCTGCCTCGACACCGGCGACGGCACCGTCCCGGTCCCGCAGCGCCGAGAGGTCGAGCGGGCGGTGCTCGCCGCCGCCCGCGCCACGCCGGGCGGGCGCGGCGGCGTCACCTGACCGAACGGCCGACCTGGTCAGGGTGCTGCCAGGCCTCGGCGCGCCCCGCGACGCCCGCCTCACCCGTCTCGTCCTCGGTGATCTCCTCGACCTCGTCGGCGTCGAGGTCGGCTTCGCCGTCGTGCGCGGCCTCGCCCTCGGCAAGCCGGACGTCGGCCTCGGCAAGGAGGTGGTGGCCGGTGGCCAGCACCCCGATGGCGACCAGCACCGCGGCCGCGGCGATCCAGAAGGGCACGTGGACGTTGAAGCGCTCGGCGAGCAGCCCCGCGGCGAACGGGGCGAGGCCGCCACCGATGAACCGGATGAACCCGTAGGCCGCGGAGGCCACCGGGCGCTCGACCGGCGACACCAGCATCACCGCCTGGGTGGTCAGCGTGTTGTTCACCCCGATCATCGCGCCCGCGACGATCACGCAGACGACCAGCACCTGCGGCAACGCCGTGCAGGCCGCGATCACCCCGAGCACGGTCGCGAACAACGCGAGGTTGACGTACAGCGTGGGAGCGGTGCCGAAGCGGCGCTGCAGCCGCGGCGCGACGAACACCGAGAAGAGCGCCACGAGCAGCCCCCAGCCGAAGAACACGCCGCCGAGCCCGTAGATCGACAGGTGCATGGGGAACGGCACGTAGCCGAGCATGGTGAAGAAGCCCCAGTTGTAGAGCAGCGCAGTCAGGCCCATCGTCAGCAGGCCGCGGTGCCCCAGCGCCTTGATCGGCGCGGACAGTGGCGCCGGTGCCGGGGGACGGGGGAGGCGGGGCACGAAGAAGATCGTCGCGACCAGCGCGATCGCCATGAGGACCGAGACTCCGAAGAACGGCCCGCGCCAGCTGATGTTGCCCAGCGTCGCCCCGAGCAGCGGTCCACACGCGATCCCGACGCCCAGCGCGGTCTCGTACAGCACGATCGCGCCTGCGAAGCCGCCGGTCGCGGAGCTGACGATCACGGCGAGCGAGGTCGCGATGAACAGCGCGTTCCCGAGGCCCCAGCCCGCCCGGAAGCCGACGATCCCGCCGATCGAGCCCGACGCGCCCGCGAGTGCCGCGAACACGACGATGAGCACCAGCCCGGCGATCAGGGTGTTCTTCGCGCCGATCCGACTGGACACCCAGCCCGTCACCAGCATCGCGACCGCCGTGACCACGAGGTAGCTGGTGAACAGCAGCGTCACCTGGGTGGGCGAGGCGTGCAGTTGGCTCGACAGCGCGGGCAGGATCGGGTCGACGAGCCCGATGCCCATGAACGAGATCACGCAGGCGAAGGCGACCGCCCACACCGCCTTGGGCTGACGGAAGGGGCTTGATCGGGCGGGGGCGGTCATGCGTTCTGTCCTCTCGTGACGAGGCGGCCCAGTGCGGGCAGGGCGGCGGCCAGTGCGGCGCGGTCGGCGACGTCGAGGCCGTGGAGCAGGTCGGCCAGCGCCTCGGCGCGCTCGCCACGCCGGGCCGCGAGCAGCGTGCGACCTGCCTGCGTGACGGCGACCAGCACCCCGCGCCGGTCGTCGCGGTCGGGCGAGCGCTCCACGAGCCCCTGAGCGGCCAGCCTCCCGACGAGCCCGGTCATCGCGGGCTGGGTGACGTTCTGCGCCTCCGCGAGCTCGGTGATACGCGCAGGGCCGCGCCGTTCCAGCGTCGCCAGCGTGGACGCCGCGACCAGGCTCAGGCCGCCATGCGGGGTGAGCCGGGGCAGCAGGGTGACCAACTCGTCGAGCCCTGCGGCCAGTTCGCGGTCGTCGATCGTGAGCATGAACAACATATAACATGCTTATGTAAACGGCGGACGCGGAGTTCGTCACACTGTCCCGGTAGGCTCGGCAACGTGTTTGACAGCCTCTCCGAGCGCCTTTCCGGCGCGCTGGCCGGCCTTCGCGGCAAAGGCCGGCTTTCCGACGCCGACATCGACGCCACCGCGCGCGAGATTCGCATCGCGCTGCTGGAGGCGGACGTCGCGCTGCCGGTGGTCCGCGTCTTCATCTCGCGGATCAAGGAGCGGGCCCTGGGCGCCGAGGTCTCGGGCGCGCTGAACCCGGCCCAGCAGGTCGTCAAGATCGTCAACGAGGAGCTCGTCGCGATCCTCGGCGGCGAGACGCGGCGCCTGCGGCTGGCCAAGGAGCCGCCGAGCGTGATCATGCTCGCGGGCCTGCAGGGCTCGGGAAAGACGACGCTGGCGGGCAAGCTCGCGTCGTGGCTCAGGGGCCAGGGGCACACGCCGCTCCTCGTGGCGTGCGACCTGCAGCGGCCCAACGCGGTCAACCAGCTGCAGATCGTCGGCGAGCGCGCGGGTGTGCCGACGTTCGCGCCTCACCCTGGTGTGTCGGCGGCCGGTCAGGCGGTCGCGGCAGGCGACCCGGTCGACGTCGCCCGCCGCGGCGTCGCGCACGCCCGGGAGAAGCACTACGACGTCGTCATCGTCGACACCGCGGGCCGCCTCGGCGTCGACGCGGAGCTGATGCGCCAGGCGTCGGACATCCGGGACGCGGTGCACCCCGACGAGACATTGTTCGTGCTGGACGCCATGGTCGGCCAGGACGCGGTCACGACGGCCGAGGCGTTCCGCGACGGCGTCGGCTTCACCGGTGTCGTGCTCACCAAGCTCGACGGCGACGCCCGCGGTGGTGCGGCCCTCTCGGTGCGCGAGGTCACGGGCGAGCCGATCCTCTTCGCCTCCAACGGCGAGAAGCTCGCCGACTTCGACGTCTTCCACCCCGACCGGATGGCCAGCCGCATCCTCGGCATGGGCGATCTGCTCACGCTCATCGAGCAGGCCGAGCAGGCCTTCGACGCCGATCAGGCCGCTGCGGCCGCGGTCAAGATGGGCTCCGGTGAGCTCACGCTCGAGGACTTCCTCGGCCAGATGCTCGCCATTCGCAAGATGGGCCCGATCGGCAACATCCTCGGCATGCTGCCCGGCGCGAACTCGGGACAGATGAAGGAGGCGCTGGCGCAGGTCGACGACAAGCAGCTGGACCGCCTCCAGGCCATCATCCGCGGCATGACCCCTGCCGAACGGGCCGACCCGAAGATCATCAACGGGTCGCGGCGGCTGCGCATCGCCAACGGCTCCGGCGTCTCGGTCGGCGACGTGAACGACGTGGTCAACCGCTTCTTCGAGGCCCGCAAGATGATGAAGCAGATGGCCGGGCAGTTCGGGTTCGGGAGCCGCAGCGCCACGCGCAAGCAGGCGAAGTCGCGCAAGGGCAAGAAGCCGCAGAAGGCGCGCAGCGGCCGTCCGGCGCCTGCGCGTGCGGGCATGCCGGACCTCACCGGGCTCCCGCCGTCGCTGCAGCAGCTCCCGCCAGGGCTCGACCAGCTGCCCGCCGGGTTCGACCTGTCGAAGCTGAAGTTCCCGCCGAAGGGGAAGTAGGTGTACCGGCTGCGCGGCGTTGCGCTGCCGTCGGCCGAGTCGGTGCAGCTCTGGGTCGACGCGTCGGGCCGCCTGTCCGACGAGCCGATCATCGGCGCGGAGACGCTCGTCGACGGCGGGTGGATCCTGCCCGGCCTCGTGGACGCGCACTGCCACGTCGGGTTGGGCCCTTCCGGCCCGGTCGACCTCGACGAGGCCGACGTGCAGGCCAGGGTCGACCGCGACGCGGGCGCCCTCCTGCTGCGCGACTGCGGCTCGCCGTTGGACACGACGCCGCTGCAGGCCCGTGCGGATCTTCCCGAGATCATCAGGGCGGCGCGGCACGTCGCCAGGCCGAAGCGGTACATCGCCGGGCTGGCCACGGAGATCGACGACCCGGCGTTGCTGCCCGACGTCGTCGCCGAGCAGGCCGCGGCGGGCGACGGCTGGGTCAAGCTGGTCGGGGACTGGATCGACCGCGGCGTCGGCGACCTCGCCCCGCTGTGGCCCGACGACGTCCTTCAGGCCGCGATCGACGCGGCCCACGCCGCGGGCGCCAGGGTCACTGCACACGTGTTCGGCACCGACGCGCTTCCGGGCCTGATCAACGCGGGCATCGACTGCATCGAGCACGGCACCGGCCTGACCGACGAGCTGATCGTCGAGATGGCCCGCCGCGGCACCGCGCTGGTGCCGACGCTGATCAACGTCGAGACGTTCCCGAGGATCGCTGAGTCCGCCAAGCGCTACCCGGCCTACGCCGCCCACATGCTGGCGTTGCACGCGGGGGCGGGCGGCCTCGTCCGCAAGGCCGTCGAAGCGGGGGTTGCGGTCTACGCGGGCACCGACGCAGGCGGCGGGATCGTGCACGGCCGCATCGCCGACGAGGTCGTCGCCCTGCATGACGTGGGGCATCCGGATCCGGTCGGCGCGGCGAGCTGGGCGGCACGGGCGTGGCTGGGGCGCTTCTCGCTCACGCCGGGACACCCCGCGGACCTGGTCGTCTACCGGGACGACCCGCGCGCTGACCCGTCCGTCCTGCGTGCGCCCGCGCTGGTGATGCTGCGAGGCCGACCCGTCCGGACCGCCTGACCCGTCCGGAGGGCTGCCGGGGTCGGGCGCGCCCATCGCGCCGGGCCGGTAGCGTCGATCTCGTGAACGGTACGGAGGACGCGGCCACGGGTGAGCAAGGAGCGGACGCCCCGGTGGCGTCCCCACCGCTTGCGATGGAGGCCACGCCCGCCTCGTCCGACATCCCCGCGCGCCCCGGTTCGCCGCTCGACGACCACGCCCCCTGGCAGGACGCTCCTGCGCAGGCCGTTCCTATGCAGGACGCTTCTGTGCAGGACGTTCCTATGCAGGACGCTTCTGTGCAGGCCGTTCCGGTGCAGGCCAAGCCTGTGCCGGGTGCTGCCGTGCCTGCGGACCCGCGGCCCTGGGGTGTCCCGGACGTCCGGCCGCCCCTCGACCCGGTGGTGGCGGGCGCGCCGGGCCGGTGGGGGGAGGACCCGCAGGCGGCGGCCTACGGGCACGCGCCTGACGGCCCGGCCCCCTACGGTCCCGCGCCCTATGGCCCGGCCCCCTATGGCCAGCCGCCCTATGGTCCGGCCTCCTATGGCCCGGCGCTCGACGGTTCGGCTGTCCCGCGTGCGGGCCGCTTCGGGCCGCCGCCACCGGCGCGGATGCCGCATCGGTGGGGCTTGGGCGCCTATGTGCTGGTCGAGGCCGTGTTCCTGCTGGTGTCGGTGCTGTTGGGCTACCTGTTCGCAGGCAAGCTGACCTCGTCGGCGGGGGTGGTCGCCCTGGCGCTCGTGGTGCCGACCCTGTGCGCGGCCGGGCTGGCGTTGCTGATCACCCGGATCCGGGGGAACGGGCCGCGCATCGACCTCGGGCTGCACGTGAGCAAGCGCGACATCCTGGTCGGCCTGACCTGCGGGGTAGCGGGCCTGGCGATCACCATCCCGGCGTCGCTGGTGTACGCCGCGATCGCAGGCGCCGACGCCGGTTCGGCGGTGGGGGAGGTGCTCGGCGGCGTGCACGCGGGCCCCGCGCTCGCCGTCACGATCTTCGTGATCGTGGTGTTCGTCGCACCGGTGTGCGAGGAGATCGTCTACCGCGGCCTCCTGTGGGGGGCCGTCGAGCGGCTCGGGGCCAACCGGTGGTGGACCCTGGTCGTGACGACGATCGTGTTCGCCCTTGCCCACTTCGAGTTCAGCCGCACGCCGCTCCTGCTGGTCGTCGCGATCCCGATCGGCGTCGCCCGGCTGATCACCGGACGGCTGTCCGCCGGGGTGATCGCCCACCAGATCAACAACCTGCTGCCGGGGATCGTGCTGGCGCTCGGGTTGCTCGGTGTCGTCCCGATGACCTGATCCGGCGCTCTGTCTGGCACAATGATGCATCGGCCCCGCGGCTGGCCCTCTACTGTGCCGCGGCCATAGACGTCGAGACGCGCAGTCCGTAACCCCACGCGGTCGTCGCGGCCTCACCGGAGTAGTTCGTATTCAACGAGGAGCACCAAGCAGCGTGGCCGTCAAGATCAAGCTGATGCGGTTGGGCAAGATCCGCCAGCCTTACTACCGTGTTGTCGTCGCCGACTCGCGCACCCGCCGTAGCGGCCGGGCGATCGAGACCATCGGCAAGTACCACCCGAAGCTGCAGCCGAGCCTCATCGAGATCGACTCGGAGCGCGCCCAGTACTGGCTGGGTGTCGGCGCCCAGCCCACGGAGCCGGTGCAGCACCTCCTGGAGATCACCGGCGACTGGCAGAAGTTCAAGGGCCTTCCCGGATCCGAGGGCACCCTCAAGGCCCAGCCTGCCAAGCCCGACAAGCTCGCGTTGTTCAACGCGGCGCTGGCGGCGGCAGGCGAGGAGCCCGCCACCGAGGCCACCACGCCGCGGAAGCGGTCCGACCGCCGTCCGAAGGCCGAAGAGGCCACCGACGCGCCCGCAGAAGCGCCTGCCGAAGCGCCTGCCGAGTCGTGACCAACCGACGTGACCCTCTTCGCGGAGGCGGCTGCATGACCCTCTCCGTGGGGGCCACGTCGTGAGCGTCGTGCTGGCCGATGCCTTGGAACACCTCGTCAGGGGGATCGTCGATCACCCTGACGACGTTCGCGTCGACCTCGTCACCACGCGCCGCGGCCGGACCCTGGAAGTGCGCGTCCATCCCGAGGACCTGGGCAAGGTGATCGGCCGCAGTGGCCGCACGGCCACCGCACTGCGCACGGTCGTGGGCGGAATCGGCGGTCGCGGCGTTCGGGTCGATGTCGTCGACACCGACCGGTAGGGCCGAGCAGCTGCTCCTCGCGGGCGTCGCGATGCGCGCCCACGGGTTGCACGGCGAAGTCGTCGTCAATCTGCACACCGACTCGCCCGAGGAGCGGTTCGCCCCCGGTGCCCAACTGATTGCGCGACGCCCGGGGGAACCCGACGGCGTGCTGACCGTCGAGTCGGCCCGGCCGCACTCGGGCCGGATGCTCGTCCGCTTCGTAGAGGCGCCCGACCGCACGGCCGCCGAAGCCCTGCGCGGTCTGCGTCTGCTCGTCTCGGCGACCTCTGCGGCGGCGCCGAAGGATCCCGACGAGTTCCACGTCCACCAGCTCGAAGGCCTCCGGGCCGAGCTGGAGGACGGCACCGTGGTCGGCACAGTGGGGGACGTGGTGCACGGCCCGGCAGGCGAGCTGCTCGTCGTTGTGCGCGAGGACGCGCCCGAGGCACTGGTCCCGTTCGTCCAGGCGATCGTCCCGACCGTCGACCTGGATAACGGCAGAATCGTGCTGACGCCCCCCGAGGGCCTCCTCGACTGAACCGGACGGGCCAGGCGTGGGTGCTGCTACCTCACGCCGGTCGGCCACGCCCGCCGCGCACCATCGCGTTCGGCCTCGGCGCCACCGCCCCTGCGAAGCCGACCGCCGCAGCACGCTGTGCACGAAGCCGTCGTCAACTTTGGTTGACAGCAGGTCGATGTCAACGTAGGTTGACGTCATGACCGATGCGACGCAGGTGGCGGCGGCGGCGTCCAGTAGGGACCCGGCCGTCGGGCTGGCGGCCGTGGCGTCCCTGCGAGGGCTGCTCGAGTCGCTGGAAGAGCTGCAGGTGGGCAACGCGCGCGCCCAGGGCTGGTCGTGGCAGCAGATCGCCCAGGCGCTGCGGGTGAGCAGGCAGGCCGTGCACAAGAAGTACCGACGGTTCGGGATCTGAAGGGGCGGGGAGATGTTCGAGCGGTTCACGGGACAGGCGCGTGCGGTCGTCGTCCACGCGCAGGAGATCGCGCGCGAGCAGCATTCAGCGAGGATCGGAACGGAGCACCTGCTGCTGGCGCTCTTCGCGGTGCCCGAAGGCCTGGCGGCGACGATCCTGGCCCGGCTGCAGGTCAGTCGGTCTGAGATCCAGGCAGACCTGGCGCGTGGCGGCCCTTTCGACGCCGACGCGCTCGCCATGCTGGGCATCGACCTGGACGAGGTGCGCCGCCAGGCCGACGAGGCGTTCGGGCCCGGCGCGCTCGAACGCACGAGGGCCGCGCGTTCTGGGGGCTGGCGGTCGGGGCATCTGCCGTTCGAGCCCGCTAGCAAGAAGGCGCTGGAGCTCGCGCTGCGGGAGGCCGTTCACCTCGGCCACGGCTTCATCGGCACCGAGCATCTGTTGCTCGGGCTGCTGCACGACGGCCGCGCCCGCGACGTGCTGGTTGCGCGGGGCGTCGGCCTCGACGGCACAAGGGCGCTGGTCGAGGAGCTCGTGCGCAAGCGGCAAGCGGGCTAGTGCCCCGGCCTGCGCCGGGTAGGCCGATGACCCTGGTCCGGCGGCGCGGACACCCGCACCCCTGCGGCGTCGTCAGTCCGCGCGGTCGCTGAGGCTTAGGGCAGGATTCTCCGGTGCGCATCGACGTCGTGACGATCTTCCCGGGGTACCTCGCGCCCCTGCGTGAGGCGCTGCTGGGCCGGGCGATCGAGGCCGGGCTGATCGACCTCGCCGTACACGACCTGCGGGACTGGACCCACGACGTCCACCAGGCCGTCGACGACGCCCCCTACGGCGGCGGCCCCGGCATGGTCATGCGCCCGCAGGTCTGGGGGGAGGCCCTCGACGCCGTGTTGGCGGACGGGGCGCCCGCCAAGCTGGTCGTGCCGACGCCTGCCGGGCGGCCGTTCACCCAGTCGATCGCCGAGCAGTGGTCGGCCCAGGAGCGGCTGGTCTTCGCATGCGGGCGGTACGAGGGGATCGACCAGCGGGTGGTCGAGCACTATGCGCCCGTCGACGAGGTCAGCATCGGCGACTATGTGCTGGTCGGGGGAGAGGTCGCGGTCATGGTGATGGTCGAGGCCGTCGTGCGCCTGCTCCCCGGTGTGCTGGGCAACCCGCAGTCCGCTGAGCAGGACTCGTTCTCCGACGGCCTGCTCGAAGGACCGGCCTACACCCGCCCGGTCAGCTGGCGCGGCCTCGAGGTGCCGGATGTGCTGCGCAGCGGCAACCACGCCGCGATCAGCCGCTGGCGGCGCGACCGGGCGCTGGAGCGCACTGCGGCCCGCAGGCCGGACTTGCTCGCCGCGCTTCCCCCAGACGCCCTCGACGCTGCCGACCGCGCGTTCCTGGCGGGGGTCGTCGAGGGTCGAGAGGGCGTCTGGCATCATGGACGTCGAGCTCGTGCCCAACCGGGCCATCCGAGCGCGCCTCCCGTTACCTGAGGATGGCGCCCGCACGACCGCTACACGACCGAGGACGGATCTCGCGATGAACACCCTGGACGCACTGGACGCGCAGATGTTGCGCTCCGACATTCCCGCTTTCCGGCCGGGTGACACGCTGAAGGTGCACGTCAAGGTCATCGAGGGCACGCGCTCCCGCGTGCAGGTGTTCCAGGGCGTCGTGATCCGCAGGCATGGCGCCGGGGCTCGCGAGACCTTCACCGTCCGCAAGATCTCCTTCGGCGTCGGCGTCGAGCGCACGTTCCCCGTGCACTCGCCCAACATCGACCGCATCGAGGTGTTCACCCGCGGCGACGTTCGCCGGGCGAAGCTCTACTACCTTCGTGACCTGCGCGGCAAGGCCGCAAAGATCAAGGAGAAGCGCGAGACTCCTTCGGCCTCCTGACCGACGACCGAAGTTGGGCGTAGCCTTCGTGAGCGTGGCCCTCCCCGAGCTCCCGGATGACCGGTGGGCCCAGCCCTCGAGGCACGGCAGAAGTGACGAGCCGTCCGGGTCGGCGCACCAGCGGGCTTCGGGACAGCACGCCGTGACTCACGGCGTGCCGCAGCTGCCCTCCACCCCGTGGCCCGTCGGCGGCCCACCCAACGGCCACTCGGTCAACGGCAACGGAGTCCCCCGTCACGGGACCGACTCTGCGCCGTTGAACGGATATGGCGGGGATCCGGTCGACGGTGCAGGCCCTGCACACGGTTCGGGCGAGGGTTACGAGAACGGCACGTTCGACTGCGCCCCGACAGGCGAGTGGGACCGGGCCGAGCTGGATCGCGGCGACGACCCGATGAACGGCAGGGGTCCGGCTCCGTCCACCTGGGCAGGCTTCACGACCGGCGGCGCGTTCCCCGGCGGCATTCCCATCAAGGGAGTGCGCAGTCCCGGGGATTCCTGGGTGGAGGACGACGGCCGTCAGCCGGACCTGGAGATGCCCAGGCCCGACGCCACCGCAGGAGGCGGGCCTGTCGGCCACCGCGTCGCCGCGCCCGGATTCGAGGGCGGATACGCCCGGCAGGAGCCGGAGTTCCCGAGCGGCAGCCAGCCGGTGCCCCGTCGCATCCACAGCGACGTGCCACCGCCCCGCAGGGGCGCGCTACCGATCGGTGCGCCGGGCAGGCCACTGAACCCCCCGCAGGCAGGCGCCACGCTCCACGAGGGCGCGCCGCCCGTGGACCCGACACCGGCGGCGGGCGGATGGAACGGCATCGTCAGGCCCCTCGAACAGCAGATGTCCTCCCCGTGGCAGGTCGAGGACGACGACTTCGACGACGACTTCGACAACGGGCCACCCGGGATACCCGGGCGGCACCGCCGCAGGGCGGGTGAGTCGGCGGAGGAACGCCCGGCTGCGGACTACCGAGAACAGGCCGCGGCGGCGGGCCACAAGGGCCGCGGCGGTCGACGGCGCCGGTCGGCGTTCTGGAAGGAACTGCCGATCCTCGTCGTCGTGGCGTTGCTGCTCACCTTCCTCATCCAGACGTTCGTCGCGAAGGTCTACGTGATCCCCTCGGGATCGATGGAGACCACGCTGCACGGCTGCACCGGTTGCAACAACGACCGCGTCCTCGTCGACAAGGTCAGCTACCGGTTCTCCGACCCGCAGCCGGGCGAGGTCGTCGTCTTCCGTGGTCCCGACGGCTGGAACAGCGAGTTCACCGCGGACCAGCCTGCGAACGTCGTCGTACGCGCTCTGCAGGGGATGGGCTCGCTCATCGGGTTGGCTCCGCCTGACGAGAAGGACTTCATCAAGCGCATCATCGCCGTCGGCGGCCAGACCGTGCAGTGCTGCGACTCGCGCAACCGCGTCCTCGTCGACGGGAAGCCGCTCAACGAGCCCTACATCTACTTCCTGCCCGACGCCGGTGCCGCCCGCCAGGACACCTTCGGTCCGGTCACCGTGCCTGCGGGCGAACTGTGGATGATGGGCGACAGCCGCAACAACTCGGCCGACTCACGGGTGCCGGGCCACGGGCCGATCCCGATCGCGAACGTCATCGGCCGCGCGCGCATGGTCGTTCTGCCGTTCTCCCGGGTGGGGTCGATTCCCTCGCCCAACCCGCAGGCCGTGACCACAACGGCCATGGGCGGCGACGCAGGCGCCCCGGTGGCACTCGGGATGATCGGGCTGCTCCCGTTGGTCGCAGTGCGCCGCCGCGAACGTGAGCTGGGCGGGTTCCTGCCGCGAAGCGCCGCTCCGCGGCGCAGGACGTGATCCTGGACCACCGCCGCGGCATGCCTCGACCCCGTCGCTCCCCCCGCGCTCTCCTGCCCGCAGAGCAGCGGCCGACGCGTGCCATCGTCCGCCGCTCGGCGGGCATGTGGACGTTGCAGACGACGCTTCAGCGGCACGGACTGGGCCCGGTGGCGGGCGTCGACGAAGCTGGGCGCGGCGCCTGCGCCGGACCGCTCGTCGTAGCCGCCTGCGTCCTGCGACCGGGCGACGCACGCAGGCTGGAGGGGCTGACCGACTCCAAGCTGCTCACCCCCGCTGCCCGCGAGAACTACTTCGCGTTGATCACGCGGTGGGCCGCGGACTACTGCGTCGTGGTCATCCCGGCCGAGGAGGTCGACCGGCGGGGCGTGCACGTGGCCAACATCGAGGGGATGCGCCGCGCCGTCGCCGGGCTGAACGGCGCGCCGGGTTACGTGCTGACCGACGGCTTCGCGGTGCGCGGCTTCGGCCGCCCCACGCTCGCGGTGCCCAAGGGCGACCAGGTGGCGGCGTGCGTCGCGGCCGCTTCGGTGTTGGCCAAGGTCACCAGGGACCGCATCATGGTGGCGATGGACGTCGAGCTGCCGCAGTACCGGTTCGCCGAGCACAAGGGCTACTGCACGCCGGTGCACGACGCCGCGCTCGTCGAGCACGGCCCGAGCCCGGTGCACCGGTACTCCTTCGTGAACGTGCGTGGCGCGTGGGCGTCCCGGTTCGGACTACCGAGCGCACTGGTCCACAATGAGTTGTTGCCTGTCGGGCCGTCCGACGCGGGAGAGGGAGGGCTGCAACCGTGAGCGCCGAGGATCTCGAGAAGTACGAGACCGAGATGGAGCTCACGCTCTACAAGGAGTACCGGGACATCGTGTCCCAGTTCTCGTATGTCGTGGAGACCGAGCGCAGGTTTTACCTCGCCAACTCCGTCGACGTCACACCGCGTAACCCCGATGGCGAGATCTACTTCGAGGTCCGCATGTCCGACGCGTGGGTCTGGGACATGTACCGCCCGGCGCGTTTCGTCAAGAACGTGCGCGTGCTGACGTTCAAGGACGTCAACATCGAGGAGCTCGACAAGCCCGACCTGCGGCTGCCGGAGGGCAACCAGTTCGGCTCCTGATCGGCTGAGTTGTCCCCAAGTGCGCGCGTTGTCCACAGGTTGCGGTGATCGGCCCCGCCTGTACTCGCGTGCCGCGATCGTGGGGGCATGGGAGAAAAGGACGTCCTCGGCAGGCGTGGTGAGGACCTCGCAGCGGAGTACCTGACGGGCCAGGGCCTGGTGGTGCTGGACCGCAACTGGCGGTGTCGCCACGGCGAGCTCGACATCGTCTGCACGGACTCCGTCCGGCTGGTGGTCTGCGAGGTCAAGACGCGCTCCAGCACCCGTTACGGCCTGCCCGCCGAAGCGGTCGACCCGCGCAAGGCCCATCGCATCCGGCTGATCACGAACGCCTGGCTCGCCGCGCACGCGGTGCCGTGGGTGGAAGTCCGGTTCGACGTCGTCGCCGTGCTCGCCGAGCCCGGCGCGCCGGTGCGCATGCAGCACTACCCGGCGGCGTTCTGATGGGCCTCGCGCGTACGTGGTCGGTCGCGTTGCAGGGCGTCGACGGCTGCCTGGTGGAGATCGAGTCCGACGTCGGCGGCGGGCTTCCCGGCATCCACCTCGTCGGGCTGCCCGACGCCGCGCTGCACGAGTCGAAGGACCGCGTCCGCGCGGCCGTCGTCAACTCCGGCTGGCCGTGGCCCAACGAGCGCATCGTGCTCGCCTTGTCGCCCGCCACGCTGCGCAAAGCGGGCAGCGGCTTCGACTTGGCCCTCGCCTGCGCCGTCCTCGCGGCCAACGGAGCGCTTCCGCAGGCGGCGTTGGACGACACGGTTTTGCTCGGGGAGCTGGCGCTCGACGGGCGGCTGCGGCCCGTCCGCGGCGTGTTGCCGTGCCTACTCGCCGCTCGGGCCGCGCACGTGCGCCGGGTCGTCGTGCCCGTGGCCGCGCTGGCCGAGGCGGCGCTCGTCGACGAGCTGGAGGTCTACGGGGCGGCGACGCTGGCCGAGGTGCTCCACTGGCTGCACGACGAGTTCGACCTCGCCCGTCCGGGCCCGGTTGCCGCCTCGACCTGCGACGACGAGGAGCAACCCGACCTCGGCGACGTCCTCGGGCAGGACGACGCGCGGCAGGCGTGCGAGATCGCTGCCGCCGGTGGACACCACCTGCTGCTCATCGGACCGCCCGGCACGGGGAAGACGATGTTGGCTCAGCGGTTCGTCGGTCTCCTGCCGCGGCTGAGTCCCGCCGACGCCCTCGCGCTTGCCGCGATCCGGTCGGTCGCCGGGCGGCTTCCCGGAGCGGGCGTGCTCACCACCGTCCCGCCGCTGGTCGCGCCGCACCACTCCCTGTCGATGGCCGCGCTCGTCGGCGGCGGCAGCGGGGTGGCCCGGCCCGGCGCCGTGTCATTGGCCCATCGGGGTGTGCTTTTCGTCGACGAAGCGCCGGAGTGGGCGCCCCACCTGCTCGACGCTCTGCGCACTCCGCTGGAGGACGGCGCGGTCCGGCTGTCGCGAGCCGAGGGCACGGTCTGGTACCCGGCGCGCTTCCAGCTGGTGCTTGCCGCGAACCCCTGCCCCTGCGCGCCCGCCCACGACCGCGACTGTGTCTGCCCGTCGCTTCAGCGTCGGCGCTACCTCGGCAGACTGTCGGGGCCGCTGCTCGACCGGGTTGACCTGCGGGCGCGGATGCTGCCGATTACGGCGCTCAGCATCGACGTCGAGCAGGCCGAGAGCACAGCCGAGGTCCGGGCCAGGGTGCTCGCTGCGCGGGAGGCCGCCGCGCAGCGTTGGGCAGGCAACGACTGGCTCACCAACGCCGAGGTGCCCGGGCCCGTCCTGCGGGCGCGGTTCGCCCTGCCCGCTCGGGTCGTCCGGCCGCTGGACGTGGCGCTACGTGCGGGCGAGATCACCGCGCGCGGTGCCGACCGGGCGTTGCGTGTGGCCTGGACTCTTGCCGACCTCGCCGGTCGGGAACGGCCCGACCAGGATCTCGTCGAGACCGCGTTGTTCTTCCGTGATCGGCGGGCGGCATGACCGCGGCGGCGCCTCCGTCGGCGGAGGTGCTGCTGGCCAGGGCATACCTCTCGCGGGTGGCCGAGCCGCCCACACCTGGGCTGGCCCGCCTCGTGCTCGCGGTCGGGCCCGTCGAGACCGCCGAGCGCGTGCGCCGGGGCACGGTGCCCGAGGAGGTTGCCAAGGAGACGGCAGCGCGCCGCGACGTCGACCGGGCCGCGGAAGATCTCGCCACGGCTCACGCCTGTGGAGCGCGGATCCTCACACCCGAGCACGGCGGGTGGCCGCATTGGGCGTTCGCCGCCCTCGACAACGTCGCTCTCGGCCGAGCCGGGCCTGCCGCCGTCCGCGACGACGTCGAGCGTGACGAGGCCGACAGCGGTCGCATCGCCGATCCGACGGCGGCCTGCCCCACGAGCGCAGGCGACCGGCCGACCCGGGGTGATCTGGCGCCACCGCTCGCGCTGTGGGTGCGTGGGCCGGGCATCGCGGCGCAGCTGTGCGACCAGGCTGCGGCGTTGGTCGGCGCGCGCGCCGCCACCGGCTACGGCCTGCATGTCGCAGGCGAGTTCGGCGCGGGCCTCGCGGCGGCAGGTTTCACCGTGGTGTCCGGCGCCGCGTTCGGCATCGACGCGGCGGCCCACCGCGGCGCCCTCGCGGCCGGTGGACCGACCATCGCGGTGCTGGCCTGCGGCATCGACCGGAGCTACCCCGCCGCACACGAGGCGCTGCTCGGGCGGATAGCCGCCACCGGTCTGGTGCTGTCGGAGTACCCGCCGGGCGCGGTTCCGGCCCGGCATCGCTTCCTCGTCCGCAATCGCCTCATCGCCGCCTTGGCCGGTGGGACGGTCGTGGTCGAGGCCGCGCTGCGCAGCGGTGCGCAGCGCACGGCAGCCGACGCGCAGGCGCTCGGCCGTCCGGTGTTGGCCGTGCCCGGAGCGGTCACGTCGGGGCAGTCGGCAGGCTGTCACCGGCTGATCCGCGACGGTGCCGTGTTGGTGACGCGGATCGAGGAGGTGCTGGAAGAAGTCGGGCGCATCGGCTTCCACCTCGCCGAGGAGCCCGGCTCGTTGCGTGCGCGACCAACCGACGGGCTCGGCCCGGCCGCGACGCTCGTCCACGACGCCCTTCCAGCGCGGGCTGCGCGTGGCGTGAGCTGGCTCGCGATGGAGTCCGGCCTGCCGCTGGACGCGGTGCGGCCTGCGCTGGCCGAGTTGGCCCGACGGGGCCTCGTCGAGTTCGGGGGCGGGCGGTGGCAACGGGTCGTCGAGCAGCCGCCGTGAGGTCGTCAGCGGGGCTCGCCGCGAGAGCGCGCAAGGTTCGGCGGGAGGTCCGCTGCGGGATCCGGCGCGCGGGCCCGGCGGGAGGCGTGAGGAAGGTCCGCCGCGGATCCGGCGCGAGGGTCCGGCGCCAGACCGGCGTGGCGTACTTGACCCGGCGCCCCGTGCCCCTCACCGTCGGGCGATGCCGCCCGCGCCTCGGCGTTCCGCACCGCAGCCCGCCCCGGCCGTTGCGGCGATCCTGGACGCGTTCCTCCGCTATCTCGCGCTGGAGCGGGGTCGGTCCGTCCACACCGTGCGCGCCTACCGCGCCGACCTCGCGTCCCTGCTGGCGGACGTCGCCGACGTCGCCGCGCTCGACCTGGCCACCTTGCGCCGGTGGCTGGCCCAGGGTCATGCGGCGAACGCGAGTCGGGCCACTCTCGCCCGGAGGGCGGCCGCGGTCCGCACGTTCACGGCGTGGGCCCACCACGTCGGGCACCTGTCCACCGATCCCGGAGCGCGTTTGGTCTCGCCCCGGCCGCGGCAGTCCCTGCCGATCGTGCTCGGCGCCGATCAGGCTGCCGCCGTACTCGACGCGGCGGGCACGGGCGCTGAGGAACAAGAGCCGTTGGCGCTGCGCGACCTCCTGGTGCTGGAGATGCTCTACGCCACCGGTGTCCGGGTCGCCGAGCTGTGCGGCCTCGATCTCGACGACGTCGACCCGGGCAGGCGGGCCCTGCGGGTGCTCGGCAAGGGCAATCGGGAGCGCACCGTCGTCTACGGGGTGCCCGCCGCGGATGCTCTCCATCGCTGGCTCGCGGGCGGACGGTCCGCTCTCGTGCGGGCGGGCTCGCCTCCCGCGCTGCTCCTCGGCGCCCGGGGCGGCAGGCTGGACCAGCGGATCGCCCGTGCGGTCGTGCACGGCGCGGCGAGCGCCGTGCCGGGAGTGCCCGATATCGGCCCGCACGGTCTACGGCACGCCGCCGCGACGCACATGATGGAGGGCGGCGCGGACATCCGTTACGTACAGGAGTTGCTCGGTCACGCTAAGCTAGCAACCACACAGCTCTACACACACGTGACCGTCGAGCGGCTGAAGGTGGTTCATGAGCAGGCGCATCCCCGGGCGTGAGCCCCTTCTGTCTGGGTCGGTGCAGCTCAGGACGTGGCAAGGGCCGTTCGTCTCGGCTCCGGTGCGCACGCCATCGTCGCCGATCGGCGCTGTTGCCGTCGCCGTCGCCGCGCCTACCGGGGCTGATCCGGCCGAGCCCGCCACGCCTGCCGCGCCGGTCGACGAGCAGTGGACCGAGTACCTGGCGGCGCCGACACGCGCGGGGCGCGATCGGCTTGTCGCCCGCTACACCCCGCTCGTGCGGGTCATCGCGCACCGGGTGCTCGTCGGGCTGCCCGCGCACGTCGAGCACGCCGACCTCGCCCAGTCCGGCATGTTCGGCCTGATCGAGGCCATCGAGCGGTTCGATCCGCTGCGGTGTCCGCGTTTCGAGAGCTTTGCCGCCCAACGCATCCGCGGGGCGATGCTGGACGAGCTGCGCGCGCAGGACTGGGTGCCGCGCACGGTGCGGGGGCGGGTCCGGGAGCTCGAGCGCGCCCAGGAACGGCTGGAGCGCCAACTCCAGCGCGCCGCGACCGACCGGGAGCTCGCCTGCGAGATGGGCCTGCCGGTGCGCGAGATCCAGGGACTGATCCGGCAGGTGCACGTCGTGAGCGTCGAGGCCCTCGACGAGACCAGCGGGGGAGTCGGCGACCTTTTCGCCGACGCCGCCCCCGATCCGATGGCCATCATCCAGGCCAGGGAGACCATGCGTCAGCTGAATGCCGCGGTGGCCGGGCTCGGCGAGCGCGACCGCATGGTCATCCAGCTCTACTACCTGGAGAACCGCACGCTCGCGGAGATCGGCCGGATGCTCGGCGTCACCGAGTCGCGGGTGTGTCAACTGCACGCGCGGCTTGTGGGTCGGCTGCGGGGTCGCCTCGACGAGCTGGCGAGAACCTGACGCGCTGACCGCCGTCACCGCTCAGCCTTCCGGCCACGGCTGGGGCACCGGCAGCAGGCGGACGTGCAGCGGGAACAGCAGCACGAGAGGATCGACATAGTCGAGCCTGCCGCGTCGGACGCCCCAGTGCAGGCAGGTGGACGGACATCCCCTGTGCCCTGCGGTGAGCGTGCCGAGGACATCTCCCGCCGCCACCGTCGCGCCCGCGGTGACGACCGGCAGAACCGGCTCGTAGGTGCTGCGCAGGCCGTCGTCGTGCTGGACGGAGACCACTCCCAGCCCCGCGACGGGTCCGGCGAACACGATCGTTCCACCGCGCGCGGCCAGCACGGGCTGCCCGATGGCGCCTGCGAGGTCGACGCCCCGATGTCCTGGCCCGAAGGGGTTGTCCGGAGCGCCGAACGGCGCAAGCACCGCCGGTGGCGGGAGCAGGGGCCAGGCGTAATCGGCGCCGACGGCAGGCTGCCCAGCTCCCGGAGGTGGCGAGGGGCCGCGAGGCAAGGCGGTCGCACCCGCCGCCTGCCCGAGGTGCAGCGACGCCAGGCCGAGCAAGGCCACCCCGAACACGGCCATCCTGAGCAGAGCCCTCCCGAGCACGGTCGTTCTCGGCATGCCTCCAGCGTGGTCCGCGCGGGGGCGATGCGGGCGTCGATCGGCCAACCTGTGGACGGCCGCGCGGGTTGGGGACAACTCCCCGGTCGGCCGGCCGACCTCACCTCGCACACCTTCCGCCGTCCGTGCAGGCGGCCGACCTCCTGCGACGACCCCACATCCTCGGCAAAGTCGAGCGGGCCACCCGGCGGTGCTGGCGGCGTGCGCGGTGCGTGGGCGACCTCGAGCGACCGCCCCAGATGCGCAGGCGGGCGGCCGCGCGAGGCACGGCCTGCCCCACGCGTAGACTCATCCTCGCACCCCGCGGCTGCGTGGGGTGACTTCGCGCGCTCGCGTACCCCGACACGCTCCGACCTCGGCCGGACGCACCGGGACGGCGGCCGGGCGGTCCCGTCACCCGTGACGGGTCCGGACGCCGTCGCGATCGCCAGGGCGGTGCCGCCGACCGGCGCTCCGCGACCAACCGCGCGCGACCGTTCGGCGGTCGCGCCAGACCGAGAGGGTGTCACCGGCCATGGCCGTCGTGACCATGAAGCAACTGCTGGATTCCGGCGTGCACTTCGGGCATCAGACCCGCCGCTGGAACCCCAAGATGAAGCGCTACATCCTCACCGAGCGCAACGGCATCTACATCATCGACCTGCAGCAGACGCTGTCCTACATCGATCGCGCCTACGAGTTCGTGCGCGAGACCGTCGCGCACGGCGGCACGATCATGTTCGTCGGCACCAAGAAGCAGGCGCAGGAGGCCATCGCCGACGAGGCGGGCCGCGTCAACATGCCCTACGTCAACCAGCGTTGGCTCGGCGGCATGCTCACCAACTTCCAGACCGTGCACAAGCGGCTCCAGCGCATGAAGGAGCTGGAGACGATGGAGCAGACGGGGGGCTTCGAGGGTCGCACCAAGAAGGAGATCCTCATGCTCACGCGCGAGAAGGCGAAGCTGGAGAAGACGCTCGGCGGCATCCGGGACATGACGAAGGTCCCGAGCGCGGTGTGGGTCGTCGACACGAAAAAGGAGCACATCGCCGTCGGCGAGGCCCGCAAGCTCGGCATCCCGGTCGTGTCGATCCTGGACACCAACTGCGACCCCGACGAGGTCGACTACCCGATTCCGGGCAACGACGACGCCATCCGCTCGGCTGCGCTGCTCACCAAGGTGATCGCCCGCGCTGCCGCCGACGGCCTCATGGCCCGCTCGGCCCGCAACGGTGGCGGCGCCGGTGACGACAAGCCCGAGGGCGTCGCGGCCGACGAGCCGCTCGCCGAGTGGGAGCGCGACCTGCTGCCCACCGGGGCGGGCTCGGACGGCGCGAGCCTGACCGACGCGGCCACGGTGGAAGCGCCGGGTGCCGCTTCCGCGTCTGCGCCGGTCACCACCAGCAACGGCGCCGGCGCGAGCTGACGCGAGAGGAACGAAGAGAAAAGCCATGGCGAACTACACGGCCGCCGAAGTCAAGAAGCTCCGCGACCTCACCGGGTCCGGAATGATGGACTGCAAGAAGGCCCTCGAGGAGTCGGACGGCGACCTGGACAAGGCCGTCGAGCTGCTGCGCATCAAGGGTGCGAAGGACGTCGGCAAGCGCGCGGGCCGCGACACGGCCAACGGGCTCGTCGCCGCCGAGGGCGGCACGATGGTCGAGCTGAACTGCGAGACCGACTTCGTCGCCAAGAGCGCGGACTTCCAGGCGCTCGGCGAGAAGATCCTGCGCGTGGCGGTCGACCAGCATCCTGCTGACCTCGCCGCGCTCAAGGCCGCTCCGCTCGACGGCGCCACGGTCGAGGACGCCGTTCTCGGCCTCGCGGCGCGCATCGGCGAGAAGCTGGAGCTGCGCCGTTACGTCCACGTCGACGGGCCGGTGGCGCTCTACCTGCACCGCCGGGCGTCCGACCTGCCGCCTGCCATCGGTGCGCTGGTGGCCTACGACGGCACCGACGACGAGCTGGCCAAGGGCGTCGCGATGCACATCGCGGCGGCCCGCCCGCAGTACCGCACCCGCGACGACGTCCCGGGTGACGTGCTGGACAACGAGCGGCGCATCGCCGAGGCGACGGCGCGCGAGGAGGGCAAGCCCGAGCAGGTCCTGCCGCGCATCGTCGAGGGCCGGATCAACGGCTTCTACAAAGATGTGGTGCTGCTCGAGCAGCCTTCGGTGCAGGAGCCCAAGAAGACCGTGAAGGCACTGCTGGACGCCGCGGGCGTCACCGTCAAGGAGTTCGCCCGCTTCGAGGTCGGCCAGGCCTGATCGATGACCGACGCGAGGATCGACCCCGACGCCCGCCCCGGATTCGGCCGTGTGCTGCTCAAGCTCGGCGGTGAGATGTTCGGTGGAGGCGCCGTCGGGGTCGATCCCGACGTCGTGGAGACGGTGGCCCGGCAGATCGCAGCGGTCGTCGAGTCCGGGACGCAGGTGGCCGTCGTCATCGGCGGCGGCAACTTCTTCCGCGGCGCCGAGCTGCACGACCGCGGGATGGACCGCGCCCGCGCCGACTACATGGGCATGCTCGGCACGGTCATGAACTGCCTCGCTCTGCAGGACTTCCTCGAGCGCGAGCACGGCATCGACACGCGCGTCCAGACGGCCATCACGATGGGCCAGGTCGCCGAGGCCTACATCCCGCGTCGGGCGATCCGGCATCTCGAGAAGGGCCGCGTCGTGATCTTCGGCGCAGGCGTGGGCATGCCGTACTTCTCCACCGACACGGCGGGCGCCCAGCGCGCACTGGAGATCAACGCCGAGGTGCTGCTGCTCGCCAAGAACGTCGACGGCGTGTTCACCGCCGATCCCCGGGTCGATGCGGACGCCAAGCTGTACGACGAGATCTCCCACCGCGAAGTGCTCGAACAAGGGCTGAAGGTCGCCGACGCCACCGCGTTCAGCCTCTGCATGGACAACCGGATGCCGATCATCGTCTTCAACCTGCTCAGCGAGGGCAACATTGCGCGAGCTGTGCGAGGTGAAAGGATCGGCACGCTGGTCAGCACACCTGAGCGCGTGGGAAGTGGGGTCGGGTCATGATCGATGAGACGCTCTTCGACGCCGAGGAAAAGATGGAGCGGGCGGTCTCGGTGGCCAAGGACGACCTGGCGAGTGTCCGCACAGGGCGGGCCACGCCCAACATGTTCTCCCGGGTCGCGGTCGACTACTACGGCGCGATGACACCGATCAACCAACTCGCGTCGATCAACGTGCCCGAGGCGCGCATGGTGGTCATCAAGCCCTACGACGCCGGTTCGATGAGGGCGCTGGAGAAGGCCATCCGCGACTCCGATCTGGGTGTCAACCCCTCCAACGACGGGCAGATCATCCGCGTGGTCGTGCCTCAGCTCTCGGAGGAGCGCCGCCGCGAGATGGTCAAGGTGGCGCGGACCAAGGGCGAGGACGCGCGGGTGACCATCCGCAGCCTGCGCCGCAAGGCCATGGAGGAGCTGCACCGCATCGTGCGCGACGGCGAGGCGGGCGAGGACGAGGTCGGCCGGGCGGAGAAGGAGCTGCAGACCACCGTCGACCGGTACGTCGCGCAGGTGGACGAACTGGTGAAACACAAGGAAGCCGAGTTGCTAGAGGTCTGATGACCGCGAGCCACCCCGAAACGCCCGCGACGCGCGGTACCGCCGCCGTGGCGGCGCCGTTGAGCCGTCGGGACCGGGTCGCCGTACGCGCAGGCCGCAACCTCATCGCGGCCATCGGCGTCGGAGTGACCATGGGCGCAGGCGTCCTGGCGTCCCTGCTGATCGAACGGCACTGGTTCATCGCCGTGCTCGGTCTGGCTGCCGCGGGCGGCACCTGGGAGCTGGCGGGCGCGCTGCGCCGCGGTGCGGGCATCCGCGTGCCGCGGCTGGTCCTGCTCATCGGCGGCCAGGCGATGGTCTGGCTGGCGTGGCCGTTCGGCCCGGCGGCCGTCGCGATCGCGTTCGCAGGCACCGCGCTGGGCGTGTTGCTGTGGCGGATGGCCGCCGGAGCGGAGAACTACGTCCGCGACGTGACAGCGGGCTTGTTCTCCGCGGCGTACGTCCCGCTGTTCTGCGCTTTCGCGACCCTGATGGTCGTCGCGCCCGACGGCGTGGGGCGCGTGTTGACGTTCCTGATCTGTGTTGTCGCCTCCGACGTCGGCGGCTTCACCGCGGGCGTGCTGTTCGGACGCCACCCGATGGCTCCTTCGATCAGCCCGAAGAAGTCGTGGGAGGGCTTCGCGGGGTCGCAGATCGTCGGCATGGCGGCGGGTGCACTCAGCGTCGTGTTCCTGCTACACGCCCCGTGGTGGGCGGGCGTGCTCACCGGCGCCCTCCTGGTCGTCTCGGCGACCCTCGGGGACCTCGTCGAGTCACTGATCAAGCGCGACCTGGGGATCAAGGACATGGGCGCACTGCTGCCGGGCCACGGCGGCGTGCTGGACCGGCTCGACTCGCTGCTACCCACCGCGCTCGTCGCGTGGGCGGCGCTCAGCCTGCTCATCCCGGGGTGAGCAGGAGGCTCATCCCCAGCCCCAACATCTGGAACTGGCCCGAGGTCTACGAGCAGGAGAACGTCGCCCAGGACGTCGACGGCGCGATCTGGGCCGCCTTGGCCGAGGAGACGCCGTGGGCGGGCCGCGACGTCGTCGATGTGGGCTGCGGCGACGGCTACCACCTGCGCTTCTTCGCCAAGGCTCGGTCTGTCCTCGGGGTCGAGCCCTACCCGCCGCTGGTGAATCGGGCCAAGAGCAAGGGCCTCCCGGTGGTGCAGGGCACCGCGGCAGACCTGCCACTGGGGGACGGCTCGGTGGATCTCGTGCACGCGCGCACCGCGTACTTCTTCGGGCCGGGATGCGAGCCGGGGCTGGCCGAGGCCTGGCGGGTGCTGCGCCCTGGAGGGGCGATCGCGATCGTCGACCTCGACGCCACCGCGCCGCCGTACGGGGACTGGATGCGCGCCGACATCCCGCACTACGACCCGGTCGCGGCAGAGCGCTTCTTCACCCGCGCGGGCTTCTCGTTGCGGCGCGTTGCGACGGCGTGGCGCTTTCCCGACCGCGCCACCTGCGAGGCGGTGTTGCGCATCGAGTTCTCGCCCGCTGTGGCCGAGCGGGCATTGGCGCAGGTCTGCGGCACGACGCTCACGGTGGGCTATCGCCTGCACATTCGGCACAAGCGCGGCACCCGCCAGTAGCGGTCGGCGCGGCGCGGACTCTCGCTACCGTGGTGGTCATGCGCTCTCCCGTGGTGCCCTTTCTCGAGCCGGTACTGGGCGGTCTGTGGTGGATAGTCGGTGCGGTCGCGCTCAACTACGGGCTCGGCACCGTCGTGCTCGCCGCGGGTATCGGCATCACGGGGTTGCTGATCGCCGCGCTGCGCAGCCGTTATGCCGCGGGTGCGCCACTGCCGCCCGGTGGTCGTGGGCGACTGGTGCGCAACGGCGTCATCCTGGTCGTGCTCGTCGCCGCCACGGGTCCCCTGCTCGGCCTGGTCGGGCTCACCGAACTGACGGTTCCGGTGGCCTGCGCGCTCACCGGCGCCGCGCTGTTCCCGTTGGCCTCGATGCTCGACGAGCGGGCGCTGCTCGCCGCGGGCGGCGTGCTGATGGTCCTCGCCGCGGCGGGCGCCCTGTGGGCGCTGGACTCCGCGGGGCCGCTCTACCCGCAGGGTGTCGTCGGGCTCGCGGCCGGGGCCGTCCTGTGGGTCGTCGGCGCCCAGCGCAGCGGCCTGCTCGCCGAGGTCCGCTCCCGGAGGTAGGCCTGGCACAATTGAGGGGCCATGACCGTTCTCCCGCTGGTGTTCGACGCACCCAAGCGCGCGCTCCCGCCCCGCCATCTCGCCGACCTCGAGCCCGCGGAGCGGCGGGCCGCTGTCGCCGGGCTCGGTCTGCCCGCGTTCCGGGCCGACCAACTCGCCCGCCACTACTTCGGTCGCCTGACCGCCGACCTCGACGCGATGAGCGACCTGCCCGCGCCCGCGCGCGAGGCGCTGGCGGCCCTGCTTCCGCCGCTGGTGACGCCGGTGCGCGAGCTGGCGTGCGACGACGGCACCACCCGCAAGACGCTCTGGTCCGCGCACGACGGCACCCGCGCCGAGTCGGTGCTCATGCGCTACCCGGACCGGACGACGGTCTGCGTGTCCAGCCAGGCAGGCTGCGGGATGGCCTGCCCCTTCTGTGCCACCGGCCAGGGCGGACTGCAGCGCAACCTCTCGACGGCCGAGATCGTCGAGCAGGTGCGCCAGGCCGCGGCGGCCGCCCGCGACGGCGTACTCGGCGAGCCGACGCGGCTGTCCAACGTCGTGTTCATGGGCATGGGCGAGCCGCTGGCCAACTACAACCGGGTGGTCGCCGCCCTCCGGCGGATCACCGCGCCCGCCCCCGAAGGGCTCGGCATCTCCGCGCGCGGCGTCACCGTCTCCACGGTCGGCCTCGTGCCCGCCATGGACAAGCTCGCCGCCGAGGGCCTGCCCGTCACGCTCGCCGTGTCACTGCACACCCCCGACGACGAGCTGCGCGACACGCTCGTGCCCGTCAACACCCGGTGGAAGGTGGCGGAGGTGCTCGGCGCTGCCCGCCGCTACGCCCAGGCCACCGGACGGCGGGTCTCGATCGAGTACGCCCTGATCCGCGACGTCAACGACCAGCCGTGGCGCGCCGACCTGCTCGGCAAGCTCCTGCGTCAGGAGCTCGGCGCCAAGCGCGTGCACGTCAACCTCATCCCGCTCAATCCGACGCCGGGCAGCGCGTGGGACGCCTCGCCAAGGCGGCGCCAAGAGGAGTTCGTCCGGCGCATCGAGGCCGCCGGGATCGCCTGCACGGTCCGCGACACCCGCGGCCAGGAGATCGCCGCCGCCTGCGGCCAGCTCGCGGCGACCGACGCATAGCCGCGCCCGAGACCGGGGCAGCTCAGGTCGCACCGGCGTCTCGCGCGTGACGCGCAGCCGAGCCGTGCGAGGCGGCCCGGCACCGGCGTTGTGGTGGCGGCACCGGCGTCCTGGCGCGGGTGTGGGCACCACGATGCCGGTGTGGGCGCCCGGCGTCGGCGTTGCGTGCGTGACGAGCGCCGCGCCGTGCGAGGCGGCACCGCACCGGCGTTCTGGAGGCCGCACCGGCGTCCTGGCGCGGGTGCGGGCACCACGGTGCCGGTGCGGCGGCCGAGCTCAGCCGCCGCCCCGCGTACCGGGCCGACGCCTACGGCAGGCCCAGCACCTCGGCCAAGTCGAACGTAACGGGCTGTTCGAGCTGCTCGTAGGTGCACGAGGACGGCTCCCGATCCGGGCGCCAGCGCACGAACTGGGCGGTGTGGCGGAAGCGCACGCCCTCCATGTAGTCGTAGCGCACCTCGACCACCCGCTCGGGCCGCAGCGGGGTGAACGAGAGGTCCTTGTTGGCGTTCCAACGGCTCGCCTCGGCCTTGCGGGGCGTCCGGTCGCCCTCCTCCTGCCGCGCCCACGCCCACGGATGGTCGTCGAACGTCGTCACGAGCGGCTGCATCTCGGCGAACAGCTCGCGTCGCTGGGCCATCGGGAACGCCCCGATCACGCCGACCGAGGCCAGGTGCCCGTCCTTCTGGTAGAGGCCGAGCAACAGCGAACCGATGGCGTCGGGCCCGGACTTGTGCACCCGGTAGCCCGCCACCACACAGTCGGCCGTCCGCTCGTGCTTGATCTTCGTCATGACCCGCTTGTCGGGTTGGTAGGCGCCCTCGGGATCCTTCGCGATGAGCCCGTCGAGTCCGGCCCCCTCGAACTGGTCGAACCACTCGGTGGCGAGGGCGTGGTCATCGGTGACGGGCGTCAGGTGCACCGGGGGACCGGCCTTCGCCAACGCCTCCTCCAGGCGAGCGCGGCGCTCGCGGAACGGGCGCTGCATGAGGTCCTCGTCGCCCAGCGCGAGCAGGTCGAACGCCACGAAGCTGGCGGGCGTCTCGACCGACAGCAGCCGCACCCGGCTCGCGGCGGGGTGGATGCGCTGCTGGAGCACCTCGAACTCCAGGGTGTTGCGGTCCCGGTCCAACACGACGATCTCACCGTCGACCACCGCGCGCTCCGGGAAGTTGGCGCGCACCGCCTCGACGACCTCCGGGAAGTAGCGCGTCATCGGCTTCTCGTTGCGGCTGCCGATCTCGACCTCGTCGCCGTCCCTGAAGATGATCGAGCGGAAGCCGTCCCACTTGGGCTCGTAGAGCCTGCCGGTGGGGATCGCAGGCTGCGGCTTGGCCAACATCGGCTTGACGGGCGGCATCACGGGCAGGTCCACGGGCCCATCCTGCCGGGTGCGGCGAGGCCGTGGTGTCAGCGCTGCGAGGTCGAGCCGGTCCCGTTGACGGCGGGGTGGTTTGTAGGGTGCACCGGTGCCGCGCCTGACCGCTGACGAGCTCGCCGCCGCCCGGTCGCGCACGATCGCCGACGTCCTGCCGGGACCGGGGGACCCGCCGCTGCGCGTCCTGTTCTGCGGCATCAACCCCGGCCTGGTCTCCGCGGCCACCGGGCACCACTTCGCGCGGCCGGGAAACCGCTTCTGGCCTGCGCTCCATGCCGCCGGGTTCACGCCACGCCTGCTGCGACCCGCCGAGCAGGGCGAGCTCGCCGCGTGGGGGCTCGGCATCACGAACATGGCCCCGCGCGCAACGGCACGGGCCGACGAGCTGGCCGACGCGGAGCTGGTGGCGGGCGGGGTCCGGCTGCGCGAGCTCGTCGCGGCGGTGCGTCCGGCCTGGCTCGCGGTCGTCGGCATCACCGCCTACCGCACGGCGTTCGCGGCGCCCCGCGCCACGGTCGGGGCGCAGGACGAGCGGCTGGGCGCCACCCGGGTGTGGGTGCTGCCCAACCCCAGCGGTCTCAACGCCCACTGGCAGACGCCGGAGCTGACGGCCGAGTACACCCGGCTGCGCGAGGCCGCCGCCGACCCGGGGTCGTGAGCGGATAACGTCGCGGGAACAACGTTATCCGCGCACGGTCAGTCGAGGTCCTGCGGCTCGTCCTCGTCCTTCTCCTCGTCCTCGGCTTCGCCGTCGTCCTGCGCGTCGCGGTCGGCCCACTCCAACAGCTCGTCCAGCGCGAACACCGCCTCGTCGATTCCGGCGTGCAGGTCGCCGAGCTCGGCGAACCGCTTGGGCATCGTGGCGATCGTGAAGTCACCCGGGTCGGCGCCGTCGATCTCGTTCCACCGGAGCGGGGCCGACACCAGCCCCTCCGCCACCCCGCGCACCGAGTAGGCGCAGCGGATCGTGTGGTCGCGGGTGTTCTGGTTGTAGTCGACGAAGATCGACGCTGGGTTGCGGTCCTTACGCCACCACGTCAGGTCGACCAGGTCGCAGCGCCGTCCGACCTCGCGGGCGAACGCGTGCGCCGCCCGCCGGACGTCCTGGAAGCCCCACCGCGGCTCGATCCGCACGTAGACGTGCATGCCCTTGCCGCCGGAGGTCTTGGGCCAGCCGACCGCGCCGAGCTCGTCGAGCACCTCGTGCGCGACGTGGGCGACGCGCCGCACGTCGGCGTAGGACGCCCCGGGCATCGGGTCGATGTCGATGCGCCACTCGTCGGGCTGCTCGACGTGCCCGCGCCGGGAGTTCCACGGGTGGAACTCGACGGTCGACATCTGCACGGCCCACACGACGTCGGCCGCATGCTGGACGCAGAGCTCGTCGGCCGTGCGGTTCCAGCGGGGGAAGTGCACGCGCACGGTCTCGACCCAGTCCGGGGCGCCGCGCGGCAGCCGCTTCTGGTGGACCTTCTCGCCGGTGACGCCGGTGGGGAACCGGTGGAGCATGCACGGCCGGTTGCGCAGCGCCCGCACGACGCCCTCGCTCACCGCGATGTAGTACTGCGCGAGGTCGAGCTTTGTCTCGCCGCGGGCGGGGAAGTAGACGCGGTCGGGGTTGGACAGGCGCACCGTGCGGCCGTCGACCTCGAGCTCGACCGCCGAGCTGGTGGCCGCCATGAGCCCGGCAGCCTCAGCGCCGCCAGGCGTTCCGCCTGCGGACGACGTGCCCGATGATGCCGCCGATGATGAGCAGGATGAACCCGCCGAGCCACAGGTACTGCGTGTGACTCTGGTAGTTGCCGAAGAAGAAGCCGATCAACGCGATGATCGTGATCACGCCGCCGATGATCGTGCCCTTGGGGAAGCCGCCGTGCCAGCCCCACTCGGCCGACGGCTCGTCGTCGGGGGAGACCTGGGAGGACTTCGCCACCTCACGGGAGTTACTCGCCACGTCCGTATCGTCGCACAACAGCGAGGCGAGGATGATGGGCGGCGATGACTGGTAACCGATCCGTGCTCGTGCTGGGCTCCACCGGCTCCGTCGGCACGCAGGCGCTGGAGCTGATCGGCGAGCATCCCGGACGCTTCACCGTCGCCGGGCTCGCCGCAGGCGGGCGCGACGTCGCGCTGCTCGCCCGGCAGATCCGGGAGCACGACGTGCACCGCGTGGCCGTCGCCGACCAGGACGCGGCGACGACGTTGCGCCGGATGCTGCCCGGCACCGGCCGTCGGGTGGAGGTGCTTTCCGGCCCCGGGGCCGCGGCCGAGCTCACCGCCACCTCCACGGCCGACACCGTGCTCAACGGCATCACCGGCTCGGTGGGCCTCGGCCCCACGCTGGCCGCGCTGGGCACCGGGGCGACGCTCGCGCTGGCCAACAAGGAGTCGCTGGTAGCGGGCGGTGCATTGGTGACGAAGGCCGCCGCGCCCGGCCAGATCGTGCCCGTGGACTCCGAACACTCCGCGCTGGCGCAGTGCCTGCGCGGCGGCCGCGCCGAGGAGGTCGACCGGCTGGTGCTCACCGCGTCCGGCGGCCCGTTCCGCGGACGCAGGCGTGCCGAGCTGTCCGACGTCACCGTCGAGCAGGCGCTGGCCCACCCGACGTGGGACATGGGCCCGATGGTCACGATCAACTCGGCGACGCTGATCAACAAGGGCCTCGAGGTGATCGAGGCGCACCTGCTGTTCGGGATTCCCTACGGGCGGATCGACGTGGCGGTGCACCCGCAGTCGATCGTGCACTCGATGGTCACGTTCGTGGACGGCTCCACGCTCGCTCAGGCCAGCCCGCCGGACATGCGGCTGCCGATCGGGCTGGCGCTGGCCTGGCCGGAACGCCTGCCCGGGGCCGCGTCGGCATGCCGATGGGACACGGCGCAGAGCTGGACGTTCGAGCCGCTCGACGACGACGCGTTCCCCGGCGTGCGACTCGCCCGCGCCGCCGGGTCGCTCGGCGGATGTGTGCCCGCGGTGCTCAACGCGGCCAACGAGGAGGCGGTCGGGGCATTCGTGAGCGGCGCGTGCCCGTTCACCGGGATCACCGACGTGTTGGAGCGTGTCCTCGACGCCGCCGACGGATGGTCGGGGGATCCGGCTACCGTGGCGGATGTGCTGGCCGCGGAGGAGTGGGCCCGCGCACGTGCACGAGAGCTCGCCAACCGACCAGGAGTCGCCCGATGATGACCGCGCTCGGGATCTTGTTGTTCTTCCTGGGCATCCTGATCTCGATCGCCTGGCACGAGCTGGGCCACTTCACCACCGCGAGGTGGTTCGGCATCAAGGTGCCGGAGTTCATGGTCGGGTTCGGCAGGACGATCTGGTCGCGCCGGGTCGGCGAGACCGAGTTCGGGTTCAAGGCCGTCCCGCTCGGCGGCTACATCCGCATGATCGGCATGATTCCGCCTGCCAAGGGCGGCACGCTCGGCCGCAACCGCCGCACCGGCCCGTTCCAAGGCATGATCGACGACGCCCGGCAGCAGTCGGCACAGGATGTCCTGCCCGAGGACGCCGACCGCCAGTTCTGGATGCGCGCGCCCTGGAAGCGGATCATCGTGATGTTCGCGGGGCCGTTCATGAACCTGATCCTCGCGGTGTTGCTCTTCGCGATCGTGCTGATGGGCATCGGCGTGCCGACGAGCGGCACGACCGTCGGCTCGGTCAGTGCGTGCGTGGTGCCCGCCTCGGTGGCTTCGGACAGGTGTCCGGCGGGCGCGCCCCCGACCCCGGCGGCCGCGGCAGGCTTCCGGCCGGGCGACCGGATCGTCTCCTTCGACGGCCAGGAGCTCGGGCCCACCGACGGCGACGGGCTGCGGGCGGCGATCCAGGGGGCGAAGGGACAGGTCACGGTCGTCGTCGAGCGCGGCGGCCAGCGGATCACGCTGACCCCCACCCTCATCGACAACCAGGTCGAGGACGCCAACGACCCCGGCAAGACGGTGCAGGCGAGCTTCCTCGGAGTCGGGCTGGTCGGGGTGTACGCGCGCCAGAACGTCGGCGCGGTCTTCGTGCAGATCGGCGACATCGTCGGCCGCACGGGCCAGGCGCTGATCCAGCTGCCCTCCCGCGTGCCCGGCCTGTTCGGTTCGGTGTTCCTCGGCCAGCAGCGCGACCAGAACGGGCCGGTCGGCATCGTGGGCGCCTCGCGGATCGGCGGGCAGATCCTCGCGCTCGACGCGCCTGCCTCGGCCGAGCTGTCGTTCTTCCTGCAGCTGCTGGCCGCGGTGAACATCTCGCTGTTCCTGTTCAACCTGCTGCCCATCCCACCGCTGGACGGGGGGCAGATTTTCCCGGCGATCTGGGAGGCCATCAAGAAGCGGGGCGCGCGGGCGCTGGGCCGTCCCGATCCCGGTCCGGTGGACGTGGCGAAGCTGATGCCGGTGGCCTACGTCGTCGCGCTGGTGTTCATCGCGTGGAGCGGGCTGCTGTTCGTCGCCGATATCATCAACCCGGTGCTGCTGCCCCAATAGGTAGTGCGGGTCTCAGGGCGCGCTCGCGCCGCACGCGGAATACTGGAGCGGTGACCGTCTCCCTGGGTATGCCCGACACGCCCGCCCCGGCATTGGCGACCCGGCGCCCGACCCGGCAGCTGCACGTGGGCGCGGTCGGCGTCGGGTCGGAGTACCCGATCTCGGTGCAGTCGATGACCACCACGCTGACCGCTGACATCAACGCCACCCTGCAGCAGATCGCCGAGCTGACCGCGGCCGGGTGCGACATCGTGCGCGTCGCCTGTCCGAGCCAGGACGACGCCGACGCGCTGCCCGCGATCGCGCGGAAGTCGCAGATCCCGGTGATCGCCGACATCCACTTCCAGCCGAAGTACGTGTTCGCCGCGATCGACGCGGGCTGCGCGGCCGTGCGCGTCAACCCCGGCAACATCCGCAAGTTCGACGACCAGGTGAAACAGATCGCGGCCGCGGCCAAGGACCACGGCACGCCGATCCGCATCGGCGTCAATGCGGGCAGCCTCGATAAGCGGATCATGGAGAAGTACGGCAAGGCGACGCCGGAGGCGCTGGCCGAGTCGGCGATGTGGGAGGCGAGCCTGTTCGCCGAGCACGACTTCCACGACATCAAGATCTCGGTCAAGCACCACGACCCCGTCGTGATGATCAGGGCCTACGAGCTGCTCGCGCAGCAGTGCGACTACCCGCTGCACCTCGGCGTCACCGAGGCGGGCCCCACCTTCCAGGGCACGATCAAGTCGGCCGTGGCGTTCGGGGCACTGCTGCGCCAGGGCATCGGCGACACGATCCGCGTTTCCCTCTCCGCGCCGCCGGTCGAGGAGGTGAAGGTCGGCGCGCAGATCCTGCAGTCGCTCAACCTGCGCCCGCGCAAGTTGGAGATCGTCTCGTGCCCGTCGTGCGGGCGCGCCCAGGTGGACGTCTACAAGCTCGCCGACGAGGTGACGGCCGGGCTCACCGGCATGGAGGTGCCCCTGCGGGTCGCCGTGATGGGCTGCGTCGTCAACGGGCCGGGGGAGGCCCGCGAGGCCGACCTCGGCGTCGCGTCGGGCAACGGCAAGGGCCAGATCTTCGTCAAGGGCGAGGTCGTCAAGACCGTTCCCGAGCACGCCATCGTCGAGACGCTGATCGAGGAGGCGATGAAGCTCGCCGAGTCGATGGAGGCGGGCGGAGAGCCGCAGGTCACGGTCGGCTGACATGGACGTCGACCCGTCAACGGGGCTCGGGGCCTGGCGAGCCAGGAAGCACCCGAAAGCGAAGCGGACGGCCGATCTCGTCACCGGCGCATCGGTATGGCAACGTAGGAGCGTGCTTCGTGTCGCCGGAGCGCGGCTCCTCGACGACCGGGACCGCGCCGGGGTACGTGCCGCTCTGGATGAAGATCCGGTGGCCGCCTGCATGGTCGCAGCTCGGGTCGAGGTCGCCGGTCTGGACCCGTGGCGCCTCGGCGGTGAGCTGTGGTCGGCGGGATCCCGGCTGGACGGGCTGTGCTTCTCGGGGGCCAACCTCGTGCCGATCCGGGGTGACCAGGCGGCGCTGCGGGTGTTCGCCGACCGCGCGCGGCGGGGTGGGCGCAGCTGCTCGTCGATCGTCGGGCGCGCCGAACTGGTGTTGCCGATGTGGGACAACCTGGCCGTGCACTGGGCGCCCTGCCGCGAGGTGCGCGCCGACCAGCCGCTGATGGTGCTGGCCGGGCCGCCCGCCGTCGCGCCCGACCCGCTGGTCCGCGCGGTGCGGCCCGCCGAGCTGGAGCGCTACCTGCCCGCCGCTATCGCCATGTTCACCGAGGAGGTCGGCATCGACCCCCGCGCGGGCGACGGCGGGGCGGGCTACCGCTCCCGCGTCTCCGAGCTCGTCGCGGCGGGCCGCGCCTTCGCCCGCTTCGAGGGCAACCAGGTGATCTTCAAGGCGGAGATCGGCGCCCTCTCCTCACGGGTCGGGCAGATCCAGGGCGTCTGGGTGCACCCGGCCTACCGGGGCCGCGGCCTCGGGACAGCGGGCACCGCCGCCGTCGCCGAACGGCTGGGCGTCATGGGCCGGGTGTCGAGCCTCTACGTCAACGGCTTCAACCACCCCGCCCGACGGGCTTACGCGAAGGTCGGCTTCACCCAGGTCGCGAGCTTCGCGACGGTGCTGTTCTAGGTCCTGTTCGTGGGGGCCGAGATCGCCGTTTGCGGGACATGAGGTGCGTCAGCGCACCCCATGTCCCTGGTCCAGCGATCGCCGCAGCTGCTTCCCCCGTCAGCCCGGGACGGGTGCGCCCGCGGGCATCCCCGCGGCCACGTAGGCGGCGTAGTGCTCCTTCCAGGGCTCGGCGGCCGCGCCACTGTGCGGGCCTTCGGTCCGATCGCCGCGCAGGTGCCCGTCCAGCTCGGCGAGGCAGACCGCCCAGCCGGCGGCGTTGCGGGCCGCCGCGTCGCGCGCCTCGAGCACGTTGAGCAGCGTCAGCGTGCAGGCGTCTGCCCCGTTCGCCTCGACGGTGAGGTGCAGCTCGTCGCCGCCCCACGTGAACGCCAGGCGCCGGGGCGGGTCGTAGGCGAGCACCGTGCCCGCGGACGGGGGCATGTTCGGGTCGCCGCTGAACGTGATGCGCCCGCCTGCCTTCGGCTCCACCTCGACGTGCGAGGGGAACCAGCTCGCGAGCTCGCCCGGCTCGCTCACCGCCGCCCACACCCGCTGGGCGGGATGCGGATAGCGGCGCACGAAGCGGACGGCGGGGCGTCCCTCGTGTTCGACGTAGGTGCCGCGATCGGTTGTCGGGTCGTCGGTCACGAAACTGTCCCTTCTGGGTGGTTGTCGAGGTGTCGGCCGAGCGCGTCGAGCCGGTCGTTCCACAGGTGCCGGTACGGCGCGAGCCAGGCGTCGATCTCCGCGATCGGCGCAGTGCGCAGGGCGTAGATGCGGCGCTGAGCGTCTTTGCGGACGTCGACGAGCCCGGCCGAGCGCAACACGCGCAGGTGCTTGGACGCCGTCGGCTGCGTGCAGCCCAGTGCGGCCACGAGCTCGCCGACCGACCGGGCGCCGCCGCGCAGCTCGTCCAGTAGCGCCCGCCGCTGGGGGTCGACCAACGCCGCCCACGTTCCGCCGCTCACGGCTATGAACATACTTCAGTAGGTATATACGTGACAAGACATGTACGCGGCTTCCGCCACTTCCCGGCGGTTCCTGGGCATACTCGCGCCGTGCGCCGCGCTCCCCGCCGTCTCGTCGGCCTCCTGCTCGCCGCCGTCGTGGGCGCGGGGGCCTCGGGGTGCGGGCTGTTCTCCTCGAACGGCCCCGACGCCACGGTCAACGCGTTCTTGACCGCTTGGTCCGCGGGCGACATCGCGGCGGCGTCGGCGGCCACGGACGATCCCGGCGCCGCCGCACAGCTGCTCACCGCCACCCGCACCGCGTTGGCCCCGGTCTCGCTCACCGCCACGCTCGCCCAGCTGCGCCAGGGGACCGACCGGGCGTCGGCGTCCATCGACGTCACGTGGGACCTCGGCCAGAACCGGCGCTGGCACTATCTCGACGATCTCGACCTCCGGCCGAAAGGCGACGCGCCGCACGGGTGGCTCGTGCAGTGGGCGCCGACCGTCGTGCACCCCCAGCTCGGCGCCCGTCAACTGCTGGCACTGCGCACCGTCGACGCCCAGCCCGCGCCCGTCGTCGACCGCGCAGGCGCCGCCCTGCTGTCCTCGACGCCCGTCGTCACCGTGTTGCTGGACAAGGGGTCGGCCGGGCTGCCCGCGGTGACCGGCGCGCTCGCCGCCGCGCTCGGGCCCGTCGATCCGGAGATCACCGCGGCGTCCATCGCCAACGGGGTGGCGAAGACGGCCGACGGCCAGAGCTACACCGTCGCCGTACTGCGTCAGAGCGACTACCAGCGGGTCAAGGCCGCGATCCACGAGTTGCCCGGTGTGCGGTTCACCAGCGACCAGCGGCTGCTCGCCCCCGACGCCGGGTTCGCGAGCCAGGTACTGCCCGCCGTACGGCGCACGGCCGCGCCCCAGCTGGACGGCGTGCCGGGCTGGTCGGTGCTGGCCGTCGACGGCACCGGTAGTCCGATCACGACGCTCGTCGAGACCAGGCCGCAGCCCGGCACGACCGTCGCGACGGGTCTCGACCTGGCGATCCAGACCGCGGCCGAGGACGCCGTCGAGCCGGTGCCGCAGCAGACCGTGCTGGTCGCGGTCGCGCCCTCGACCGGCGACATCCTCGCGGTCGCCCAGAACGGGCCTGCCGACGCGGCCGGGGCCATCGCGTTGACCGGGCGCTATCCACCCGGCTCCACGTTCAAGATGATCACCGCGACCGCCGCGGTGGCGGATCTCAAGCTGACCGGCGACACGCCGGAGGCGTGCCCCGGCGTCACCGTGATCGGCGGGCGGCCGGTGCCCAACGAGGGGAACTTCGACCTCGGCACCGTGCCGTTGCGCACGGCGTTCGCGAAGTCGTGCAATACGACGTTCGCGCAGCTGGGCGCAGCGCTACCGCCCGATGCGCTACCGGCGGCGGCGCTGCGGCTGGGGATCGGCGCCGACTACGGGCTGCCCGGTCTGACGACGGTCACCGGTTCGGTGCCTGCGGCGACCGATCTGGTGCAGCGCGCCGAGGACGGGTTCGGGCAGGGCCAGGTGATCGCGACGCCGCTGGGCATGGCGCTGGCCGCGGCCACGGTCGCGCGGGGCGCCACGGTGGTTCCGCAGCTGATCCACGGGCGGGCGACCCAGGTGATCACCCCCGCGACCCCGCCGGATCCCGCGGCGCTCGACCAGCTGCGGCCGATGATGCGCGCGGTCGTGACCGAAGGCACAGCCCGGCTGCTCGGCCGCCGCGGCGAGGTCTACGGCAAGACGGGCACCGCCGAGTACACCGACGACGGACGTGCACACGGGTGGTTTGTCGGCTACCGCGGCGATCTGGCGTTCGCGGTGCTGATCGTCGACGGCGGCTCGTCGACCCCTGCGGTGGCCGTTGCGGACCGATTCCTGGCCGCGTTGGGGTGAACCCGACCCAAAAGGGCTTACCCTGTTCGCCATGACCCGCAGCCGAATCCCCGCGCTCGCGTTCACTGCGGACATCGTCGCAGTGATCGTCTTCGCGGCGGTCGGCCGGGCCAGCCACGACGAGTCGGGCGATCTCCTCGCACTGGTGGGCACCGCGGCGCCGTTCGTGGTCGGGCTCGCGGCGGGGTGGGCCACGCCGATCGTCCGGGCCCGTCCTGCGGGGCTGCGCGCCGGGGCGACCGTGCTCGCGGGCACCGCGGTGATCGGGCTGCTGGTGCGCTTCGCGTTCACCGGACGGTTGCCGCTGACGTTCGCGGTCGTCGCCGTCGTGTCGCTCGCCGTACTCCTACTGGGATGGCGCGGCCTGTCCGCGCTGGTGGCCCACCGGGCGGCTCAGCGCGTCAAGTAGCGCGCCCGCACGCCGACCTACACTGGTGCCATGCCCACCCGCACCCTGCTCGTCCCGGGCACCCCGACGCCGGAGCGCCGGGTGCCTGCGCATATCGCTCGACCGGAGTACGTCGGGAAGCCCGGCCCCACGCCCAACATCTACCCCGACGTCCAGCCGCCCGAGGTGATCGAGGCGATGCGCGTGGCGGGGCGGATCGCGGCGCAGGCGCTGCAGGCCGGGGGCGCGGCGGTGGCGCCGGGTGTCACCACGGACGAGGTCGACCGCGTCGTCCACGAGTTCCTGATCGACCACGACGCGTACCCGTCGACGCTGGGCTACCGGGGCTTCTCCAAGTCCTGCTGCACCAGCCTCAACGAGGTGATCTGCCACGGGATCCCGGACACCACCGTGATCGAGGACGGCGACATCGTCAACATCGACGTCACCGCGTTCATCGGCGGTGTGCACGGCGACACCAACGCCACCTTCCTCGCGGGCGACGTCGACGAGGAGAGCACGCTGCTCGTCGAGCGCACCCGTGAGGCGACGATGCGGGCGATCAAGGCGGTGCGACCGGGTCGTGAGCTCAGCGTCGTGGGCCGTGTGATCGAGTCCTACGCTCGTCGGTTCGGCTACGGCGTGGTGCGCGAGTACACGGGCCACGGCATCGGCCGCAGCTTCCACGGCGGCCTGGTGGTGCTGCACTACGACGACCCCTCCGTGCACATCCCGCTCGAGCCGGGGATGACGTTCACCATCGAGCCGATGATCACGGTCGGGTCCAGCGAGAACGAGCGGTGGGACGACAACTGGACGGTGGTCACCAAGGACCGCTCGCGCACGGCGCAGTTCGAGCACACCGTGCTCGTCACCGCCGACGGCGCGGAGATATTGACGCTGCCCTGAGCCGACCTGCCGTTTAGCGTGGTGGCATGGGAAAGGTCTACGACGGCATCAGCCCGAAGCTCGCGTCCTGGATCGAGGCGCAGCCGCTCTTCTTCGTCGGCACCGCGCCACTGGCGGAGGACGGGCTGGTCAACGTCTCGCCCAAGGGCACGAGCGGCACGTTCCGGGTGCTCGACGAGCACACGTTCAGCTACCTCGACCTCACCGGCAGCGGCATCGAGACCGTCGCTCACCTGCGGGAGAACGGGCGGATCTGCGTCATGTTGTGCGCGTTCGACGGCGCCCCGAACATCGTGCGGCTGCACGGCACCGGCCGGGCGATCCTCCGCGGCGACCCAGCGTTCGACGAGGCGCTGACGGTCTTCGGTGAGGCAGGCGCGCGCAGACGCCCTGAGGCGCGTTCGGTGATCGTGGTCGACGTCGCGCGCGTCGCCGACTCGTGCGGGTTCGCCGTGCCGAAGATGCAGTTGGTGGAGGAGCGCGACATCCTCGACCGCGCCGCACTGACCCGCGGCCCCGAGAAGCTCGCGCAGTACCGCGCCAGCCGCAACGCGACCTCCCTGGACGGCCTCCCGGCCCTCCCCGTCTGACGACTTCGCACCCGGGCGTGGCGCTAGGACGCCGCCCCTTGCGCAGGCGCGAAGAGCGCCTGCAGGCGCCGCAGGGTGGCCTCGATCGACCGGGCGTTGCGGGTCGGGAAGCCCATCAGCTCGATGGCGCGGGGGCTGCGTGCGCCCGCGTAGTCGAAGGTCTCCGTCACGAGCGTGCCGCCGTCCACCGCCTCGAGCTCGTAGCGCCAGAGCGCACGGGCGAAGTGGCACCAGGAGATGCGGCGGTCGGGCTCGAACTCCACCACCCGGTTCGTCGTCCGGTACGGCAGCCCGATGCGCATGCGCATGCCGAACCGGTCGCCCGACGCCAGTCGTCGCGGCCCGGACACCGCGCCGCGCAGCGAGCCGGAGCCGTCCAGCTCGTGGTGCCGATGCGGGTCGGCCAGCAGCGCGAACACCTGCTCGGGTGTCGCCGCGACGATGGCGGACGCCCTGACGGAACGCCCGATGACCAAAGCGCCGTTGACCGCGGGCGGCTGCTCGGCCCCGGACATCAGGACGCCACCTTCTTCGGCGGCAGCGGGAGGAAGCCGCTGGTGCGCCGCACGTACTCCGCGTAGCCGGGGCGCCTGCGCCCGATCGTGCTCTCCAGCAGCGCCGCGCCGGTGCCCTTGGCCAGGAGCCAGGTCATGAGCGCGGCGCTGACCAGCCCGATCAACCCGGCGGCGTGGTGCAGCGCGAGGAGGGTCAGCCCCCACCAGACCGCGGCGTCGCCGAAGTAGTTGGGGTGGCGGGTGTAGCGCCACAGCCCGCGGTCCATCACCCGCCCCTTGTTCGCCGGATCGGCCCGGAACGCGCTCAGCTGGGCATCCCCGACGCTCTCGAAGAAGAACCCGACGCACCACGACAGCACGCCGAGGACCGTCACCACCGTCGACAGCGCTCCCGACGCCGACCCGTACTGCCCCAACTGCACCGGCAGCGACACGACCCAGAGGATCACCGCCTGTGGCAGATACACCCTGCGCACCAGGTGGGCGACCGGGTGGCCCTTCGCCCGCTCGACGATCGCGACGTAGCGCGGGTCCTCCGGCTTGCCCCGGTTGCGCCGTCCGATGTGCCACGCCAGCCGCAGGCCCCACAGGCAGGTCAAGGCGGTGATCAGCACTTGGCGCCACAGGTCGCCCGCGCCGAGGGCCAGCACGAGCGTGCTGACCGCGACGATGGCGAAGCCGCCGCCCCACACCACGTCGATCCCGTCGTGCCGCCCGCCCCGCACCCACACCGCGACGCCCAGGGTGATGGCGAACGTCGCGACGACGACGAGTGCGGTGACCCACAGGTTGGTCAGCGCCGCGCCCCAGGGGTAGCCGTCCATGGGCCTATCGTGTCGGCTCGAAGGGAAGCGCGCGTGCCGAGCCGTTGACGTGCGCCGAATCGTGATCCAGCTCGGGGTCTCGGCCCACTGTGGACGTCCGTCCGCGCGGCAGGCCCGACCGGCCGCGCTCGTCGGGGCGCACCATGAGGATCTGGTGCACGCCCATCCGGTTCTCCTCGAACGCCAGCAGCGCACCCGCGAGGTAGAGCAGCCACACCCGCCACTGCTCCTCGCCGATCAGCTCGACCGCCTCGGCCCGGCGCTCCTGCAGCGTGTCCAGCCACGGCCGGACGGTCCAGACGTAGTGCTCGCGCAAGGAGTGCACGTCCACGACCTCGAGGCCCGCGGTCTCGAGCAGGCTGAGCGTCGCTCCGAGGGGCCGCATGTACATGTCCGGCGCGACGTAACGCTCCATGAACGCACCGCCGCCCGGAGCGCTGTTGGCGCCCGCCGCGCCGCGCGACATCTGCTGCAGCAGCAGCCGTCCCTGCGGCAGCAGCAGCCGGTGCAGGCCTGCCGCGTACACCGGGTAGTTGTCCTGTCCGACGTGCTCGCCCATCTCGATCGACGCGATGGCGTCGAAGGGTCGGTCAACGACCTCCCGGTAGTCCTGCAACCGGATCTCCACCCGGTCGGCCAGCCCCAGCGCCTCCACCCTGGCCATCCCGAACGCGCGCTGGCTGGCCGACAGCGTCACCCCGACGGCCGTCACGCCGTAGTGCTGCGCCGCATGGACCAGCAGCGACGCCCACCCGCATCCGACGTCCAGCAGCCGCATGCCCGGTCGCAGCGCGAGCTTGCGGCAGATCAGGTCGAGCTTGTCGCGCTGAGCGTCGACCAGGCCGTAGGAGGTGGAGGACTCCTGCGTCCAGTAGCCGCAGGAGTAGGCCATCTGCGGGTCGAGGAGGAACTCGTAGAAGTCGTTGGACAGGTCGTAGTGGTGGGCGATCGCGGCGCGGTCGCGGCGCCGCGTGTGCAGGCCGCCCGACAGCCGTGCCTCCGACGACGGCGGCCGCGGTCGCAGGCCGACGACGCCGAGGCGCAGCGCCAGCGTGGCCGCGGCCAGCAGGTCGGACGCGCTGGGCCGAACGGCCGTCAGGTGCTGCGCCTTCGCCGACGCCCAGAACCGGGACAGGCCCTCGGCGACGTCACCGTCGACCGAAAGCTCTCCCGCGACGAAGGCGCGCGCGAGCCCCAGCTCGCCCGGGTTCCACAAGATCCGCCGCAGCGCGCGGCGGTGCCGGATGACCGCGACCGGACCGGCGGCGGCGCCCGCCTCCGACCCGTCCCACGCCCGGATCCGGACGGGGAGCGGCGCGCCGATGATGCGCTCGACGAGCGCCGCAAGCTGCGGCGCGACGGGGTTGCGGCGCAGGGTGTTCGGCACGGGCACTCCTCAGCGACGGGCGATCGAGAACTGGAAGACATCGAGGTAGCCGACCCGGAAGCCCGCCTCGCAGTAGGCGAGGTAGAACTCCCACATACGCCGGAAAGTGCCGTCGAACCCGAGCGCGGCGACGGTCTCCCAGCGCGAGAGGAAGTTCTCCTGCCAGAGCGCGAGGGTCCGCGCGTAGTCCGGGCCCAGGCTGCGCTGCTCGACGACACGCATCGTGGTGTTGCGCGCCAGTTGGTGCTGGATCGACTCCACGGACGGGATCAGGCCGCCGGGGAAGACGTACTTGTGGATCCACGAGTAGTCACCGCGGGAGGCGAGCATCCGGTCGTGCGGCATCGTGATCGACTGAAGCCCGACGCGGCCGCCCGGCTTGAGCAGCCGGTCCAGCGTGGCGAAGTAGGTCGGCCAGTACCGTTCGCCGACCGCCTCGACCATCTCGACGCTGACGACGGCGTCGTAGGACCCCTGTGCCTCGCGGTAGTCGCGCAGCAGCACCTGGACGCGGTCGGCCACGCCCGCCTTCGCCAGGCTGTCCTCGGCCAGCCGCGCCTGCTCGGCCGAGATCGTCAACGTGGTCACGCGGGCGCCGCGCTGCGCCGCGCGCGTCGCCAGACCGCCCCAACCGGTGCCGATCTCCAGCACGTGCATGCCCGCTTCGACGCGGGCCATGTCCAGGATGCCGTCGATCTTGCGGCGCTGGGCGTCGGCAAGGGTCTCCTCCGGGGAGGTGAACCAGGCCGAGGAGTAGGTCATCGTCTCGTCGAGGAAGGCGGCGAACAACTCGTTCGACAGGTCGTAGTGGCGGTGGATGTTCTGCCGCGAGCCTTCGACGCTGTTGTGCTCCTCCGTGGGCTGGCGGGCCTCGGCGAACCGCCGACCGATGTGCTGCAGCAGCGGCGGGATCAGCGTCGAGAGCCGCTCCGCGAACGGCGTCAGCAGGTCGGCCAGCTGTGTTGAGGTCCAGTCGCCGACCATGTACGACTCGCCGAAGCCGATCTTGGAGTTGCAGCCGAGCCGGTGGAAGAAGGCCTCGGGGCGCACGATGCGCATCACCGGAGCGCCGGGGCCGCCGCGCCCGATCCGCTCCCCGCCGGGGAACACGACCCGTACCGGCAGAGTGCGCACCGCACGCCGGAAGAGCGACTCGGCGATGCGGGCCCGGGCCACGGAATGGGGCGGGGTGGCCAGGCCCGGCCACACGCCCTCGCTCGGGCGCGGCACGAGGTGGTTGTTCGACCGTCGCACTACGGGGGATGAGGTCATTGGACGCCCTCCTGGGGGTCGTGCTGCGGCCGGGGGATGACGGGGAGGCGGCGCAGCCACAGCGCGATGCCGTGGCGGCGGATCAGGGCCGACGTGCGCTGGGTGACCAGCGGCCGCCGCGCGAGCATGCGCAGCAGCGACGCGGGCGTGGCAGGCCTGCGTGCGCCGACGACGGTGGCGGTCAGCGCCGTGGACCCCCTCTGCCGCAGCGTGATCGCCAACGCCAGACGCTCGTCGGGCAGGGGCAGCCGCATGCGGTAGTCGCCTTCGACCGAGAGGAACGGCGAGACGTAGAAGTCTTTGTCCGCGTCTGCGCGCCCGTGCTCGTCGGGGTGCAGCAGGTAGCAGTGCCGCTCCCCGTAGGTGTTGTGGACCTCCGCGACGACGCAGGCGAGCACGCCGTCGGGGTGATGGCACCAGTAGACGGTCAGCGGGTTGAACACGTGGCCGAGCACCCTGGCGTTGGCGAGCATCAGCACCTGCCCGCCGCGCAGGTCCACGCCCCGGGTGGCGAGGAAGCGGTCGAGGTTCTGCCGGATCGTGAGGTGCGGGTCGCCGAGGTGGTCGGCCGCGGTGAACCGGGCGAAGGGCCGCAGCCATCGCGGCAGGTCGGGCAGCGCGTCCAGGTCGACAAGCCACAGGTAGACGGCATGGCCGAAGTCGCGGTGCAGCACCGCGCGGCGGACGTGGCGCACGGTTACGTCATAGAGAGCGGGGACGTCGTGAAGAGCGGGGACGGCGGAGAGCGCGGGGGAGGCGTGCGGCGCGACCCCGGTCACCACCCCACCCCCAGCGACGCCGCGGCGCGGACGCCCGCAGCGCAGCCGTCCTCGTGGAAGCCCCACCCGTGGTAGGCGCCCGCGAAGGCGAGCGTGCCGTCGTTCAGCTCGGGAAGCCGTCGTCCCGCGGCCACCGACTCCGGGGTGTAGATCGGGTGCTCGTACGCCATCGTGGCGATGACCTGGCTCTGGTCCACGCGGTCGGTGCCGTTCAGGGTGACGACGTAGTCGTCGGGCTCGGCGAGGCGCTGCAGGCGGTTCATGTCGTAGCTGACCAGCACCGGGTCGCCCGTCGACGCGCAGCCGCTCTTCAGGTAGTTCCACGACGCCCGCGCGCGCGGCTGCCGGGGCAGGACCGACGTGTCGTGGTGGAGCTGCGTGACGTTGCGCGAGTACCGGAACGCGCCGAGCACAGCCTGCTCGGTCCGGGTGGGCGCGCCGAGCAGCGCGAGGGCCTGGTCGGGATGGGTGGCGACGACGGCGACGTCCGCGTAGTACGTGGCGCCTGCGTCGTCGCGGACCTCCACACCGGCGTCGGTCCGCGTGAGCGCCCGCACCGGCGTGGACACCGCCACCGCCGTCAGGTTCTTCACCGCGGCCTCGACGTAGGTGCGCGACCCGCCGACCACCGTCCGCCACTGCGGCGAGCCGCCGACCGCGAGCATGCCGTGGTGCGACAGGAACGCGAACAGGTACCGCGCCGGGTAGGCGAGCGACACGGTCTCGCCCGCCGACCAGACCGCCGACACTACCGGCAGCATGAAGTGGTCGACGAAGTAGCGGGAGTAGCCGCCGACGGCGAGGAACGCCCCGAGCGTCACGTCGCCCGCGCGCTCGTCGGCCAGCACCCGCCGGGCGTGTCGGTGGAAGCGCGCCACCTCGGCGAGCATGCGCAGGTAGGCGGGCCGTGCCGCGTTGGAGGCCTGCGGGAGGAGCCCACCGAGTCCCCGTGCGCCTGCGTACTCCAGCCCGCAGCCCTCGCACCGGACGCTCATGGACATGTCCGAGTCCTGCGTCTCGACGCCCAGCTCGCCGAAGAGCCGCAGCAGATTCGGGTAGGTGCGGCGGTTGTGCACGATGAAGCCGGAGTCGACGTTGGCCGTTCCGCCGTCGGAGGTGGCGAGCTCGTGGGTGTGCGCATGGCCGCCGAGGCGCCCGTCGGCCTCGAAGAGCGTCACCTCGTAGCGACGCTGCAGCAGGTAGGCGGCGGTGAGCCCGGCGACACCGGAGCCGATCACGACGGCCGTGGCACGGGTTCCCGGGTTTCTGGTCCCCGCCGCTTCTGTTGTCACTGCGCGGACTCCATTTCGCTGAGCTGAGCGTTCAGGCCCTTCGGAGCGGGCTCTGCCAGTGCGTTCGCAATCGCCGGGTCAAGGGGTTCGACACCGGTGACGCCGAGCACGAAACGCCGCACGAGCGCGTTCCACTCGCCCGCCCTGGACACCATGAAGTGGCCCGCGCCGCGCACCTCGAAGCGGCAGATCGCCACGCCCGCCGCCTTCGCGCGCATCGCGTAGGCGAAGGACTGGCGCGGGTCGGTCCAGCGCTCCTGGTCGCCGTGGGCGATGAACACCGTCCGTCCGGCGAGCTGGCTCGTGGGGTCGCCCTCGTCCAGCCAGGGCGCGAGCGCGCAGACCGCCGTGACGTTGGCCGCTCCCGCGGCGCCCAGAGCTGCCCGTCCGCCCATCGAGTGTCCGAGCAGGACGACCGGCAGGCCGGGGTAGCGCCGGGCGAGCTCGCCGGTGGCCCACTGGGCGTCCTTGAGGGCGTCGCGGGCCGGCGCGTTCCAGCCGCGGACCCGGTAGCGCAGGACGTGCACCGCCAGTCCGCGACGGGCGAGCATCCTGGCGAAGGGGATCATGCGGCGATAGGTCAGCCGCTTGCGCTCGCCGCTTTCCGTGCTGCGGGCCCTGCCGCCATGCAGAACGAGCACGACAGCCGGGGGAGTGGCGGGGGGCGAGCCGACCGTCTCGAGTCGGGGCAGGGTGTCAGACACGCGACCTCATCGGAGTTGTTCCTCGGGCCGGTGTTCTCTCACTCCCCGGCCTCCGGACGGCGTCTGAGAGCGACGTCACACCGTCGCTGGCGGCGGGGTGCCCGCTGCTGATCGTGCCGTTACACGGGATGATCCGCGAGACGGTGAAGGTCGGACAGGAGTGCGCATGGACACGGTGACACCGCTGACGACGGTCGCGAAGCTGCGGCTGTCGTTCACGCGCAGGCGACGCTCGTCGGGCTTCTGGTACGGGTTCGCCATCGCCCTGCTGTGGCCGTTCACGATGTTCGGCAGCCGGGTCGGGTGGCGGGGTGGCGAGCACCTGCCCCGCACGGGTGGGGCGCTGCTCGCGGCCAACCACGTCTCATTGGCCGACCCGATCTTCGACGTCGCGTTCTGCATCTCACACGGCCGCATGCCGCGCTTCCTCGCCAAGGCCGAGCTGTGGAAGATCCCGGTGGTGCGCTCGGTTCTCGGCAAGGGCGGGCACATCCCCGTCTACCGCATGTCCACCCGTGCGGGTGACGCCTACCGCGACGCGATCGAGGCGGTCAACCGCGGCGAGATCGTGGTGTTCTACCCGGAGGCGACCTACACCGCCGACCCCGACGGCTGGCCGATGAAGGCCAAGAACGGGATCGGGCGGATCGCACTGGTCACCGGGGCGCCGGTGATCCCGATCGCGAACTGGGGCACGCAGGACGTGATGCCGCCCGGCGGCGGCGTGCCTCGGCTGTTCCCCCGCAAGCGGGTGACGGTGGTGGCCGGACCGCCCGTCGACCTCTCGGCCTGGCTGGGCGGACCGCGCACGCGCACGGCACTGGACGCCGCCACCGGGGCGATCATGTCCGACGTGACGAAGCTGGTGGGCGAGATCCGCGGCGAGAGCCCTCCGGGGCAGCCTTACGACCCCGCCGCCTGACTCCTGGACACTGACCCCCAAGGTGAGTCTCGCAGCTCGGCACGGTGAGTCCGGCAGTTCGGCACGGTGAGTCGTGCGCGGCAGCAGGGTGAGTCGTGCAGCTGGACACGGCGAGTCCGGCGCGGCGGCAGGGTGAGTCGTGCATTTCGGCACGTTGAGTTCGGCCGGTCGGCACGGTGAGTCCCGCGCTCAACCGGCGCCCGTGCCCAGATGCCCAACTCGCCGTGCTCAGGTGCACGACTCACCTGCGCGCGGGGCCCAACTCGCCGTGCTCAGGTGCACGACTCACCTGCGCGCGGGGCCCGGCTCGCCGTGCTCAGGTGCACGACTCACCCGGGCGTGAAGCGCGCCTCGCACGCCCAACCGCCCCGGACCCACGTCGAGCGCGGGGCCGGGGCGGTGTGTGGCTGCGGAGCGGTCGGTCAGCTCGTCGCGGCGAGGCGCTGCAGGCGCCGAGGCGTCGGCCAGCGCACCGAGGTGGCCCAGCCGAACTTCTCGAACGCCCAGATCACGCGGGCCGAGATGTCGACCTGCCCGCGCTGGACGCCGTGCCGCGCGCAGGTGGGGTCGGCGTGGTGCAGGTTGTGCCACGACTCACCGAAGGACAGCACGGCCAGCGGCCAGACGTTGCGCGAGTGGTCCCGTGCGGCGAACGGCGCGTCGCCGATCATGTGGCAGATCGAGTTGATCGACCACGTGACGTGGTGCAGCAGCGCCACCCGCACCAGGCCCGCCCAGAAGAACGCCGTGAGCGCGCCCCACCACGACCAGGTCAGCAGGCCGCCGAGCAGCGCGGGCGCCAGCAGCGTCGCGACGGACATGGGCACGAACGACCTGTTCACGGCCATGATGTCGCGGTCGGCGAGCAGGTCCGGGGTGAACCGCTTCTCGTTGGTCTGGTCACGGCTGAACAGCCAGCCGGTGTGGGCGTGCCAGAAGCCCTTGGCCAGTGCGGCCGCGCTCGTGCCGAACAGCCACGGGGAGTGCGGGTCGCCCTCTTTGTCGGAGAACGCGTGGTGGCGGCGGTGGTCAGCCACCCAGTCGACGACCGGGCCCTGCATCGCCAGCTGGCCCGCGATGGCGAGCCCGACGCGCAGCGGGCGGGCCGCCTTGAACGAGCTGTGGGTGAAGTAGCGGTGGAAACCCACCGTGATGCCCAGGCCGCTGATCACGTAGAACACCGCGGCGATGGCGATGTCGACCCAACTCAGGCCCCACCCCCATGCGAACGGCACTGCCGCGATCAACGCGAGCAGGGGGACCACCACGAACACGTACACACCTATTTGCTGGGCATGCCCACGGGTGCCATCGAGGATGGGCTGGGGGCCCGGCGGTCTGGTCGGGCTCTCAGTGACGGTCATGAAGTCCTCTCGGGTGTTAGGGCAACCTTCATATCCTGTGTACCAACGTTCGGAGCGCACTTAAACCGCGGATCGGTCAGAGATTGAGCCCGAGCAGTGCGTTCTCCACCACTTCCGGCAGCCCTGGGTGGATCCAATACTGCCCGGTCGCCATGGTGTGCGCGGCCAGTCCGAACGACATGGCCTGGATCAGCGGCTGGATCAGCGACGGCGCCTGCGGACCCATGATGTGCGCGCCCAGCAGCCGCCCGGTGCCGATCTCGGCAATCACCTTGCAGAAGCCGCTGGTGTCCTCCATCGCCCAGCCGTAGGCGACGCCGCTGTAGTCCTGGATCTTCACGACGTAGTCCAGGTCCGCGGCCCTGCACTGCGCCTCGGTCAGCCCGACGGAGGCGACTTGCGGATCGGTGAACACCGCAGCAGGCACGAACCGGTGGTCGGTGTGCCGCGGCGACAGCGGGTACAGGAGGTTGTGCGCGACGACCTTGGCCTCGTGGTTGGCGACGTGTTTGAGCTGGAACGGCGAGCTGGCGTCGCCGAGGGCGTAGATCCCCTCCGCCGACGTGCGCTGCTGGTCGTCGACGAGCACCCGGCCGTCCCGGTCGGTGTCGACGCCTGCCTTGTCCAGGTCGAGGAGGTCGCCGTTGGGCATCCGGCCCGCCGCCACCAGCAGCATGTCCCCGCGCACGGTCGACGCGTCGTCCAAGGTGAGCGTGACGCCGGTGTGGTCGTGGGCCGCGGCCGCCACCGCATGGCCGAGGTGGACGTCCCAGCGCTCGGCCGCCAGGCTCGTGAAGCGTTCGGCCACTGTCTCGTCGTGGGCTCGCAGCAGCAGTTCGCTGCGCCCGATCACCGAGACGCGCGAGCCGAAGGCCGAGAACACGTGCGCGAACTCGGCCGCGATGTACCCGGAACCGAGGATCACGAGATGTTCCGGCACGTCGTCGATGCGCATGATCGTGTCGGACGTGTAGTAGGGCACGTCGCGCACCGCGTCCGGGATCACCGGGCGGCCACCGGTCGCGATGACGATCCGGTCGGCGGTCAGGTCGACGACGCCCTCGACGGTGAGCTGCTTAGGGCCGGTGAACCGCGCGTGGCCGTCGTAGAGCGTGACGTTCGGGCTGCGGTGCGCGCGGTAAGCGTGTCCCTTGGCGGAGATGGGGTCGATGCGGCCGAAGATCCGGTCCCGGATGTCGCGCCAGCGCACCTTGTCCAGCGTGGCGTCGATGCCGTAGCGGTTCGCGTGTCGGATGTGCTGGGCGATGTCGGCCGGGTAGACGAACATCTTCGTGGGTATGCAGCCCACGTTGAGACAGGTGCCGCCGAAGACGCCGTGCTCGATGAAAGCGACGTCGAGGTCGGCGAAGCGGTCGTCGACGATCGAGTTGCCCGATCCGGTGCCGATGACGACGAGATCATGATGGCGCACCAGACGAGGCTAGCTCGTCGAAATCGCCCTCCGATCGGGAAACAGTGGCGACGCCGTCGGCGTTGACGTGGGAGCATGACTAACACGATGACTGAACCCGCATTCACGACCGGTGACTTCGAGCTGGAGGAGCGTTCTTCACTCCGCCGCGTCGTCGGTCTGTCCACTGAGCTCACCGACGTCACCGAGGTCGAGTACCGCAAGCTCCGCCTGGAGCGCGTGGTGCTCGTCGGAGTCTGGACGTCGGGAACCTCCGAGCAGGCGCGCGCGTCGATGTACGAGCTCGCTCGGCTGGCCGAGACCGCGGGCTCCGCGGTGCTCGACGGCCTCATCCAGCGCCGCCCGCAGCCGGACCCGGCCACCTACATCGGCTCCGGCAAGGTCGAGGAGCTGCGCGCCGCGGTGCAGGCGGCCGAGGCCGACACGGTCATCTGCGACGGCGAGCTCTCGCCCGGCCAGCTGCGGCAGCTGGAGGAGAAGCTCAAGGTCAAGGTGATCGACCGCACCGCGTTGATCCTCGACATCTTCGCCCAGCACGCCCGCTCGCGGGACGGCAAAGCGCAGGTCGAGCTCGCGCAGCTGTCCTACCTGCTTCCGCGCCTCCGCGGTTGGGGCGAGGCGCTCTCCCGCCAGGTCGGTGGGCGGGCAGCGGGCGGCGTCGGGATCGGCGGCCGTGGCCCCGGTGAGACGAAGATCGAGCTGGACCGGCGCCGCATCCGCACGCGCATGTCCAAGCTGCGCCGCGAGATCGGCGCCATGAAGCAGGTGCGTGAGACGCAGCGCGGGTCACGCCGCCGCCATGAAGTGCCTTCGGTCGCGATCGTCGGCTACACCAACGCAGGCAAGTCCAGCCTGCTCAACGCGCTCACCGGCGCGGGAGTGCTGGTGGAGGACGCGCTGTTCGCCACGCTGGACCCCACCACGCGCAAGACCACCACCGGCGACGGGCGCACCTACACGCTCACCGACACCGTCGGGTTCGTGCGGCACCTGCCCCACCAGCTGGTGGAGGCGTTCCGCTCCACGTTGGAGGAGACGGCGGCCGCCGATCTGCTCGTGCACGTCGTCGACGCATCCGACGCGTTCCCTGAAGAGCAGATCACCGCAGTGCGGGAGGTGTTGGCCGAGATCGGGGCCGAACACGGCGCGATGCCGCGCGAGCTGCTCGTCGTGAACAAGATCGACGCGGCAGGCGACCTCCAGCTGGCCAGGCTGCGCCATCTGCTGCCCCAGACCGTGTTCGTCTCCGCCCGCCGCGGCGACGGCATCGCCCGGCTCCGTGAGCGGATCGCGGAGCTGCTGCCGCGGCCCGAGGTGGAGTTGGAGCTGCTCCTGCCCTACGACCAGGGCTCGCTGGTCGCGCGGATCCACAGCGAGGGTGAGGTGCTCACGGAAGACCACACGCCCGAGGGCACCCGGCTGTGTGCGCGCGTCGGCCCCGAACTCGCTCCTGCCGTCCTCCCGTACGTCACAGAGGGCACGCGTCGCTGACGCCCTTCGGCGGTGCGCTCTGCGCTCCGGGCGGGTGGTCGAGCCGCCTTCGCCACGTTCGGCCTTCTCCGTGGACGCCACAACTTCTGCGGAGTCGGCCGGGCACGTGACGGCTGCGTAACCGATCGGCGTCGCGGTGGCTCGGGCACCGATCGGCGGCTAGCGTTGCGGGCGGCGGGAGGAGAGCGCGTGCCGATCGTCACCGGGTACGAGGACACTCCCGGCGGGCACGACGCGCTCGTGCTGGGCGCCCAGTTGACCCGCCTCACCGGGCTCGGCGCCATCGTCGCCACGGTCTATCCCACCGACGGGCGCGGCCTCGCCGCCGTCGCGCAGGATCCCCGGTGGCTGCCCAAGGCACGCAAGGTCGCGCTGGCCCGGTTCGCACGGGCGCGCGAGCTGATCGGCGAGGGCTGGGGCACCGACGAGCCCGAGTTCGCCGCGCTCGGGCCGGGCTCGGTCGCAACCGTGCTCACCGACTACGCCGACGAGGTCGGGGCCGCGGTGCTCGTCGTCGGCTCCACGGGGCACGGGCTGCTCGGCAGGCTCTCCCCTGGCCGGACGGTGCATCGGCTGCTGCCCAGCACCCGCTGTCCCGTGGCGATCGCGCCGCGGGGCTACCGGCACACCGCGGGCTCGCGCATCCTCTCGATCGCCGTGGCGTACGACGGGTCGGCCGAGGCAGACCGGGCTGCTGCGACCGCCGTGCATCTCGCCAGCCGCACCGGAGCGGTGCTGCGGTTCGTCACGGTGGCGGCCACCGCGGAGGACGAGCCCGCAGCCAGAGTGCTCGCGCACAAAGGCGTGGCCTCGGCGCCACTGGAGATCGACACGCTGGCCGACGTCGTGATCGGCCACGTCGCGCAGGTGCTCGCCGCCCTCCCCGAGCGCACCGACCTCCTGGTGCTCGGCTCGCGCGGCTACCGGTTCATGCGACGGTTGCTGCTGGGCGGGGTGGCGGGCGCACTGGTGCGCACCGCGCGCTATCCCGTGGTGATCGTGCCGAGCACCGACTGAGCGATCTTGTCGCGTTGCCGTGGTCATGGCGACGGGAACACCACAAGATCCCTCTATAGCCGCCTGAGCACCGCGACGACGCGACCGAGCACCGTGGCGTCGTCACCGGGGATGGGCTCGTAGGCGGGGTTGGCAGGCATCAGCCAGTTGTGTCCGTCGCGGCGGCGGAAGGTCTTGACCGTGGCCTCGCCGTCGATCATGGCGGCGACGATCTCGCCGGTCTCCGCCACCGGCTGCTGCCGCACGACCACCCAGTCGCCGTCGGTGATCGCCGCCTCGATCATCGAGTCGCCGCGAACGTGCAGCAGGAACAGCGTGCCCTCGCCGACGATTTCGCGGGGCAGCGGGAACACGCTCTCGACGGCCTGCTCGGCCAGGATCGGTCCACCGGCGGCGATGTCGCCGAGCAGCGGGACGAACGCGGGCTCGGGGTGCAGGTCGCCGGAGGCGAGGCGGGCGTCGACGACGTCCTCGGCGGGCGGGTGGGGCTGGTCCTCCGGCATACGCACGTCGACGGCGCGGGTGCGGTTGGGATCGCGCCGCAGGTAGCCCTTGCGCTCGAGGGTGCGCAGCTGGTGGTGGACCGAGGACGTGGACTGCAGCCCGACCGCGTCACCGATCTCGCGGACGCTCGGCGGGTAGCCGTGCTTCTCGACCCACTCCTTGATGACGCGCAGCACCTTGCGCTGCCGTGCCGTCAGGCGGGGATCGGGGAACGCGCGGACGACCGCGGTCCCGCTGTCGGCTTGCTCGCCTGTTGCGTTCTCGGGCTCGTCGGCTGCCATGGCGTGTGCTCCTCCTCGGGCCTTTGTGCCGGTTCCGGCGCGACTCCCGCCGTTGTGCCGACCTGATCGGACCAGGTGTCCTTGCACGTCGGAAAGCTTCGGCTGCGCCGCATCGCCCAAGACGGTAGCCCTCACCGCGATGATCGCCAAACACATGTTCGAACGACACGCACACTTTTCTCCGGTTTTGTCGGTGGCCGGTGGTAGACACCCCTCAGACGTTCATTCGAACGCGTGTTTGGGCAAGAGCGGTCGAACGGGAGGCGCGGGATGAGGGAGCGCACGCACGGCTACGCGGGGATGGATCATCCGGAGCCGGGGGAGCAGCAGCAGTCATGGGTCCGCCCACCGCGCCGTGGCGCGGTCGGGCCACGCCCGGTTCGTCCGCCGGGCGGGGCCGGTTCCGCGCGGCCGGGGAGTGGTCTCCGGCTCGTGCCTGCGGGCACCGTCGCGAGCGAGGCCGATTCGGGGCCTGCGGCGCGCGGGGTCGCGCCGCGCGGGTTCGGCCCGGCGGCCGCC